>CACWMM010000067.1:0-14579 GCA_902761955.1 uncultured Olsenella sp. | reverse complement strand
AGCTGGAGGCGGCATAGGATAGGCAACTGATCTCAGGTCCAGGACGGCGTCCGCCCCTCAGAGCAATGAGGCCGTTACACCAACATTCCCGACACTACCAAACATTACTGGAGACTCAGTTGCACGGGCATGTATGGTACCGACAGAACAGACGCCAGCGAGAGTGAATCAGCATGTCGCTATAGTGCGGCATGGAGATAGGCTAAGCCCGACCTACCTCCTTGCTTTCCTGCAAAGCATTAAGCCACATCTACTTTCCCTAGCATCGTCTGGCGCGACACGAAAAGCTCTCACGAAGGCAATGATTGAAAATATCGAGATAGAGCTTCCCGATATAGAGACTCAGAATCGAATCTCCTGGCTCATAGATTGCATCCAGCAAAAGATAATGCTCAACGCTCGTACAAATGGCTATTTGGCTGCGTGAGGTAGACCTTCGAGACGTCGATTTCGCCGGACATGAGCTTGGGAAGCAGGGCATCTCTCAGGTTGGCCAACTTGCGGGATTGAATCTTGAGTCCTACTATCTCGTCAATGAGCGGCTGCATGGCTTTCGTCTGGGAGCATAAGACATCGCTTGAGGGAATCTTGACGGCCGCATTTGCCAAGGCACTTCTCTTGATATGACCCATGGTTGTCGCGCGGTCTTTGGCCATCGCGATGAACCTGCGCATATGATGCTTCGTCCACATGTAGTAGAACCAACACGGGTATTTGTCAGAAGTCACTTTGAAGAGGTGCTGATTGAGTCCAGCATCGCCTCCGGCCCAGAAATTGAGCATCAGAGTACCCGACCAGGAGAAAATCAGGTCTCCGTCGCGAACGTGAACAGAATCCTCGATGTCTGAGGAGCACCATTCTGCATCGGGACCGCACTCGCCCTGTCCCAGCTCGCGGATTTTCAGCACAGGAAGTCCCTTGTCACCAGGTTGGGGACGGAACTTCTGCATTGCCAGACCGTTCTTGTAATTCGCTATGTCGAGGAGGCTGGCATCTTTCCAGGTATCGTCAGCTTCTGCCTGCATCTCAGCGAACTCGGCGTCGAGGAGTTCTTCCAAATAGCCATTTGTGCGAACGTTGACCAAAAGCTTCTCATGTATAGCGTCGAGCATCAGTACTATCTTGCGCTGTGTCTCGATGGCGGGAAGCTCTATTTCGATTCGGGCAACGTCTCTGGGGTGCACACGAAAAACTTTCATACCGCGTACATACTGCCTGAGCATTTTCAAGAACCGAGGGGAATGCATTAGGTAGTTCAGGTACGCCGGAAGCAGGATGCAGCGGTCCTTTACCCTTACGATTGTCGTCTCTGTGCCGGCAACTGCGGGCACATGTTGCGGATTGTTGAAGAGAAAAGAATGGCCGAGATCATCCACTGTCTCAGAAGTCAGAACATAAACAATGTCCTGGTCGAGCAGGCGTTGCTCATCTTTTATCTTCTCCCTGTTCAGGATATACGGGATTGGTTTCTCCTGGCGTTCTACATCAATGCAATATGAGAAACCCTTATACAGGTCCCCATAGTGGATATAGAGGCAATCACCGCTGTCGTGCATCCGAGTTCGCGGTACGCTCGCTCCTCGGTAGAACTCACATAGGTCCCCGAGCCGGTACCTGCTGGTGCTATATTCCATATCCAATTGCCTCCAGGTTCTTCTTAATCTCCTCCTGCAGACGGTCGGACTCCTCGAAGCACTTCGAGAGCTCGCTGGTCAGTCTCTTCATCTTCTCGTCGAAGGGCTCATCGTCTTCTTTCTCGTCCGCGATTCCGACGTAGCGTCCGGGAGTGAGGATGAAGTCCTGCTTCTCGATCTCGCCTAGCGTGGCAACGGCGCAGAAACCCTTCTCGGGTTCAAGAGAACCTTTGCGGAAGTCGTCGAAGGCACCTGCAATCTTGGAGATGTCGCGGTCCTTGAGCTCGCGAAGCTTTCGGGTCACCATCGTGCCAAGCTCGCGCGCGTCCACGAAGAGAACCTTGCCGGACTCCTCGGAACGAGCCTTCTTGCCCTTGTCGATAATCCAGAGGCAGACTGGGATTCCCGTGCTGTAGAAGAGCTTGTCAGGCAGGGCGACGATGCCCTCCACGATATCGTCTTTCACGATGTTCTTGCGGATGTCCCCCTCGCCGCTCTGCTGGCTGGAGAGTGAGCCGTTGGCGAGCACCATGCCCATACGCCCATGATCGTTGAGGTGATGGATCATGTGCTGCATCCAGGCGAAGTTGGCGTTGCCTACGGGCGGAACGCCATAGTCCCACCTCGGGTCGTCGCGAAGCCGCTCCCCTCCCCAGTCGCTGTCGTTGAAGGGCGGGTTGGCCAGCACGAAGTCGAACCGCTTGTCCTGGTGCAGGTCCTCGAAGAAGGTATCCGCATTGTGTGGGCCGAGGTCCGCCTCGATGCCGCGGATGGCAAGGTTCATCTTGGCCATCTTCCAGGTGGTCGGGTTGCTCTCCTGGCCGAAGACCGAGATGTCGCGGATGCTCCCAGAATGGTGCTCGACGAACTGGGCCGACTGGACGAACATGCCGCCCGATCCGCAGCAAGGGTCGTAGACGCGGCCGTGGTAGGGCTGGATGATCTCGACGAGCGTGCGCACGATGCAGGTGGGCGTGTAGAACTCGCCGGCGTTCTTCCCCTCCTTCTCGGCAAACTTAGTGAGGCAGTACTCGTAGGTCCTGCCGAGAACATCCTTTGTGTTGCCCTCAGAGGCCATCTTGACATTCGTGAAGAGATCCACCACATCGCCGAGCATGCGCTTGTCGAGCTCCTGGCGCGCAAAGTTCTTGGGGAGGATACCCTTGAGGGAGTCGTTCTCAGCCTCTATCTGCCTCATTGCGTTGTCGATGACCTTGCCAACCTCCGGGGTATGCGCCGCGGATGCCACGGCTTCCCAGCGGGCATCCCTGGGGACCCAGAAGATGCCCTCCGCCTCGTATTCGTCGCGGTCCTCCTCGAAGCCCTCGCCCTCGGCCACGAGCTCGGCGTGCTTCTGCTCGAATCGGTCGGAGATGTACTTCAGGAAGATGAGCCCGAGCACCACGTTCTTGTATTCGGACGGGTCGATGTGGCCGCGCATCCGATCGGCAGCTTGCCAGATCTTCTCCTCAAAGCCGATCTCCTGCGTGTTGGTGGCTTTCGTCGTCTTGTTCTTGCTGCCCCTTGGCCTTCCCATGCCCTGTCTCTCCCGCTAGTCTCTCTGGAACATCTGGTTGTCCGCCCACGTCTCGCACTGCGCCATCACGGTATCCAGCGCCTCTCGCTCCTCGTCGGGCGGGTACTTGTACTTCTTCAGCAACCGCTTGATGGCGCGCCTCATGCCGGCACGCGCTGTCTTCTTCTCCTGCCAGTCTATAGTCGCATTCTTTCTCAGCGCGTCGGTGAGTTCGTGGGTCATGGCAACGAGCTGATCGTTGGTGTAGAAGTCCCTCACTGCCTGGGGCTTGGTGAGCGCGTCGTAGAAGGCGAGCTCCTCCTTCGTGAGGCCGAGCCTCTCGCCCTCGTCGCGCTCCCTCATCATCTCGTGGGCCATCTTGAGAAGTTCCTCGATGACTTCGGCGTTGGTCAGCATGCCGTTGAGGTAGCCGTTGAGAGTGCGCTGCAGCATCTCGGAGAACTTCTCGGACTTCACGACACTCGTCCTCTTGTAGGAGCGCACCTGCTCCTCGATGAGCCTCTTGAGCGTCTCCAGGGCAACGTTCTTCTCCCTCATTCTGGCAATCTCGTCCAGGAACGATTCGTCGAAGAGGGAGACCTCGACGCCACCCTCTTCGAAGAGGTTGATGACGCCGTCGCTCTGGACGGTCTGCTCGAGGATGGCGCCGACGCGCTTGTTGAACTCCTCGTAGCTCATGCCGCCGCCCCCCGAGCCCGAACGGCCGAGGATGCGCATGACCTGCACCCGCAGCACCTGGAAGAAGGCGGCTTCGTGCTGGTCTTCCTCGGAGACCATGCTCTTGCAGAGGCTCTCGGCGCTCATGAGCAGCTGGGATTGCTTGAGGAACTCCTCCCGCATCCCCTCGCGGTCCCTGTCGAGAAGCCAGTCCGATCCCTCGACGATGCAGGAGGCGAGCTCCTCCTTGCTCCCCGAGAAGATTCGTTCGCGGTAGTCGAAGCCGTACAGGAGGTCTCGGCACACCGAAAGCTTCTCGCGGAACTTCGGGTAGGCGGTCTTGGCGATGTCCATGTCGCCGTACTTCCGCTGGTCGCGCTTGGTGTAGTCGTGCATGGCAGACTTGAGCGCGCTCGCGATGCCGATGTAGTCAACGATGAGGCCGCCCTCCTTGCCGGGGTAGACCCGGTTCACGCGGGCGATGGCCTGCATAAGGTTGTGGCCCCTCATGGGCTTGTACATGTACATCGTGGCGAGCGAGGGGACGTCGAAGCCGGTGAGCCACATGTCCACGACGATGGCGATCTTGAGCGGGTCGTCGTCGCTCTTGAAGCGCCTCTCCATGTCCTTCTTGTGGTCGAGGTGTATTCCGCCGGACTTGGAGTCGTCGGAGATTCCGTGGGTGACGTCATACCACTCTTCGGGGTCCTTGTTGCTCGTCGTCATCACGACGCCGACCCTGTCCCTCCATCCCGGCCTGAGCTCCATGAGCTTGAAGTAGATGGCCATGGCAATGGGGCGGGAGTAGGCTACGATCATCGCCTTGCCGGTGAGAAGCCCCTCGCGGTTCTGCTCGTAGTGGGCGATAATGTCGCGGCAGAGCGTGTCAATGGTCTCGGGAGCCCCCAGGATTGCGTCGAGGCCGCCCATGGCGTGCTTGCTGCGCTCCGTCGACTCCAGGTCGTGATCGTCGGCGTACTCCTTGTATGCCCGGTCGAGCTCCTCGAGAGCGTCGGGATTGAGGTTCAGGGCCACAACGCGGCTCTCGTAGTAGACCGGCACCGTCGCCTCGTCCTCCACCGCCTGGGTCATGTCGTAGACGTCGATGTAGCCGCCGAACACCTCCTGGGTGTTCCTCCCGTCGAGCGCGATCGGCGTGCCGGTAAAGCCGATGTAGGAGGCGTTCGGGAGGGCGTCACGAACCTGCTTGGCCGCCCCGATGGAAACGGTACCGTCGTCCTTGATGGTCTCGGTGAGGCCGTACTGCCCGCGGTGGGCCTCGTCGATCATCACCACAACGTTGCTGCGGTCGCAGAGCGGCTCGTCGCGCTCCGTGAACTTCTGCATGGTGGTGAAGACGATGCCGTTGGCTTCCCTGCCTTCTAGGAGCCTCCTCAGGTCATCGCGGGAGGTTGCCTGCACCGGCGTCTGGCGCAGGAAGGCCGAACACCGAGAGAACTGGCCGAACAGCTGGTCGTCGAGGTCGTTCCTGTCGGTAATGACCACGATTGTGGGGTTATTGATGCGCTCCTGGAGCATGTGGGCGAGAAAGACCATCGAGAGCGACTTGCCCGAGCCCTGCGTGTGCCAGAAGACGCCGATCCTGCCGTCACCCGAGACCGCCTCCACGGCACGCTCCGCCGCCTTGTGCACCCCGAAGTACTGGTGGTACGCGGCCAGAATCTTGACGACCTTCTCGTCGGAGTCGTTGAAGCAAATGAAGTTGCGCAGGATGTCGCAGAGACGGTCCTTGCGGAACATGCCGTCGATGGTCGTTTGCCAGCGTGTGTTGTTCTTCGAGTAGTCGCCGTCGAGGCTCTTCCACTCGCTGAAGCGGTCCTCTGGCGAGGTGATGGTGCCCACCTTGGTCGTGGTCATGTCCGACATGACCAGGAAGGCGTTGGGGACGAAGAAGGAGGGGATCGCCTTGAGGTAGTTCCTCAGCTGCAGGTAGGCGTCCGAGGCGTCCGTCTCCTCGCGGGATGGGCTCTTCAGCTCGAAGACCACGAGGGGCATCCCGTTCACGAACACGACGATGTCGGGACGCTTCCTCTCATGCTCCACGAACGTCCATTGGTTAACTACCTGGAAGGTGTTGTTCTCCGGCCTCTCGTAGTCGACGAGGCGGACGATGTCGTTCCGCTCCTCCTCGCCGTCGAAGAAGCGGACTTCCACACCGGATTGAACATAGCCCGAGAAGCGCTCGTTGCGCTGGGTGAGCGACCCCGCCTCGACATCGTTTAGCCTGAGGATTGCCTCGTGAATGGCTGCGGGCGGCAGCCCAGGGTTAATCCGCCAGAGGCTGGACTGGAGAACGTCGATGAGGAAGACGTCGTGGTAGAGGGAATCGGTCCTAGGGACGTCGGGCCCGTAGAGGTGCTCGTATCCGAGGGTGTTGACCATGTGCTCGATGATGGCCTGCTCGAAGAACTCCTCGTTGAAGGGAATTGCGGTTGTGGCGTCAATTTCGTCCGACTCAGCACTCATGCCGCCGTCCTTCCAGAATGGCATGTATCAGGAAACTGGCCGTTGCGGGGCGGTACCCCATGGGCTGGTCCTGACATTTCGCGCACCAACAGCCCATAATGTTACCAGAGAGCATTCTGACTGGATTCGCTTTGCTGCTAATGGACCCCTTAGACCCCATGTGTTGCGTTGCGTCGGCTGTAACTTTCACGAGGATCTGGCTATAAGTTATGCCACATATGCCTCGCGAACTCCTCGCGCAGGATGTTCTTATTCCTCGAGCGACCAGCTCTCCCTCAGCTCGCGTTCCATCTCCTGGAAGACGAAGATGTACTTCTCGCGCGTCTTGCTGATGATGGATGGCGCGACCCTGTCGTCATGCGCGTGGCTCATTAGGTTGCGCGACTCCAGCGCGTCAGGCCGGCCCTCCTCGTCGTCGCGTCCAAGGCAAACTTTGCGACATTCCCACCGGATGCCGCAAGGTCGATGTCGCTTCTCGCAGAGTTGTCGCCACGCGCGCGGGACCCAAAGAGTATGACCTTGCAAACCCCGTTCCGCTTGGCGAGGGTGCGGATGCTCTCGATGACGTTCTGTCTCAGGTCCATCGTCTCCGCCTTGTCGCTATCAGGGTGGCTCGGTGTGCCGCGTATCACCTCAAGTATAGCCACGCGTACCCAAGGCCATCCCTTTAGCATGTCCGTTTTCGCTCCGTCGTGATGTTGCTGCCGTGGCGTTTGAGCTTCGTGCCCACGCCTTGGACGAGAAGAGCCCCGGCCGCGCGTTGCGGTCGGGGCTCGGCTTCAGCCAGATGCAAGCTGAGAGCGTGCGGCTAGTCGCCGTCCTCGCCCAGGAGCACCTTGGTCATGTCCGCGGCGGCCTTCTTGCCGGCGCCCATGGCCAGGATGACGGTCGCGGCACCGGTCACGATGTCGCCGCCGGCCCAGATCTTGGGGTTGGAGGTGCGGCCGGTCTCCTCGTCCGCGACGATGTAGCCCCACTTGTTGAGCTCCATGCCGCCGATCTTCGCGGCAAACGGGTTGGCGTTGGTGCCGATGGCGGAAATCGCGACGTCGCAGGGGATCTCCTCGATGGCGCCCTCGATGGGCACGGGGCGACGGCGTCCGGAGGCGTCCGGCTCGCCCAGCTCCATGTCCTGCACCTTGACGGCACGCACGGCGCCGTCCTCGCCGGCGATGAACTCGAGCGGCGAGACCAGCTCGTGGATCTTGACGCCCTCCGCCTTGGCGTGCAGGACCTCGGCGCGACGCGCGGGCATCTCGGCCTCGGTGCGGCGGTAGCACAGGGTGACCTCCTCGGCGCCCAGGCGCAGCGCGGTGCGGACGGAGTCCATGGCCACGTTGCCGCCGCCAAAGACCACGACGTGCTTGCCGTGCTTGGTGGGGGTGTCGTACTCGGGGAACTTGTTCGCCTTCATCAGGTTAACGCGGGTCAGGTACTCGTTCGCGAAGAACACGTTCGGCAGGTTCTCGCCGGGGATGCTCAGGAACTTGGGGAGTCCTGCTCCGGTTGCCACGTAGATGGCATCGAAGCCCTTCTCGCCCAGAAGCTCCGCGGAATCGGCAAGGTTGCCCATGACGGAGTTGTACTCGAACTTGACGCCCAGCTCCTTGAGGCCGTCGATCTCGCGCTTGACGACGGCCTTCGGCAGACGGAACTCGGGGATGCCGTAGACCAGCACGCCGCCGCCGGTGAAGAACGCCTCGAACACGGTGACGTCGAAGCCGTTGCGGGCGAGCTCGCCGGCGCAGGTGATGCCGGACGGGCCGGAGCCGATGACGGCGATCTTCTTGCCGTTGGCGGGCTTCATCTGGGGCTTGCTGGCAAGCTCGGGCTGGTCGCCTAGGAAGCGCTCCAGCTGGCCGATGGCGACGGGCTGGCTCTTGACGCCGCGGATGCACTTGCCCTCGCACTGGGTCTCCTGCGGGCAGACGCGGCCGCAGATGGCGGGCAGCATGGACTGCTCGTGGATGACGTCCAGGCCCTCGCCGAACTTGTGCTCGTAGATCTTCTCGATGAACGCGGGGATGTTGATGTTGACGGGGCAGCCCTGCACGCAGAGGGGCTTCTTGCACCTCATGCAGCGCGCAGCCTCGGCCACGGCCATCTCCTCCGTGAATCCCTTGTCGACGGGACGGAAGTCGTGGGCGCGCTCGGCGGCGGGCTCCTCGTTATCGGGTGTGCGCGGAGCCTTCATATCCGCGACCCAGCGACCGTTTACCTCTGGCATGCGCAGTTCGCCTCCTCATAGGCCTTGAGGGCCTGGCCCTCCTCGGTACGGTATGCAGCCTGACGCGCGCGCAGGTCGTTCCAGTCGACCTTCGTGGCGTCGAAGTCCGGGCCGTCGACGCAGGCGAACTTGGTCTCGCCGCCAACCTCGACGCGGCAGCAGCCGCACATGCCCGTGCCGTCGACCATGATGGGGTTGAGCGACGCGGTGATGGGCGTGCCGAACTTCTGGGCGGTCAGGGTGGAGAACTTCATCATCGGGACGGGGCCGACGCAGAACACCTGGTCGACGGCCTTTGCCTCCAGCAGGCGCTCCAGCGGGGCTGTGACCACGCCCTTCTCGCCGTAGGAGCCGTCGTCCGTCGTGATGTGGATGTGGTCCTCCGGCAGTAGCTCGCGGAACTGCTCCTCGAGCAGCAGCAGGTCCTTGGTGCGGGCGCCCATGATTGCGTGGACCTCGTGGCCGGTCGCCACGAGCTGGCGCGCGACGGGGTAGGCGATGGCCAGACCGACGCCGCCGCCGATGACGCACCACGTGCCGTCGCCGTCCATATCGGTCGGACGGCCCAGCGGGCCCGTGACGTCCTCAAGCGAGTCCCCGGCCTCGTAGGTGGAAAGCATCTTGGTCGTCTTGCCGATGACCATGAAGATGAACTCGATCCAGCCTCCCTCGGGGTTCCAGTCCGCGAAGGTGAACGGCACGCGCTCGCCGCACTCGTTGGCGCGAACCATCAGGAACTGACCGGCATGTGCGTGCTTGGCCAGCTCCGGCGCCTCGATGCGGAACTTGAACACCTTCTCTGAGAACTGCGTCTTTTCGAGGATCTTGTACATTAACGAACTCCTCTCCTGAAGCTCCTGTCCTCGATCGCGGCGGATGGCGTCCACCGCGTCGGTACAACGTGCTCAGTATACCGCGATGTTGCGGGCGAGAAGATCAATGTGCCTGAGTTGGGGCCAATTAAGTTGTTATAGGTCGGCTGATGGCTGACGCCGATTGCCGGCGCCTGGGAACCGTGCCTTCCGGCGGTGCCTTCGGCGCGCTCGGGCTACCGGTCGATGGCGGCCTGAACGCCGCGCTCGACAACGAGCTCTGCAAGCGTGGCGGCGTCTTGCGCCTCAAGCTCGAACTCTTGCAGGTAGCTGCCTTTGAGCGTGCGTAGCACGTAGTCTGCCACCTGCATCTTTCCGGGTGGGCGCCCCACGCCAAAGCGCAGGCGCGCAAAGTCGCGCGTGCCGAGCTTGTTTGCGATGGAGCGCAGGCCGTTGTGCGCGTTCAGGCCGCCGCCAAACTTCACGTTCACGGTGCCGGCCGCGAGGTCCACCTCGTCATGCACCACGAGCACTTCCTGCGCGGACGCCTTCTCCTGACGCAGCAGCTTGGAGAGCGGGCCGCCGCTCGTGTTCATGTAGTCCTGCGGCTTGGCAAGCAGCACCTCGCGCGTGCCCTCCGGCGCCCGCATGGTGCAGCGCGCCACCATGCAGCCCGCCTCGCTCTTCCAATAGCGCGCGCCGTGGCGCTCTGCAAGCGCGTCGACCGTGGCGAAGCCCGCGTTGTGGCGCGTGCTTGCGTACTCGGGCCCGGGGTTTCCCAGCCCGCAGATGATGCGGATGTCCTTTGGTCGTGCCTGCTGGGGCATGGTTCCTCCGTCTAGCCGTTGATCTTCCTAAGGTGGTCAGCCAGATACGGTACCGCAAAGCGCACATACCCGCGTCCGGCAGCCTCGACGACTCCGCTGTCTATAAGCCGCCTGCGATACTTCTGGGCATAGTCGACGCTGACGTCAAGGCGGTTTGCCACGTCAGACGTCCTGCTCTTCTCGCCATCTGCTGTCATTGCGTTCAGGAAGTCTATGTCGACATCGGAAAGCGCACGCAGCGTCGTGTCGCACACGTCCGTCTCGAAATCGGTCTTCGCAAGCTCGATGGCCTCGTCAACCAGATCGGACGTCACGGGTTTGCCCTCTGTGGCGCCCAACACGATGTAGTGGCCCACCAACTGCAGCATATAAGGCGAGCCCTGGGTGCTTTGTGCCGCGCGAGCGCGGAGGCTGGCGTCTGCCTGCACGCCAAGCGCATCGAACGACTGGCCAAAGTACGCGTCGACGTCACCTGTGGAAATGGCACCAAGCCGGATGCGCGTGGACCTGTTGAGGAAGGTGAGGACGTGGTCGTTGAGGGTGGCGGATATCGCACCGGGGAGCCCCGCCATGCCAAGCGTGATGTTGGCGCCCTCGCCCACGAGCTCCTGGTAGGCGATGACAAGCTGGCGGATGGGCTCGCTGTTTGCCTGGACCTCGTCCACAAGAATGAGCACGGGGATGCCGTTTGCGTTAAGTTCCCCGACCAGCGCGGTCAGGCGGCCCTGAAAGCTGACGCCCGTCTGCGCCTGGGGCATCCTGAGGCTGGCGGATACTCCGAGGACGGACAGGCCCGCCTCGGCAAGTGTGGGGTGCTGCGGGCCAAGCAGCCTGTCGCGCTCTACTGCGAGCTTCTCGATGATGCGTTCGGGCATGTCGTTCGAGGTGGTTGTTGGCGTGCACACCGCGTAGCCCTCCGCGCGTGCGCGATCGCCCATCTCGAGCAGAAGGACGGTCTTGCCGGAGCCCCTTTGCCCCAGTATCAGGCTCGCGCGCTCGCGGCTGCCAGGACGCGCGTGGAGGCCGGTCTCGAGCCTGTCCAGCGTGCGCTCTCGACCGACGAGCTGCGTTGGTCTATTGCCGAACGAGGGGGAGAAGATGCTGTCGTACATAGCCCTCCTTTCCTTTTTTTCCTAATTTTTCCTTTTTTTCCTAAACGGCGCAAGTGCAAGCGGCCCGCGGGTGCACCTACGCCCGCGGGCGCTCCTACGCCTGCGGCCCCACGTACCTGGACGAGCCAAAGCCCAGCACGAGCGTGGCCACGTTGGGGAAGAACAGCAGCGCGAGCGCCATGCCAATGCCGTGTCCAAACGCGAGGGACGTCTTGTACAGCATCACGAGCCCCACCGCCGCGATGGCGCAGTACAGAAGCGCCACCAGCACGCCGAGCATGGGGTAGTCGGCCGGCGCGCTGGTGCCGGCGAACGCCCCGGCAAACGCCGCCATCGCAACGAGCGCCCAGAACGGCGCGGTGCCCCAGCAGATCTTGAACGATATGTAGGTGGAGTACACGGGGATGATCGACTTCCACCCGGCCTCCCCGGCCTTCTGGAACATCTTCCACCGCGCGATCACCAGCAGCGCCCACACGATGAAGCCAAGCAGCGTGATCGTTGTTGCGTAGAGCGTAAACAGTGCGACGAGGCCGGCCAAGGCGACCCCTCCCTTCAAGGCGTGGCGAGAAGATCGTGCGCCCGTGTGCGGACGCACGCTCCCTAGCATAAGGCCCGCGCGGTGCCGAGGGGGCTGCCGCGCGGGCCGGGGGTTCTTCTCGCCCCGCGGACGGGGCCTTGGGCGTTGCGTCGCGGGTGCCGCGTAGGGTTGCGCGGGCGTCGCAGCGGGTGGGGCTACATCTCGGAGTTGCCGCCGGCAAGGCCGCTGACCGAGAAGTTCGCGTACACCGCGAAGATGGCGTCTGCCAGCTCCTTTGCCACGGAGATCTGCTTGATCTTCGAGCCCTCGGTGTTGGCGACGGCGCAGGGGATGGAGTCCGTCACGACGCACTCCTCGATGGGCGCGTCCTCAAGCAGCTCGATGGCCTGCTTGCTGAAGATGCCGTGCGTGGCGCTGATATAGATGTCGCCGGCGCCCATCTCCTTCAGCTTGCGGATGGAGCCCACCAGGGTGCCGCCCGTGTCGATCATGTCGTCGTTCACGATGCAGGTCTTGCCCTTGATGTTGCCGATGATGCCCATGACCTCGGCCGCGTTGTGCTTCGGGCGGCTCTTGTGGGCAATGGCGACCTCGCAGCCCAGGTAGTCGGACAGCTTCTTCGCGACCTTGGCGCGGCCCATGTCCGGGCTCACGACCACGGTGTTGTTGAGGTCGAAGTTCTTGGCCTTGAAGTAGTCGCCAAACTGGTACAGCGCGGTGAGGTGCGTGACAGGGATGTCGAAGAAGCCCTGGATCTGGTTGGAGTGCAGGTCGAGCGTGATGACGCGGTCGACGCCGGCGGCCTCGAGCAGGTTTGCGACCAGGCGCGCGGTGATGGGCTCGCGAGACGCGGCCTTGCGGTCCTGGCGGGCGTAGCCGTAGTGGGGGATGACCGCCGTGAAGCTGGCCGCGGAGGCGCGCGTGGCGGCATCGGCGACGATGAGGGTCTCCATGAGCAGGTCGTTCACGTTCTTGCCGGCGATGGACTGCACGAAGAACACCTCGCAGCCGCGCACGGTCTCCTCGAAGCGGGCGTAGATCTCGCCGTTGGCGAACTTCGTGATCATGAGGCCGGAAAGCTCGAGGTGAAGCACGTTCGCGATGCGCTGCGCCAGCTCGGGGTTGCCGGTTCCCGTGTAAAGGCGGATGTTCTTCTCGACGTTAAGGGGCTTGCAAAGGTCCTCGTACATTGTGTGCTAGTCCTCTCTTTCCAGACGGTCCCAGTAGCGGTCTGCCCAACCCTCGATCACGGTCTGCTTCGAGCGCTCCAGCGCGAGGGCACCAGCCGGAACGTCCTTCGTTATGCACGAGCTCGCGCCCACGAGCGCGTTGTCGCCAATGGTGACGGGTGCGACCATCATGGTGTCGGACCCCACGAACACGTGGTCGCCGATCTCCGTGTGGCTCTTGTGCTTGCCGTCGTAGTTGCAGGTGATGGAGCCGCCGCCGATGTTGACGCCCTTGCCCAGGCGCGCGTCGCCGATGTAGCTGAGGTGCGGGACCTTGGAGCCCTCGCCGACCTCGGACCCCTTGATCTCCACGTGCGTGCCGGCCTTCGCGCCCTTGTGGAAGTGGGCGCCGCCGCGCAGGTAGGCGCGCGGGCCGCAGTTGACGTCGTCGTCGATGGCGGAGTCCACGATCACGGTCTCGTCCACGGTGCAGTTGTCGCCCACCGTCGCGTTGACCAGGCGGCTGTTGGGGCCGATGGTGCAGGCCTCGCCCACGACGGTCTTGCCCCAGACGATGGTCTGGGGGAGAAGGACGGTGTCCATGCCGATGGTCGCCTCCGGCCCAACCCAGACCTGATCCGGGTCGAGCATCGACACGCCGGAGCGCATGAGGCCCTCGTTGATGCGGCGCTGCATGATCTTGGTGACCTGCGAGAGCTGCACGCGGTCGTTCACGCCCAAGAGCTCCCGGTAGTCGTCGCAGTGGACGGCGGTGACGGGCTCGCCCATGCCCACGTAGATGCCGACCATGTCCGTGAGGTAGTACTCGCCCTGGACGTTGTCGTTCGTGAGCTTGTCGATGTTGGCGGAAAGGCGCTCGCCGCAGAAGCAGTACGCGCCGGCGTTGCACTCCAGGAGCGTGGCGCGCTGCTCCGGCGTGCAGTCCTTGTGCTCGATGATGGCCTGGACCTGGCCGGAGTCGTCCAGAAGGACGCGGCCGTAGCCGGTGACGTCCGGCGGGGTCATGGTGAGGACCGTGCAGGCGTCGTGGTTGTTGCGCGTGCGGTCCACGAGGGCACGGACGGTCTCCGGGCGGACGAGCGGCAGGTCGCCGTTGAGCACGACGACGGGCCCGTCAAAGCTGCCGAGCGCGTCCTTCACGACGCGGACCGCGTGCCCGGTGCCAAGGCGCTCCGTCTGCTCGACAAACTCCACGTCCTTCTCGTCCGCGAAATAGGAGCGGACCTCCTGCGCGCCGTTGCCGATGACGAGCACGATGCGCTCGATCCCGGCCTGGCGCGCCGCGTTGACCACCCACCATGCGAGCGGCCGGTCCAGCACCTTGTGCATCACCTTGGGGTGGTGCGACTTCATGCGCGTTCCCTCGCCGGCGGCGAGGACGATCGCGGTTACTGGCATGTGATGCCTCCAGCGTTTGGGTCCAGCGCGCCGGCGGGCGTTTGCGTGGCGCGGCCGCGTGGCGGCCGGCCGGGCGTCCGGGCAGGCGTCGTAGCTGGACTGTTGCACGACGCTCCCATGATAGCGCGGGCATGCGCGCGTGTGCCAGCCGCCCGCG
>CACWMM010000066.1:0-9364 GCA_902761955.1 uncultured Olsenella sp. | reverse complement strand
CCCACGATCATCTTGAACAGGGTCGACTTGCCCACGCCGTTGGGGCCGATGACGCCCACGATGCCGTTGCGCGGGAGGCTGAAGCTCAGGTCGTCTATGAGGACGCGGTCGCCAAAGGCCTTGTGCAGGTGGTTTGCCTCCAGCACCTTGTTGCCCAGGCGCGGACCCACGGGAAGGTGGATGTCGGTGTAGTCGACCTTCTCGGCGCGTGCCGCCGCGGCCTCCATCTCCTCGTACGCGGCGAGGCGGGCCTTGCTCTTGGCCTGGCGGGCCTTCTGCGAGCTGCGCACCCACGCAAGCTCGTCACGCATCTTCTTCGCACGCTTCGCGTTCTGCTTGGACTCCATCTCCAGGCGGGCGGACTTCGTCTCCAGGTACGTGGAGTAGTTGCCCTTGTACGGGTACAGCGTGCCGCGATCGACCTCGCAGATCCACTCCGCCACGTTGTCCAGGAAGTAGCGGTCGTGCGTGACGGCGAGCACGGCGCCCTGGTAGTTCTTGAGGAACTGCTCCAGCCACAGCACGGACTCCGCGTCCAGGTGGTTGGTGGGCTCGTCCAGAAGCAGAAGGTCCGGCGCCTCGAGCAGCAGCTTGCACAGTGCGACGCGACGGCGCTCGCCGCCTGAGAGGTGCTCGACGGGCTCGTCGCCGTCAGGGCACTGCAGCGCGTCCATTGCCTGCGAGAGCTGGCTGTCGATGTCCCAGCCGTTCGCGGCGTCGATCTGGTTCTGGAGCTCGCCCATCTCGGCCATGAGCGCGTCGAAGTCCGCGTCGGGGTCGCCCATCTCCTCGCCAATCTGGTTGAAGCGGTTGACCTTGGCGATCACGTCGCCAAACGCCATCTCGATGTTCTGTTTGACGGTCTTGGTATCGTCCAGCGGCGGCTCCTGCAGCAGGATGCCCACGGAGTAGCCGGGCGAGAGGCGCGCCTCGCCGTTGCTGATGTCCTCGATCCCGGCCATGATCTTCAGCAGCGTGGACTTGCCCATGCCGTTGGGGCCCACGACGCCGATCTTGGCGCCGGGGAAGAAGCCCATGGTCACGTCGTCCAGGATGACCTTGCCATCGAACGCCTTGCGGACCTTCTCCATCTGGTAGATGAACTCTGCCATCTGTCTTGCTCCTATCTGGCGCGAGAGCGCCTGCGGGGTGATTCCTGCCAGTATCCCATACGCCCCGCGCACAAGAAAGGGGCCGCGCCACGGCTCCGCGACGCGACCACCAATTCTTCTAGGTTTGGACTTTCAATAGCTGCATCAGACACGCGTTGAATGACGCGATGGCCAGATAGCCTCGATAACAATGCAGGTGCTTAAAGGATAATGTACTCCTATGCCCCCTGAATTGGCTTGGCCTTCACGCTTTTATCCTTGCCTGTGTAGACGACTCTTCCATCCGAAATCGTATACAGCACACCAGTATTGGCGACATCCTTGACATCGCAGGAAAGGATGTTCTGACCAAGCACTACAAAGTCCGCCTTTTTTCCGACCTCTATCGTTCCGATTTGCTTATCCATCTCAAGAGCAAAGGCGCCGTTCACCGTATACATCTTCACCATGTCCAGCACAGTTACTGCTTGATCAGGGTTGCGCAGATAATCCGCAGAGTCCTCTTCTCCGTCAAACGGGGAACACTGAGTAGCACCAGCCTGAATGCCGGTCAAAGGTCGTGCCTCGAGAGTTATCGGGTAATCGATTGACCCCGTCATGACGATACCCGCATCAAGCATATCCTTGATACGATACTCCTTCGCAAAACGAGCCTTGCCAAAGACCTTCTCTTCCAACGGTGAGAAGAACGGATCGTAATAGAACCACATTGGCTGCATAGCACCGATGACATTCAAATCACCCATGCGTGGAATGTCTTCATCCTTCATGAGAGTGGCATGCGCAATCTGATGCCTAGCATCTCGCTTGCCGTTATGCTTCAGTGCGTACTCGAAGGCATTAAGAGCCATGTTTACGGCACCGTCACCCATTGCATGAAACTCAACTTGATACCCCGCCTTATCGATAATAGCAGTCATCTCGTTCAGTTCGTCCTGCGTGGCAGAAACCGGTCCACGATAGTCTGCAGGCATACCCGCCGCGGAATCATAAGGATCGATAAGCAGCGCGCTCTTTCCCTCGGGAACGCCATCAATAATGGCTTTAGCTAGCGTTACTTTGCACCAATCTGAGTTGTAGCTCTGATTCTTATCAAAGACCTTAACTATCTTCTTTGCGCCATCAGCATTGAGGTCATCTACAAACTGGCCCAGGCTAACGCGCATAGTCATCTTTCCGGACTTCGCAAACTCTCGGATGATATCAAGGCCATCCTCGAATCCCCCGCCAGGCACCTGGAGCGCAGTAAGACCGTATGAATTCATCTCTTTCATGAACTCCTTGAAAGCTGCCTTCTCCTGTGCGGCATCATGAGTCACCTTCGCAAAAAGCGGAGCAGTCAAGCTAAAACAGTCAGAGAGGTACCCAGTTGGCTCACCATTTCCGTCAGTGTAAATTGTTCCGCCGTCAGGTGCTTTTGTATCCTTGGTGAGGCCAATTTCATCCATCGCTTTTTTGTTGAGAAGGCAGCCATGAACAGACATATCTTGAATAAAGACGCAAGCATCATCAATTATTTCGTCTATGAAGCCATGGGCAGGCGAGTTGTTCTCAAAAGCATTTAGATTAAGCCCGTGACCAAGGATGTACTTCTTATCTGGATATTTCTCACGATAATCCTTCATAACTTTTTGATAGGACGCTTGATTTGGTGCGGTCTCGTTTAGGTAGAGGTCAAACTTCTTTTCAAGCTGATGAGAGGCTCCGTGGTTGTGCCCATCAATAAATCCAGGCAAGACATACAGCCCGTCCAAGTCGATTACCTTAGTGTCTTTTCCGATGTATTTCTGAACACCCTCATCATCTCCGACGAAAACAATCTCTCCGTCAGCCGCCGCGACGGCTGAGACAACCTCGTCATCTGTCTTCATGGTTTGGATCTCTCCGCCACGAAGGACAAGGTCTGCCTTATTATCGGTTGCCTTAGCCTGGGGCGATCCTGCGCCCTGAGAACATGCCGACATCACAGTTGCACCCAGCGCACTACACCCAGCAATAAAACCTCGCCTCGTTATTTCTGACCCGTCCATCTTGCCTCCATCCATGGGGTCCAATTACCCTCAAATAGACACCTTGGAAGAGAAGGGCCTAAGAGTGAAGACTGAATTAGGTGCACGTTACTCTCATAACAACACACAACCGCCGCATACGGATTTACACCTTTAGTAAACTCTCATCAGCACATATAATTGTGATATTATTGTGGAGTGAGCAACCTATCATCGGACGGAGGGACACCGCCTCCATGTCTCCTTTCAGCTTTCTTTTTACGCAGGTAATCATCTTGTTGTGCATTGTCGCCGTCACCGTGCTCATCTGCTGCATCTTTACTACTGTAGCAAGAAAGGAAAGCCTCATTTTCTTATCAGTGTTCTTTGGAGCATATTGCACCGAGATGTACATTTTGCTCTTGGGAGAATTTCAAGGATTCCAAACGGTGTCCGATGCGCTCACTACATTGTCTTCAAGAATGCTTAACCTGCCATTACTTCGGTTACTGATATCTTTTCTCTTGTGTGTAGGAGCTTGGGAATACTCCTGTAGCGTCCTTAACATTCGGCACTTAGGATGGCGCATTGGAATTCCCATAACGCTTTTCCTCGCGCAATCGACCATTTTAATAGTCGTCCCAGAACGTGTATTCCAGCAGATGCTGTTTTACGCCATAAGAGAGATTGCAGCCATCGTCGTCGTCGCAGCATTGCTAATGCGACAAAGCTTTGCATCAGAACAAGAGCCCGGAATATCGAAGAGACAGAGTCGTTTGCTTTCACGAGCGTTCGTCATTCTAATATTGGTGTTCGTCGAGGAAATCGCAACGCGTCCCGCAGCAAAGTCGCTGCTCTCGCTCAATAAATACATCGCCTACTTCTTCTTTAGCCGCAATGTCTTCGAAAATCTCATAGTCGGGTTCTGTGCTTATCACACTGTATCCGACGGAATCCGTATGCTTTCCGCTCGTTTATCACACTCTGGCTCGATGCAGGGGGCATTTGATACTCGCGTCGCGCAATTTGGGAAGCAGTTCATGCTGACGGAACGCGAAGTGGAAGTGGTAAGCCTGCTTCTCTACGCTAAGAGCAATCAGGAAATAGCAACAGAGTTGGTCTTAAGTATCGGAACAGTAAAGTCCCACGTCTCACACATTTACGGTAAGACGGGGATCCACAGTCGTCAGGACCTAGCCCAACTATTCTGGGAAACGACTTAATAGGCCGCTAAGCGCGGGCGCTACCCCATGATGAGGCGCAGCACGAGCAGCACGACCATGATGACGAGAAGGACGAGGGCGACGCGCATGAGGTAGCCCTTGGTGCCGAAGCGGCGCATGTTGTCCTGGACGCCGGAGAGGTCCGTCATGTTGTTGGCCACGTCGCCGAGGCCCTCTGCCACGGACTTCGGGTCCTCTTCCTCCTCCATGGGCACGTACCCGATCCGCGGGTTGCCAGTGAAGATGCGCCCACCGCTCGTGACCACGTACTCGGTACCGTCCTCGTCCAGACGCGTGACCTCGCCCATCAGACGCTTGCCCTGCCACACGAAGCTCCTGCCACCAGGCATGCCGACCGCCTTTCCCAGATTGCGCTTTCCCTAGGAATGCTACAGCAATCCGCGGCCGGCGCGCACGGGACGCTCCGACCGCGGATGCGCAAAACCCATGGGAGGGCGGCTACTCGCGACGCCGGGCCTTCTCGCCTATGACGCCGCGCGCCATGCCGTACGTAAGGAGGAAGTAGCCTCCGTACAGCACGAGCACGATGGCCATGGTGACGCCGAGGGGACGCAGGAAGTCGAGCACGCCCAGGCTCTTGATGACGCCTCCGAGGACGCCGAGCGCCGCGTAGGAGTGCGCGAGCGCCACGACGAGCGGGAACAGGAAGTACGTGGCGATCTGCGCGAGGATGGCGTGGTTGACCATGCTGCGCTCGGCGCCGAGGTCGAAGAGCACCCGATAGCGGGGCGCGCTTTCCGCCACGTCGCTGAGCTGCTGGATGGCGAGGATCGCCGCGCAGCTGACGAACAGGACGAAGCCGATGTAGAGCGCGAGGTAGCCGACGATCGCGGTGAGGCCGACGACCTCCTCCTTTGCCGTGGACTTGGACCCTGCCGCAAACAGCAGGCCCGGCTGGTGCGCCTTCACGACCTCCTTGTAGAGGCGGGCCTCCGCCCGGGAGTCTGCTGTCTTCACGTTGAGGAGGGAGGAGAGGGGCTCGAGCTGGGCGCGCTTGGACTCGAGCGCGGTATCCGGCACGACGATCGTGCCCACGCTGGTGTTGACGGAGTTCTGGTACTCCATCGTGGTGCTGCGTGCGCGCAGGCGCATGGCGGTGCCGAGGAAGTCGAAGCTCTCGCGCTTGAGGGCGACGCGCTGCCAGAAGCTGACCATGTTGTTCATGTCCGTGGTCACGAGGGCCTCGTTTGCCTTGAGGGTAGCCGGCTTGTCGCCGCGCAGGGCGAGGGTCGCGTTGTACTGCGAGAGCGAGACGACGTAGATGGGAACCTTGTCCAGGCCGTTGGTGTACTTCGCGAAGCTGTCCGGGAGCTCGACCCCGGTGTCTCCGCGCAGCATCTTGAGGTTCAGGCGCATGCTGGGGTCCTGGTAGAGGTCGATGCGGGCGGAGTCCGCGACGAGGGAGTCCCAGTCTGGGACGGAGGCCTTGAGGAGCGCCTCCTTCCCGCTGCCGCTGACGTCGCCGGCATTGGAAGCATGCGAGGTCTGGGCGGTGGAGTACATGGCGACGCTCACGTCGTAGTGGGTGATGGCGCTCACGCTCTGGTTGATGGAGCTGACGATGGCAAAGCCGCCGCACGTTGACGTTATGGCCAGAAACAGCGCGGCGCACACGATGGATATGGAGACCCAGGCGCTGTTGACGCGGCTGGAGAGCTGGCGCAGCGCAAACATGTTGAGGCCGCGCAGGTAGAAGCCACGGGCGGACTGGCCCAGGCGAAGCAGGAAGCCGGAGACGCTGAAGAACAGCAGGAACGTGCCCACGCTGACGAGGGCGGTCGCGAGGTTGAAGCGCCAGTCGATCGCGTACATGCCGTTCACGCGCAGCTCGTGGTACGCGACGCCGATGAGCGCGAGCGAGACGACGAACAGCGCGACGGAGAGCGGCAGGTTGCGGACGAGGCTCTTCTCGCCCTTGCGGTCCGCGTTCATGAGGTCGATGAGCCTGAAGCGCGAGACCTCGAGCACGTTGAGGGCACCGACGACGAGGAAGATGATGGCGAAGCTCATGACGGTGTAGGCGCAGGCCTGTCCGCTGAACATGAGGCCGAAGCCCGTGACGTGGGTGTTGAACAGGCGCGCCGTGGCGTAGAGCAGCGCCTGCGACAGCAGGACGCCCACGGCGAGGCCGACGACGAGTGCACCCGCGCCGACGGCGAGCGACTCCATGGCGACGATGCCCGAGACGTGGCGGCGGTCCATGCCGAGCGTGAGGTAGATGGCGAACTCGCGCTTGCGTCGGCGGATGAGGAAGCGGTTGCCGAACAGGACGAGAAACGCGAGGAGCACGGCCACGAAGATGGAGACGCCCCTGATGATCGTGCCGAGCTCCTGCACGAGGGTGCGCATGTTGCCCGAAAGCCTGAGCACCGCACTCTGCTGCGTGACGGAGTTGAACGCGTAGTACACGGCGACGCCGAGCACGAGCGTGAGGAAGTAGATGCCGAAGTCCCTAATGGAGCGACGGACGTTGCCGAGGGCGATCCTAGCGTACATCTGCCGCCTCCCCACCCATGAAGCTCACGACGTCCATGATCTTCTGGAAGAACTGCTGGCGGGGCTCGTCGCCACGCGAGAGCTCGTTGAAGATGCGGCCGTCCTTTATGAAGAGCACGCGGCTGGACCAGCTGGCGGCGTACGAGTCGTGCGTGACCATGAGGATGGTGGCGCCCTGGCGGTTGAGGTCTGCGAGGCTACCGAGCAGGAGGCGCGAGTTCTTGGAGTCGAGCGCACCCGTGGGCTCGTCCGCGAGGACGATGGCCGGCCTGGTGACGATGGCGCGGGCGCAGGCGATGCGCTGGCGCTGGCCGCCGGACATCTGGTACGGGTACTTCTTAAGCACGTCCGCCACGTCGAGCATGGCGGCGACCTGCTCCACGCGGCCGGGAATCTCTTTGGGGCTCACGCGGTTGATCGTGAGCGCGAGGGCGATGTTCTCCTCGCCCGTAAGGGTGTCGAGCAGGTTGGAATCCTGGAACACGAAGCCGAGGCGCTCGCGGCGGAAGCGCGAGAGGTCCCTCTGCCTCATGCTGGTGACGTCACGGCCGTCGACCACGATCTGGCCGGCCGTGGGACGGTCGATGGTGGAGATGCAGTTGAGCAGGGTGGACTTGCCGGAGCCGGACGTGCCCATGATCGCGATGAACTCCCCCTTGCGCACGTCGAAGCTCACGCCGTCGAGCGCCTTGGTCATGGCGGTCCCCATGCCGCGGCCCTTCGAGCCGTAGTACTTCTGCACGTTGTGTACCTGAAGGACGGTTTCCATGTTCTTCTCCTCTTGCCGGACGCGCCGGCGTTGCGTCTTTGGGCATGACATGCCGTCGGTTTACATGCCCATGGTGCCACCGCGCGCATGGGGCAGCCATAGGCCTGGGTGACGGGAACCTTACGGTCTTGTAAGGTTGGGCAAGGCGAAGGCGCCCGCACGCCTCGCACCAGACGCGCACGCCCCGGCCCGGGACCCGCCGACAACCCCGGGACCCACCAACAACACGAGAGACCCAAGAGAGGCTGACCCCATGACCCATGCACTTATTGCCATCATCTACCTCGCGTTCGTGAGCCTTGGGCTACCCGACGGCCTTCTGGGCGCCGCCTGGCCCGCCATGCACGCGGATCTGGGCGCCGCCGTGTCGCTCGCCGGCGCGATATCGGTCGTCATCTGCCTGGGGACCATCGTCTCGAGCCTCATGACCGACACGCTCGTGCGGCGCCTGGGAACGGGCAGGCTCACGGCCGCGTCCGTGGCCCTGACGGCCGTGGCGCTGTTTGGNGACGCGGCGCTGAACGCGTTTGTGGCGACGCACTACGCGGCGCGCCACATGAACTGGCTGCACTGCTGCTGGGGCATCGGCGCGGCCGCGGGACCCATGGTCATGTCCTGGCAGATGTCTGGCGCCGCCGGCTGGCCGGGAGGCTATCGCGTGGTGGGCGTGGTGCAGGTGGCGCTCGTGGCGGCGATCGCGCTGAGCCTGCCGCTGTGGCACGACCGCAAGGGCGGCGCGGGCGAGAAGGGCGGGGCGCACGGCGCCGGGCGCGCCACGGCGACGCGCAGGGAGCTGCTCTCGCGGCCCGGCGTGCCCCAGGCGATGGCGGGCTTCCTGTGCTACTGCGCGCTCGAGTCCTCGTGCGGGCTCTGGGCCTCGACGTTCCTCGTGCTTGGGCATGGGGTCTCTACCCAGACCGCCGCTCTTCTCGCCTCGCTCTTCTATGCGGGGATCACCGTGGGCAGGTTCCTCTCGGGCGTGCTCACCTTGAGGCTCGACGGCAGACAGCTGCTGAGGCTGGGCGAGGTCGTCATGGCGCTGGGAATCGTGACGATGCTCGTGGCGCCGGGGGTCCCGGGGGTCGTGGCCCTGGGCGCGGGACTTGCGCTGCTGGGGCTTGGCTGCGCCCCGATCTACCCGCAGATGATCCAGCTCACGCCCAAGCGCTTTGGGGCGGACGGCGCTCAGTCGCTCATGGGCATGCAGATGGCGTGCGCGTACGTGGGGTCGATGGCGTTTCCGCCGCTCATGGGCCTGGTGGTGGAGGGGGTGTCCCCGCTTCTGCTGCCGGTCGTCGCCGCGGTGCTGCTTGTGGTGATGACCTTAAGCCTCACGGTGTGCGACCGCCGCGTTACCTGCCCGAGTCCGGAAACTCGATGCTCACGGTGGTGTGCCGCGGCCAACCTGCGACGCAAGCGTCACGCGAAGCCCCATCTTCTCGCACAGGCTCCGCGCCAGGTAGAGCCCGATGCCGGTCGACTTCGCAAAGCGACGGCCGTTCTGGCCGGTGAACCCCCTGTCAAACACGCGGTCCACGTCCTCGGAGGGAATGCCGATTCCCTCGTCGGCAATGCTCAGCACCGTCACGCGCGCGTCCGCCTCGCTTTGGCGACGCTTCGCCCCTATGCGAAGTCTCGCCGGCTCCAGCACGCCGTCAGGCCCCGCCGGCTTGCGGTACTTTGCGGCGTTCACCAGCACCTGTCCCAGCACAAACGTCAGCCACTTTGGGTCGCAGCGCACCTTGAAGTCAAGGT
>CACWMM010000065.1:0-17546 GCA_902761955.1 uncultured Olsenella sp. | reverse complement strand
CAGTACCCGCAGACCGAGAAGCCCCTCGATCCCGGCCCGCGGTTGATCGCGTAGAGGTGGCCGTTGCCTGCGTGCCTCATGCCGAGCCTTCCGCCGGGCATCTCGCGCCACTCTATCTCGCTGCCTTGCATCCAGTCCTGAGCGAACTTGACGTCTACGAAGCCAAAGTTTCGAGGTCGCCTGAGTGACGACGCTGTCTTGGCACGCTCGCGCCCCCTGAAGCCGCTCGACGGTATGAGGATCCGGCTGGTCAGCCTTACCCTCTCGTGGCAGAGCGGGCACTCGGTCTCGTCCTCACCCGTGTCGATGGGGACGACGAAGGACCTGCAGTCCTCGTTTGGGCAGATGCCGAATCGCCTGGTCTCGTAGGGGCGCTGGCGCGGCTTGGTTATCCCGACGGATCCCCACACCCTCTTCCCGGCGACGATTTCAGCCCCGGGGGCATACTCGCGTATCGCCTGCCTCAAGCCTCTTGAGAGGTCGAGCCTGTCCTCGGGGAGGGCGCTCTCCTGCTCGACGAGCGAGAGCTGCACGAGGTCGGTGGGGAAGCCGTACTTGGGCAGTACTCCCGACTCCGCGAGGACGCCTATGGTCTTCTTCTTCAGGAGCACGCCCTGCTGCCTGGTGTTGATTCCTGCCCTGTCGTACTTGCCCTCGGCCTTGGCCGCATTCGCCGACCTCTCGAGGCGGTCCCAGTCCTCGTGCACGAGCGAGTGTGCCCGCATGAGGCGCCCGTCCTCCCCGACGAGGCCGTCGACCCATGCGCCGTCGGCGATCCCCGGCGCCTCGCTGACCTCTGCGGGCAGGATGTCGTCGAGGATGCCGACGAGTCTGGCTCGGTTGTCGGAGATGAACTGGGCGACCGAAGCAAGGGCGCCCGGCTTGGCCTCGGAGATGCGCATGAAGTCGTCGTAGTTGTTGGAGCACGCCTCCCGCTCGGGGCTGCTCCTGAAGTACTCGGACAGGATGATCGCGTAGATGTGTCTGATCGCTATCGAGGGATTCGAGAGGTAGCAGAATGGTGCACGCGTCCTGCCTGCGATAATCTTCGCGGGGGAGCGGTAGTACTCGATGTCGTGCGGCCTGAGCCGCGCGAAAGTGACGGCGAACCCGGGCTTTCCCGCTCGCCTGCCGACACGTCCCGCGCGCTGCGCGTAGTTCGCTGGCGATGGCGGGACGTTCCTCATGAAGGTGGCGCGGAGGTCTCCCACGTCCACGCCGAGCTCGAAAGTCGTCGTGCAGGACAGCACGTTGACCTTGCCGTCTATGAAGTCGCGCTGGACCGCGGCCGCCCGCTTTGTCGAGAGCTGTGCGGTGTGCTCCTCGACGCGGATGGGCAAGGGGTCCTCACGGTAGGTCTGCTTGTAGTAGCGGTCCTTGCCGAGCGCCTCCGAGGCGTCGACTCTTCTGGGGTGCCCGTCGCAGTTCCTCGTGAGGCATGCTCCCCCCGTGTCGTACTGCAGCATGCACCCACACGTGTCGCACAGATAGAGGGGGAGGTCACCTCCTGCCGGCCGCAGCGTCCAGAGGTCGCCGGAGATCAGGAACCCTCCCGTCGCCCTGTCTTCGAACGCGAGCTGCGTGCCCTCGCGCTTTTCCATGGTCCCGAAGAGCCTTCTGAGGTCCCCATAGAGGTTGGAGAGGAGCTGGTCAGCGTCATTCCGGGAGATGTCGAGCCCATGGCGCTTGCGGGCTAGGTCGGCAACGAAGCGGCTCCGCTTGTTGCCGGTGCTCCTCGGAGACGGAACGAAGCGGATGGCGCCTGCCGGGGCGTCGTCGCTCCCTCCGAGGACGACGGGGCTCTGCCTCATCCGGATGGACATGTGCTCCTGTGCTCCCTCGGGCCGCATCAAGGCGCCCTGCTCCCTGAGCGTCTCGAGGCAAACGCGCAGGATGGTGATGTAGTCGTCGGCGGTGAGCCATGATGGGCCGGCCTTGCGGGCGAGCTTCTCGAAGGCGCCTTGGTTCTGCCCGAAGAGCTCGAGAAGAGGCTCGGGGAAAACATGTACGACTCCGAGGCCCTCGAGGCTGTTGCGGCTGTCCTCGAGCCGGTACGTCGTCTTGAGCTCCCTGGCTATCCATCTGGCCACGTCGCTCGGCTTGCACCCGTCGCCGCCGCGAGAGAGCTGGTCGACGGCCTTGCGGATCATCTGCCTCTGGGTGACGCTGTTGTACGTCCTGAGCATCGCAGGCGCGAAGAACGCCGCGTCCTGTCTCCGGTCGGAGAAGCACACGACGCTTCCGCCCCTGACGGTCTCGGCCTCCACCGAGCCGAAGAGGCTGTCGAAGTCGTCCTCGTCCTCCTGACGCTCGAACGGCGGGACGTCCCGCACGAGGTCATAGCAGACGATGCTGCCCGCAGCCTCGGGGGACACGCGCATGGGCTGGATGGCGTACCTGTTCTGATAGCCGCAATGCCCGCAGCGAGCGACTTCCTCGTCAGCCTTCCCCTCGGCTATGGGGATTCTCGTGCACGGCTCGTGACGGTGGCGGTGCGGGCCGCCCTCCGCCTCGGCGTGGAGCGTCCCACACTTCGGGCAGAGCCACATGAGCGTCTCGGCGTCGTCCACCTCCGTCTCGTCGCGGAGGACCCTGAAGTACGTCCTGGCGGCGTTGTCATCCGAGTCGATGTCAGGCCTCTTGGGGTCGAGCCATGCGTGGTCCTTCGTGCTGGATACGGTCCCAAGGATGTAGGCCTCCCCGCAGTGCCTGCAGACCGACACCTCGTACACCGGCACTGCGGTGCCGTCGCCCCCAGCGCGCTCAGCGGTCCTATCGGGAGTGAGGCTCATGTCGTCAGGGCAGATGAACAGCCCCTCCGGCGCCCTGAAGAAGGTGTGGTAGCGGCTTGCCAGGATCGGCACGCCTTCCGAGAACTCCGCGTATGAGAGCACCTCGACGATGGCCGAGAGGCGCGCCGCCCCGCGGGAGTCGCAGGTGAGCCCCTCGATGCCGAGCTCCTCAAGCCTCGAGAGGTCGGTCAGGTCGAGTGGGTCCTCTGCGGACGAGGAGACGCGGGTGACGATCCTCCTCGAGTTCTCGTCCCCGAGCAGCAGCTCGGAGAGCCATCGCCTCGGCTCAGAGGTCTTCAGCTTGCCCAACTCGTCGGCCGGGACTGACCCGCTAAGGACTCCGACGAGATCGTCGCGTGAGGGATTCCCGCTGGCAACGGCGTCACGCAGAGCCTCCCACCTGTCGGGCGGGAGGGCTCCCCACATCTCGTCGTGGAAGTAGCCCATCGGGTCGTCCCTGTGGCTCCCTATGACGGCGGGGGCGTCGCCGTGGTCGAACGGCTCGCCGAAGAGGTCCTCGGCGAACTGGGCGATCTGCGGCCTGTCGGCGTCGGTGCCCATCGTCGCACTCGTGGCGTAGCAGTGCAGGCTCATCCTCCTGCCGGTCGCCTGCGACACCCTCGCCTTGAGGCGTCTGAGCAGGTAGGCGATCTCGGTGCCTAGGGTTCCCGAGTAGACGTGCGCCTCGTCTATGGCGATGTGGCGCCAGTTTGACCCGAAGACCGAGGAGAAGAAGGGGGCGTCCTTGGGCCTCAGGAGGAGGTACTCGAGCATGGAGTAGTTCGTGAGCAGGATGTTGGGCGGGGTCGAGCGCATCTCCTCTCGGGAGAGCAGCTCGTTCGGCAGGGAGCCCTCGCCCGGGTGGTCGTTGTCCCACGCCTTGCGTGCCTCGCCCCGTGTCTCGGGCGTGTCTCCGACATACCTGCCGAAGGTGATGCCGGTGCCCTTGAGGAGCTGTCTGAGCCTTTTGAGCTGGTCGTTTGCGAGTGCGTTCATGGGGTAGAGGATCATCGCCCTCACGCCGGCGCTCGGACCGTTCGTCTCTTGCTCTCGGAGGATGTCGTCGAGGATGGGGAGGATGAAGCACTCGGTCTTGCCCGACCCCGTACCCGTGGTGACGATGTAGTTCTTGCCGGCCCGCGCCATCTCGATGGCCTTGACCTGGTGCTCGTACAGCACGAGGTCGGGGTCGAAGAGCTCCCTCTCGCCTCCGCCGAGTCGCAGCATTCCCTCGCAGAGCGTTCCTCGCTCTACGAGCTGCCTCGTGCTCAGCCCCTTCGTGTAGGGCGGGGTCGCCTCGAGGAACGGCCCCTTGGAGAGGAACCCGGGCTTGCTGAGAATCCCCTCGAGCTGCTCCTGCAGCCTGGGGTTGCCGAACCTGATGGTTGTGGCGAGGTACTCGCTGTACGACCGGGAGATGTGGCGGGATGCCTCGACCGGGTCGAACCTCTTGTCTTCCATGTCACTGTCTCCTGATCTCGACGCGCTGACCGTTCTCGAAGTCGACGTCTCCGAACAGGTCCTCGACGGCGAACGTGACCACTATGTGGCGCCGTCCCACGAGGGCCTCGGACGCCTCGCGGGGGAGCGGGATGCCGGTCTCTCCTGCAGGGAGGCTGATGACCTCGCCAAGGGGATACTCCCTTCCCCCGAGGACCTTGGTGAGCCTGACCGCCAGGTCGTAGTCGACCGGCCTGTCGAGCCTGAGCTCCCTGCCGGTGGCCGTGGATACCAGGCGGCACCTGCCGAAGCCGTAGCCAAGCAGGAGCGACCCGAGGCCTAGGGTGCAGCTCGAACGCGACTCTTCGCTACGGAAGCCGCACTCGTAGCTGAGGGCAAGCGCCAGTTCTGTCGGCGTTTCTCCGTCTTCGTTCCATGCGCTGGGGAGCGGGGAGAACGGTGTGATGCGGTAGCTCGACGCCACGGGCAGCTTCTTGTAGAACTTGGGAACGGCGCCGAGCGAGAGGTACGCGCCTCTGCTATTCCTGCGTCCTTTGCACTCAATGGAAAGCGTCCCATAGCTGTCGGGCATCTCGGCGAGGTCGTACCTGTCGGCCATGATGTCCTTGTCCCCGCGGGTCGCTTTGGGGCCGCTCACGTTGATTCCGGCGAGGAAGACGTGGGCCTCCACCGAGGGGTCCTCCCCGTCGCCTAAGGGCGAGACCGTCGCGGAAAGCCATTCGTCGGAGAGGGGAGCGTCGACGTATCTGGGTGCCGACCTGTGAGCTCTGGAGGTGTCTTCGCCGTGCGTGATCTCGCAGGCCCTGTCCACGACGACTGCGTAGGTGGCCATGACGTCGTCGTTGGCGGTGATGCGGGCCGACTCCAGCGCGATCCTCCTGATGGGGATGACCGCGAACCTGTAGCTGAGGATGGCGCTGCCGCTCTCCCTGTGGCGCACTCTCAGGTGTCCCTCGTTCACGAAGGCCCTCACCATGCTCTGGTCGAGCCTCAGGATGACGGACTTCGTCCCGTCCGGCCCGGGCCTGTCGACCGTGGTCCGCTTGATGGAGACGCGTCTCCCGTCGCAGGTGCACTCGATATCCAGCTGCCGGTCGCTGAAGCCTTCCGTCAGGCCCTCGATTTCTATCGATGGGAGGGCGGCGTTGTAGGAGTCTCCGTCCGCTGCGCCGATGAACGGGTAGAGGTCCGAGCCGCCCTTTCCCTCGCCGATCACCTGGCTCCTGTCGACGGTGGCCTTGAAGCCCTCGCACCATGCGGAGGCCTGCTCGCCCCTTGGGTCGAGGACCTCTCCGCACCCCATGACCTCCATGTCGAAGGTCTGTATCGAGTAGCCGCCCGGTAGCGAGTCGGTGTTCACAAGGGTCATTCCTGCCTTTGGGACGACCCTGAAGCCCGGCGCGACGAGGCAGATCACGTCGCGCCTCCTCCTCAGTGGCCTCACCTTCTGGCGCACGGTTCCGTCCGACGTCCTCAGGAACTCGTAGACGCCTGGGCGGTTCGCCCTGAACGACTGGGTGGCGTACAGCCTTCCGAGCTGGGAGTCGTCGGCGGCGGAGAGCTCGATCTCGACGTCGTAGGCCCTCTCAGGCTTGAGGCTGATGGAGACCTCTTCCAGGACGGCCGAGTCGACTCCCGAGAGCACCTCTGCCTCGAGGAGTCTCTCGCCGTTGACTCTGTACGTGACGTTCCTGCCTATGTACTCTTTGGGGAACCGTGTCCTGTCCCAGTGGAGCACGATGGGGGACTCGCCATCGGAGGGCTCGAGCCTGAGTTGGGCAGGGGGGAAGTAGACGATCTGCGATGCCCTCTTGCCGGTCCTCGACCCCTCGACTGACAGGACGGACCGAAGGGCCTCCATGGCGAGGCTGGGGAGCAGCTCGCTTGACATCATGACCTGGTCGCCGTCGCCTGTGGAGCTGTCGAACAGTGTTGTCGCCACGGACAGCGCGCTGGTCAGGAGACCTCCTATGATCTCGGGGGCCTTGGATATGAGATTCTGGGCAGACCTGTTGGCGAGGTAATACCCGCTGTACTTGTCGTTCGCGAGCTTGATGAGCTCGTCGGCCGTGGGGTAGGAGCCTCCGGGGAGCTTCCCCTTGCGCATGTCTTTTGCCAGGGGGAGCATGAGCCGCGACCAGATCGACTCCCAGTCAGAGGAGGCAAGTCCTGCGTGAAGCAGCATGGTGTAGAAGTATTGGAGGGAGGTCTCGTCCTCGTCATATGTTCGGAATCCCCAGTAGCTGATCCTCTCGTATAGGAGCCTCGGTAACACCTGCTCAGTCTGGTTGTCCTTGACGCCGAGCTCGGCAAGGGCAGGCTTCCAGGCTGAGTTGCCGGTGAAGTTTCGTTGGACTGAGTCGAGCATGTACAAGAGGAAGGAGTCGGGGGCGTCGTCCATGAGACTCCTTGCTGCCACGATCGACGACCCCGTCGGGGATGACTTCTGGCACATCGCGAAGATGCGCTTGATGCAGAGCCTCAACTCGATCATGTCGCCGGAGATGGTTCCGAGCGCCTCCGCGATGAAGGCGTCCTCGGCATGGTCAGCGACGACTCCTATGGCCGCCCTCGCCTTTCGTTCAAAGCTGATCAGCCACCTTGATTCGTTGCACGAGGGCAGTTGCCCCGCATATCTCGTACGCTCAGATTGGTGCTTGCCGACCCTTGGTGTGTTGGGTTTTCGTGCTGTCGACGCAATGATCGTGTCTGCAGGTTTGAGCGTTGCCTTGCGCTCTGGTGTTCTCTTGCCTGCTACCCTTCTGGTGAAGCCTGCTGGGTCCCTCTCATAGGACTCTGCGAGCAAGAGGATCTCGTCTGTCGCGTCTGGGCCTATGCGGTTGTCGAGTTCGCGGTCGGTTAGGTCGAACGCTTCGCCCAGAGTCCTGATGCCTGCGTTGATAAGCTTGCGACGCAATCGAACGTCGATACTGGTCTCCTCAAGAGGGGTGTTCCAGAGGGTATTCTGTGCTGTTCCACCGCTGTCTTGCGCCATCAGGCCTCCCTAATACGGAATCATTCTAAACCGATGATGGAGACTCGACAGATTGGGTTCAGAAGGTGGTAGCTCATGAGGCGCGTGCGGGCACGAACCATCTTTGTTCCCGACTCCATAGAATCATCCACTTTAGATGCTAGTGGGTGGGTCGGACACAAATGTCCGCCTGCCGTGCTGCATACGGTTATGGATGTCTTCCTGGTTTGCGGGGAATATAGCGAGTGCCTACCGACATAGCACTCTTATGAGGGTCTTGCGCGAGCCTAAGAGCTCCCCATCCCGACAATAGAGAGCTGATGACCTCACGTCAAAGCTAGAGTGTTGCTCCTAAGGCAGCCTCCCTTTCTCGATGAGCTCTTTGGCGACGGTCTTCTTGTTGACGCGAATCGCGCGACCGATGTAGATATGGGGGAGGGTTCGGCATACGGTGAACGCCTTGGTTCTTCCGATGCCGAACACCTCCTGCAGGTCCCTTGGGCCAATCCACTCGGGTCTATCAGCGAGAGGGGAGTTGTCCCTCAGGGAGGCGACCTTGGAAACGGATGCGTCTGTCATGCTCTCACCAGCCTCGTTCGTTCGCTTGGTTCGTTCGTGGTGTGAGCATATGCGCTTGTGCTCTGGTGAGGAGTCCGTCGCCCAGGCAACAACTTGCTCTAAGTTGCTCTAAGCTGCTCGACCACAGAAGCAACACTTTTTGCTATCTCTGCGCCATGAGATCAGCGACTACGGCGCCTGCCGCTGCCTTTGCCTGCGGATCTGTGCTTGCGTAGACGTTGAGCGTCATCGCCACGTTGGAATGGCCCATGAGGCTGGCGACGGTCTTTGCATCCACGCCAGCCCTAAGGAGCATGGTTGCGTACGTGTGCCTGAGCGAATAGAAGGTCGCCAGCTCTCCCGTGGTCCCATAGATGTCCCACTTCTTCGCGAAGCTCTGGAACGATCGGGTGAGCCGGGCGTGTAGGAAGTACTTCCCATCCGGTGTTCCGAGAACGTAGAAGTCCTTTAGCTTGGGCAACTCATCGGTCCCAAATACCTCCTTTGCCCTCCTCCTGAGGCGAGCGGTGAGGTCAGGATCGATGGGTATTTCCCTCCTTCCTGCGGAAGTCTTCGGACCCTTCTCGACAACCTTCCCGCCCGCCATGCATATGACGCTCCTGATCTTGATGATGCCGGCGTCGAGGTCGACGTTGTCCCACTTGAGTCCAATAGCCTCCTCGTTTCTCAATCCGGCACCAAGTCCAAGCCGAATGGCGAGGGTGAGGGGCTCATCGGGCATGTCGTCTATGATGCCCAGGAGTCTTTTTCTGGTCTCGTCATCCAGCCCGTTGGGGTCTTTCCTCTCAAGGCGAGGCGGCCTGATCGACCTGGTGATGGGCATGGAGGTGATGTAGCCCTTCTCCATGGCGGAGTAGAGGTGCCTCTTGAGGGCGTTGTGGGCGCGGGCGACGGTCTCGCGCGCATAGCCTTTTGCCAGCATCTCCTGGCCCATCTTTCGGACCATTGCCCCGGTGATCTTGTTGAGGGGTACATCCTTGATGAAGCGAAGGATGAGGCTCGCCTCGCTCTTGTACTTCGAGTGCGTCGTGCTCTCGATGAGACCTGACTTGAGCATGCCGTCGATCTGTCTGTCCATGAATACCGACAGAAGAGGTATCTCCTCGAGGGCTACGGGCATCATCTCCTCGAGGATGGCGGTTCGCTCGAGCTCGTCGTGGATCCTGACCTTCTCCTGCTGGGCCTCGCGTTGGGTCTTGGCATGGAAGTTGCGCGACACCTGCTTGTTGATCTTCTTGCCGTCGGCGTCCTCGACTTGGTAGCAATACCTCACCTGCCACAAGTCGTCGTGCAGCAACCTTACCGAGCCTTCTGAGTACTTCATGGTGTGTTCCTCGCTTTTACAGATTCGGGTAATACAGCCCTAGAATCCAGAAATCAGTCCAGATATGCGCGCGGATTTAGGTTAGCGTTGCGAACGAGGTGAACTCACCCTCCAAGGCCCATTTCGCACTCTACGAACGAGGTGGACGGATGCAAACGTACCCACATTTACCTGCGATTTTGCAGTCTCACGAGGCTCTGCTAAGAACCTGATCCGGGTAATGCCGGCGTAGGGACCAGAGCACCGCATGTTCGGGCACCTACGGATACGTGGGTGCCTTTTTGGCGCCCGGAAGGGAGGGCGCATGAACTGTTCCGTCGCGATTCAGTTTCTGCCCATGGACGCCACGACCGACGACGAGACCTGCTCTGCGGTCGACCAGGTGATCGCCTACATCGACTCGACGGGGCTGGACTACTTCGTCGGCCCGTTCGAGACCGCGATCGAGGGTGACTACGACGCATGCATGGAGTGCCTGAAGAACTGCCAGCTCGTGGCCGCGAAGGCCGGCTGCCGTCACATGATGACGTACGCGAAGATCGACTACCGCCCCGACGGCGACGTGATGTCGACCGACCACAAGATCGGCAAGTACCACCCCACGGACACCGAGTTCTCGCACGCGAAGTCCGAGGTGGCGTAGGTGCAGACCCACTCCAGCGAGCCCAGTGCAGAGCCCACGGCAACGCCGGCGGGCGAGAGGGACGGCGCTTCCTTGCAGGAAGGCATGGCGGGAGGCGAGCGCGCCCGTGCCCGCGAGCGCCGGGAGCGGCGCGCGCGCAGGCGCCGGGTGGCGGTGCCCACGCTGACGGTGGCGTGCATCCTTGCGGTGTGGCAGGCGGTGGTGGCGTTTGGCATCGTGCCTAACTTCCTGCTGCCCAGCCCCGTGCAGGTGGTGTACGCGCTGGTGGCCGACGCGTCGCTTCTGGCGATGCACTCCGCGGCGACGCTGACGGAGGCCGCGCTTGGCCTGGTCATCGGCACGGGCGTGGGCTTTGTGGTTGCGGTCTTGATGGACCGCTTCCAGACCGTGAGCCTGGCGCTCGACCCCATCGTCACGGTGAGCCAGACCATCCCGACTGTGGCCATCGCGCCGCTCCTGGTGCTGTGGTTTGGCTACGGCCTTGCGCCGAAGGTGGTGCTGGTGGTCATCTCCACGTTCTTTCCCATCACGGTGAGCCTGGTGGGAGGGTTTCGCTCCGTCGACCCGGACCTGATAGACCTGATGCGCACCATGCGGGCCTCGCGCTGGCAGATCTTCTGGAAGGTGAAGATGCCGGCTGCGCTCGACCAGTTCTTCAGCGGGCTGCGCATAAGCGCCACCTACGCCATCGTGGGCGCGGTCATCGCGGAGTGGCTTGGCGGGTTCAGCGGGCTGGGCGTCTACATGACGCGCGTCCGCAAGTCGTTTGCATACGACCGCATGTTCGCGGTCATCATACTGATCTCGGTTCTGTCGCTGGCCCTCATGGGGCTGGTCGACTGGCTCCAGCGCATCGCGATGCCCTGGAAGCGTGCAGAAAGAAAGGAAGACTGATGTTCAACAAGCAGCTTGCCACCCCGATGCGCGGCGCTTCTCGCCCGTACACGTTTGCGGAGCACAAGGCGGCGTTCGAGCGCGACATGAGCCGTCGCGGCTTCATCAAGGGGGCGGGCGCCCTTGCCGCCGCGGCGACGCTTGCCGGCTGCGGCGCGTACCAGGGCAAGTCCGGCGACGCGTCCGCGAGCGCGGGGGAGGGCACCAGCGCGAAGTCCGCGCCGAAGTCCGCGCGCAAGATCACGTTCTGCCTGGACTACACCCCCAACACCAACCACACGGGCATCTACGTGGCACAGGCGAAGGGCTACTTCAAGGACGAGGGACTCACCGTCAAGGTGGTGCAGCCGGCGGACGGCACGGCGGAGGCCATGATCGGCTCTGGCCAAGCGCAGATGGGCGTGAGCTACCAGGACTACATCGCAAACGCCCTGAGCTCCAAGAACCCCGTGGCCATCGAGGCGGTAGCCGCCATCATCCAGCACAACACGTCCGGCATCATGAGCCGCAAAGCCGACGGCATCACGTCTGCCAAGAAGATGGAGGGTCACACGTACGCCACGTGGAGCATGCCCGTTGAGCAGGCGACCATCAAGCAGGTGATGGAGTCCGACGGCGGCGACTTCAGCAAGCTGAAGATGGTGCCGTACGAGGTGGACGACGAGGTCGCGGGCCTGAAGGCCAACATGTTCGACTGCGTGTGGGTGTACGAGGGCTGGGCGGTGCAGAACGCGAAGGTCCAGCACTACGACGTCAACTACTTCAGCTTCGTGAGCATGGACAAGGTTTTCGACTTCTACACCCCGGTCATCGCGGCAAACGACGACTTTGCGAAGAAGTATCCCGACGTGGTGAAGGCGTTCGTGCGCGCGGCGAAGCGCGGCTACGAGTACGCCATCAAGCACCCGAAGGCTGCGGGCGACATCCTGCTGGACGCCGCGCCGGAGCTTTCCGCCGACCTGGTGCAGGCATCCGCGAAGTACCTGGCAGACCAGTACCAGGCCGACGCGAAGAGCTGGGGCGTGATTGACAAGTCGCGCTGGGATGCGTACTTCGAGTGGCTGAACGACAAGAACCTGGTCGAGAACAAGCTGGACGTGAATGCCGGCTGGACCATGGACTATCTGGAGGCATAGTGACCACTGCTGTGGGCAACGGCGCCCCGGCAAAGGGGGCGCCTACGGGCGAGAAGGACGCGGCCGGCGCGCTTGGGGGCGCACCGGCGCTGGAGGCGCGCCACCTGACTCTGAGCTGGGACGAGGGCGCGCACGTGGTGGCACGGGACGTCTGCCTTGCGGTGGGCGCCGGCGAGGTGGTCTGCCTGGTGGGCCGCTCCGGCTGCGGCAAGACGACCATCCTGCACGCGCTTTCCGGACTTACCCAGCCGCTGGAGGGGCGCGTGCTTCTGCACGGGGAGGACGTGACCGGCCGCCCGGGGCGCGTGAGCTACATGCTGCAGAAGGATCTGCTGCTGCCAAGCAAGCGGATTCTGGACAACGTGTGCCTGCCGCTGGTGATCGCGGGCACGCCGGTGCATGAGGCCCGCGCGAAGGCGGAGCCGCTGTTCGAGCGCTTTGGCCTCTCTGGCACGGAGCGCATGTGGCCGAGCGAGCTTTCCGGTGGCATGCGCCAGCGCGCGGCGTTCCTTCGCACGTACCTGATGGGAAACGACGTGACGCTTCTAGACGAGCCGTTCAGCGCGCTGGACGCCCTGACGCGCGCGGACATGCGCAGCTGGTACTGCGGCATGTCGCGCGAGCTGGGCATGGCGTCGCTTGCGATCACGCACGACGTGGACGAGGCCGTGACCATGGCGGACCGCATCTACGTGCTGCGCGGCGACCCGCGCTCCGGCGTGCCGAGCGCCATCGCGGCGGAGGTCGCGGTGCCGCGGCCCGCGGGCAACGTCTCTGCCGCGGAGTTCGCCCTCACCCCGGCGTTTCTGGACTGCAAGCGAGAAGTGCTCTCGCTCCTGGGCTGAGGGTCACTCGGCCTTCAGATACGCTCAAGCGTTGTCGCACTCTTGGGCGCTTCAAGCCAGCTTAAGCCGCGGGCGCTACCGTTGCCGTAACGCCCGCGTTCTTAGTGGGGGGGCACCAAGAGGGGAGGGGCCATGGGGCTCGCGAGGCAGGTGGGAAGGTTTGGCGTCGTGGGGGTTGCTGCCACGCTTCTGGACTACGCGGTGCTCATGGCGCTGTCGCAGCTGGCTGGCGTTCCCGTGCTGTACGCGTCTGCTGCAAGCTATGTGGTGTCGCTCGTGTTCAACTAGGCGGCGTCAATGCGCTACGTGTTCACGCACCGGGAGGGAATGTCCCGTGGGCGGGAGTTTGCGCTGTTCGTGGTGCTCTCCGTCATCGGCCTGGACATCAATCAGGTGGTGATGGCGGCGTGCACGGCCGCTCTGGGCGCGTCCGCTTTTGCGGTGACTGCGTCGAAGGCGGTTGCGACCGCCGTCGTGATGGTGTGGAACTTCGCGAGTCGCAAGAGGTGGCTGGACGCCCCCGCGCGGTAGAGCGAGGGCGTGGAGGGCTGGATGCAGGCGGCTGCCGAGAAAAGCGGCTGCACAAAGATGCACCCCGCATGCCATGTGGCGTGCGGGGTGCGTGAATGCGGGGTGTGCTGCGTGTCGTGCACGAGAGCGCGGGGCGCGCGAGGCGTGCGGGGCGTGCGGGGTGCCCCGGTGCCGGGCGTGTGTCCGCACCGGGCCCGCGTTCTTTTCGCTAGTGCTTTACCTTGGAGCCAAACTCCAGGTACTGCACCATGTCGAGGTTGCGGTAAGCCTTCGTCGCCGCGGAGTCGCCGCTGACGGACGGATCCGTGAGCTCGGTGGACGACTCGCGCCACGTGCCGTTGGTGTCCGAGTAGCCCATCAGGGTGAGGAACGGCATCTGGAGCATGGTCTGGAGGTTCGCCTTCTGGTGGTTGCTCAGCGGCGCGCCGATGAGCTCCATCATGTAGCTGCTGAGGTAGCTGATGCTCATCTCCTTGTTGGTGCTCTTGGCGGGCGTGCCGGCGACGTCGTAGTTTGCCCAGATGAAGTACTGCGTCTTGAAGGCGCGCAGCTGGTGCGCAAGCGAGCTCTTGTCCTCGTTGGGGTACACGGAGTCGTTGAGGTAGTTCGAGCTGATGTTGGGCTGGTGATCGCCGTAGAACACGAGCACGACGGGCTTGTTCAGCTGACGCAGGGCCTGGATGAACACCTTCAGGTCCTCGTCGGACGCCTTGATGCACGAGACGTACTCGTTGAACTCGGCGTTCTCGTATGCGCTCACGTTCTTGAGCTGGTAGTTGGTAAGGCGGTCCGCCGGGATGTTGTTCTTGTCGTAGCCCGTGTGGTTCTGCATGGTGATGTCCGTGATGAACATGGGCTTGTCGGAGTTCTGGATCAGCTCCAGGATCTTCTGGTACGTGGCGAGGTCGGTCACGCCGTTGTGGAACACGGGCGCGCCCTGGAAGTCGTTGATGTCCAGGAACTGGTCGAAGCCCAGCTGCGGGTACACCTTGTCGCGGTTCCAGTTGGACGCGATGTTGGGGTGGATGGCGGCCGTGCCGTAGCCGATGCTCTTGAACTGCTTGGCCAGGCTGTTGACCTTGGAGAAGTTGTACAGGTTGTACGGGTACTTGCCCGTGCCCACGTACGCCATGGAGTTGCCTGTGAGGAACTCGAACTCTGAGTTGCACGTGCCTCCGCCCACGACGGAGACGTTCAGCACGCCGCGCGAGAGGGTGTCGCTCATGGAGTTGAAGTACTCCGGTCCGGTGTAGCCGGTGTATGCGATGTCGTAGAACTTGGAGAGATCCGAGAACGTCTCGTTCTGCACGAAGATGACGCTGGGCTTCACCTGGTCGAACTGCGCCTTCGCGCGCGCGTACGTCTTTGCGGAATCGGAGGAGTCGTACTGCTTGGCAAGCTTCTTCTCGATGCCCTTGGCCTTCTGCTGCGAGTAGCCGCGCGGCACCTCGATGGGCATGCCGTACCACATGCTGAAGAAGCTGGTAAGGAAGCCGTGGTCAGAGTATGCAACGACCGGCTGCCAGAACTTCGTGCCAAGGAACTGCGTCCACGCGTACGCGGCATGGGTGGTGCCCCATGCGCCGCAGAGGCAGGCGCAGGCGAGAAGAACGTTCAGCACGACGCCGAGGACCCTGTGCCCGGCGCGGCGCGAAGGGGCGGCTGCGGCGGCGGGGACCGCGTCCTTCTCGCCCGTCGCGGCGGTCGCGGAGGACGCGTCGGCGTCGACGGGGGAGTCCAGGCCGACGGCGGAGCGCCTCACGACGGGGCTGATGCGCTGGAGCGCGAGGAAGCACAGGTCGAGGGCGATGGCGCCCAGAAGCACCGTGCCGCCGAAGTCGAACTTGAGGCCGTCGGACACGGCGGCCGCGGTGCCGAGCGCGTAGATGTCGCCCGCCTGGATGACGGAGCCCTTCAGCACCACGACGAAGTACTCGACGATGCCGAGGACGTAGAGCGCGATGGCCACGGCGACGGCGCCCCAGCTGCGGCGCTGGAACAGGAAGTACATGGCGCCCATGGCAAGAAGGATCATGGCCCAGTCGATCAGGCGGCTGAGGAAGTTCATCCACACCAGGTTGACGTGCCAGCAGATCTCGAGTGAGACGAACGCGAAGAACGCCGCGACGGCCAGGCGCACGAGGTCGGTCTTCGCCCACGGCGCAAAGGTGCCGTGCAGCCAGGCGCGAACGGCGGACGGCTGCCTGCCGGAGGCCTCGCGCGCGGCTCGGCGCTCGTTGCGGCGCGCCTTGCGAGCCGCGTGCGCCTTGCGGATGCGCGCGGCAGGAGCGCTCAGGAAGCCGGGGACCTTCGCCTTGTGCGGGCGGGAGTCCCACGGCGCGTACGCGCTCACGAAGTCGCGCGCGGTGCGCAGGAACGTCTTGCCGTTCTCGCGGTGGAGCGTCGCCATCGCGCAGATGATCGTTGCCGCCGCAAACAGGAACGGCGCGAGCGGGCTGCCCTTGTAGTAGTCCATCAGGCACAGCACGCCAAACGCGACGGGCAGGATGGCGAACGAGAGGCACCAGGCGTACGTGCGGGCGGACAGCCTCTTGTAGCCCTCGGTCTTGCTGAGGCGGCGCCAGCGCACGCAGAGCCAGACCACCACCGCGGCGGCCGCAAACGCCACGACGGCAAACAGGATGTTCAGTGCAGACATAATTCTCCGTAGACGTCAAGTAAACAGATGGTCCCGAGTATAGGAGGGCAGCGTGTGGCGTTTGTGAGTACGGTGGGATAAACAGACAATTGATAGGAAACTTGGCGGGGCGGTCCCGACCGCACGCGCGATGGGACCGCCCCGCCGGATTCGTGTGTGGTGCTTTCTGGAGCCGCGTTAGCTAAGCTGCAGGAACGCCTTGTAGCCGCGGTAGGCCTCGTACACGTCGGCCTTGCTCGTGGCCTCCCACGGCGCGTGCATGCTCAGCACCGGCACGCCGCAGTCGATCACGTCCATGCCGTACTTGGCCAGGATGTAGGCGATCGTGCCGCCGCCGCCCGCGTCCACCTTGCCGAGCTCCGCCGTCTGGAAGTGCACGCCGGCGTCGTCCATGCAACGGCGGATGAGCGCGACGTACTCTGCGTCCGCGTCGTTGGAGCCCGACTTTCCGCGGCTGCCGGTGTACTTGTTGAACGTGAGGCCGTGGCCCAGGTAGCAGGAGTTCTTCGGCTCGAACACGGATGCGTAGCTTGGGTCGTACGCGGCGCTCACGTCGGAGCTCAGCATGCGCGACCTGCGCAGGCAGCGCCTGAGCGCAAGTGGGCCGCGCTCGCCTGCCAGATCCAGGATCTCGGCCATGGCGTCCTCGAAGAAGCGGCTGGTCATGCCCGTCGCGCCGACCGAGCCGATCTCCTCCTTGTCCACAAGGATCGTGACGGCGGTGCGCGCCGGCGCCTTGCACTCGAGCTGCGCCACGAGGCTGGGGTAGGCGCACGAGCTGTCGTCCTGCCCGTAGCCCAGGATGAGCGAGCGGTCCAGGCCAAGGTCGCGCGCCGGTCCCGCCGGCACGACCTCGAGCTCCGCGGACAGCAGGTCCTCCTCGTCGATGCCCGGCTCGCAGGCGAGAAGATCGAGCACCGCGGCCTTGACGGGAGACTTCGCGGCATCTCCCTCGTCCCCCTTGCCCGCGTCGGCCTCGACCTTCACGGGGCGGTTGCCGACGATCACGTCCAGAAGCTCGCCCTCGATCACGTCGGACGCCGTCTTGGCGAGCTGGTCCTTCGACAGGTGAATGAGCAGGTCGGACACGCAGAACACCGGGTCGTCCGCGGACTCGCCCACGCATACGTTCACCGTGGTGCCGTCCTTCTTGCATACGACGCCGTGGATGGCAAGCGGGATGGCCACCCACTGGTACTTCTTGATGCCGCCGTAGTAGTGGGTGTCGAGCGTGACGAGCTCGTTCTTCTCGTCCAGCGGGTTCTGCTTCACGTCCAGGCGCGGCGAGTCGATGTGGGCTCCCAGGATGTTGAGGCCGTTTTCCAGGGGCTCGGTGCCAAGCTGCACCAGAAGGACGCCCTTGCCGTGGTTGGAGGCATACACCTTGTCGCCGGGCGCGAGGGCGACGCCCTGGGCCACGAGCTCCTCGAGGTCGCGGTAGCCGGCGGCGCGGGCCTGCTCGATGGAGGCCGCGCACACCTCGCGCTCTATCTTGTTGTCAGAGATGAACCGCTTGTAGCCCTCGCACACGCGGTCGAGGTCTGCAAGCTGCTCCTGCGTGTAGTCGAGCCAGGCGTTCGGTCGTTCCATGTGGTTCCCTTCCATACGTCGGGCGCCCCCTCGGACGCCCGATGCCGACGGCGGCCCATGCGCGCCGACGGTTGCTTATATATGTGTACGACTATATCGAAAGTGCGACTAGTTTCCG
>CACWMM010000064.1:0-11163 GCA_902761955.1 uncultured Olsenella sp. | reverse complement strand
ATCTGGCTCATGCGCTCCGCGCCCTGCTCGGCCTGCTGGCGCTCGAGCTCCATCTGGTACAGGCGCGCGCGGAGCATCTCCATGCACACGGCGCGGTTCTGGATCTGGGAGCGCTGGTCCTGCGACTGAACCACGGTGTTCGTGGGCAGGTGGGTGATGCGCACGGCGGAGTACGTGGTGTTCACGCCCTGGCCGCCGGGGCCGGACGCGCAGTAGGTGTCGACGCGCAGGTCTTCGTCCTTTATCTCGATGTCGATGTCCTCGGCCTCGGGCAGCACCGCCACGGTCGCGGTCGAGGTCTGGATGCGGCCCTGGCTCTCGGTCTTCGGAATGCGCTGCACGCGGTGCACGCCGCTCTCGAACTTCATGACGGAGTAGACCTTCTCGCCCGTGACCTTGAACTCGATGGTCTTGAAGCCGCCGGCCTCGCCGGGGCTCGAGCTCAGCACCTCGATCTTCCAGCCGCGGCCTGCGGCGAAGCGCTCGTACATGTTGTACAGGTCGCCCGCGAAGATCGCGGCCTCGTCGCCGCCGACGCCGGCGCGGATCTCGACGATGGTGTTCTTGTCGTCGTTGGGATCTGCCGGGATCAGCAGGTACTTGATCTCCTCCTCCAGGCCGGGGATCTTCTCCTCGTTGGCAGAGATGTCCTCCTGCAGCATCTCCTTCTCGTCGGCATCGGCCTCGCGCAGCATCTCCTTCGCGGCCTCGATGTCGTCAAGCGCCTGCAGGTACTCCTTCGCCTTCGCCACGAGCTCCGCCTGGTTCGCGTGCTCCTTCGCGACGCGTGCGTACTCCTTGGGGTCGCTCACGACGGAGGGGTCCATCATCTTCTTTTCGAGCTCCGCGTACGCCGCGATGAGCCTCTCTAGCTTGTCTCTCATTTCCCTCTCCTTCAGGATGCCGCGGCGCGTGCGCGGTGGCGCGGCGGAAGTGTTCAGCCTTTTGAGGATACCACCACGGCGCGTTTTGTATTCACGCAGGTCGGCGGTGCACAGCCCGTCCACGATGCACGCCCGCGCGGACCCCACGCTCCGGCGCGGGCGGGCGCCCTGCCACCGCCGTGCGAGGCCGGCGCCGCACGCCCGCCGCAGGAAACTGTGAGAAACTGTTCGCGCACGGCACGTGCGAGGGAGGGAGCTGGGGCCCATGCAAGACAACGGCAAGAGCGCGTCGCCCACGTCGGACGACGCGCAGCGCACGCAGAGCCGTCCCTCCCCCGCGGAGGCTGACGGCCGCGACAATACCGCGACGCAGGCGACGCCCGCAGCAGCCGCACCCGCACCCGCGGCAACCGCGACGCCTCTCGCGCGCAAGGCGCGCGCCTGGGCGAGAAGCGCGTGGGATGCCGTGCGGCACCACCGTGCGGCAACGGCGGCGGTCCTTCTCGCCGTGGCGCTGTGCGTTGCCGCGGTCGTGGCCGCGGGCCTGGGACTTCTGGACGGCCCGGACGACGCGCGCGTGGAGCGTGACGCCGTGGCGCACGCACCCGCGCCGGACTGGAGCGCCGGCGCGTTCGACGTGGCGGAAGACCTTGTTGCCACCGGCGCGAAGGTGCGCGGCCGGAGCTCCGTGACAGGCAAGCTCGTCGTTATGGCGGACGTGACGTACCAGAGCGGGCGCGTGCGCGCAACGGCGCCCGCGAGCCTTACGTACGAGCGCGACGCGGACGGCGCATGGCGGCTGGACGTGTGCCGGCTGGACGGCGCGGCATCCTTTGCGGCGACGCGCGGCGTTTCTCGCACGCGCATTCGCGCGGGAGTGGGCGCGATCCTGGCCAAGGCGGACGCGTCTTCAGGCAGCAGCAAGAAAAGCCTTGCCACGCTGTACCAAGACGCGGACGTCACCATAAAGAAGTCAACCTTTGACCGCAAGCGCCAACAGCAGGACGTCCGCATTCGCCTGGTGCGGCGACGTGGCTACCAAGCGCTGGAATGCGACGTGGACGCGCACTTCTCCTTTGCGGCCGCAAGCGGCTCGTGGGAGCTTCGCAAGGCAAGCGCAAGCAAGGGCGCACGGCGCGCGAGCCTCTCGCCCGTGGTGGGCACGTGGACGGGCACGTTCCAGAGCCAGGATGCCTCCGGCGCCAGGTGCTTTGGCGCGCAGGGGCAGACGCTTTCCATCACGATCGACGCGCTGTCCAACGGCTCGCGCCGCGTGACCGGCACGCTGGGCTGCGTCGCGCACTACCACGCCGCGCCGCAGCAGGACGCGGACGCAAGCGACGGCGACGAGGCCATAAGCGGCGTCACGTTTGAGGGCGAGCGCCTTGACCCGGCGGACGACCCCACGCACAGCACGTACGCGTTCGAGCTCGCGACGCCCGAGGACGCGCGCGGCACGATCTCTGTGGTCGTGGGCTTTGGGTCTGCCGACAATGCGGACCGCGCCGTCGCGCGCGTCACGTGCAGCCACACGTCGAAGGAGTCGTTCCTGCTCATACCGTACGACGCGACGGCCACGTACACGGACACGTTCACGCTCCAGCGCCAGTAGGCGCCCGGCGCCAGCAGGTCGCACGGCCCGGTGCCACGGGCGAGAAGGGCGCGCGACCCCGGCGGCGCCCCTAGCGGGACGAGAGCTCTTCTCCCATGAGCAGGCCCATCACGCTGGACATCATGAGGCCGCGCGTCCAGCCGGACGAGTCGCCCAGGCAGTGCAGGCCGGCGACGTTGGTGTCCAGGTGCTCGTCCATCACGACGCGGTTGCTGTAGAACTTGAGCTCCGGCGCGTACAGCAGGGTCTCGTCCGCGGCAAAGCCGGGGACCACCAAATCGACGGCCTGCATAAACGCTACGATCTCCGTCATGGCGCGGTACGGCATCGCGGCCGTGATGTCGCCGGCCTCCGCGTCCGCGAGCGTGGGGCGATGGGCTCGTGGAACGGCTGGCGGAAGTTGAACGAGACCAGCACGGCCAGGTTGGTGTTGGGGCTCTTGCGCTCCTTGTACGAGTGGCCGTTCACCACGGCGAGGCCGCCGTCGTAGTTCTCCTGGCTCACGAAGCCGCCGGGGTTCTGGCAGAACGTGCGCACCTTGTTGCGAAACGGCGCCGGGTAGCCCACGAGCTTGGACTCGTACAGGACGTTGTTGACGTCCTCCATCACCTCGTTGCGGACCTCCACGCGAACGCCCAGGTCAACGGGGCCGGGCGCGTGCGTGATGCCGTGCTCCGCGCACATCTCGTCAAACCAGAGCGCGCCGCGCCGGCCGGTGGCGACCACGGTCTCGGCGGCCAGGACCCGCGTCTGGGCCTGGGGCCGGCCGGTGGGCGCCACGACGGCGCCCAGGCACTTCTCGCCCTGCACCAGCACCTCGAGGCACTCGTGCTCAAACAGGATGTTCACGCCCGCGTCCAGAAGCTCGCGCTCCACGCGCGCGTAGATCTGCTGCGCCTTTTCCGTCCCCAGGTGGCGGATGGGGCAGTCGACCAGCTTGAGGCCGGCCTTGATGGCGCGGCGGCGGATGTCCGCGACGCTCTTGGGATGCCCGACGCCCTCCACGTGCGGGTCTGCGCCCAGCCCCAGGTAGATGTCGTCCACGCGCAAGATGCCGTCCGCCACGACGTCCGTCCCCACGAGCTGCGGAAGGTCTCCGCCCACCTCGGGCGAGAGCGAGAGCTTCCCGTCGCTGAACGCGCCGGCTCCCGAGAAGCCCGTGGTGATCCGGCAGGGGGCGCATCCCGCGCAGTGGCCGGTCGCCTCTCGCGGGCAACGGCGCCGCTCGATGGGCAGGCCCTTCTCCACCATGGTGATGGACCGACGGTCGCCCCGTCGCAGCAGGCCAAGCGCCGTGAAGATTCCGGCGGGGCCTGCGCCCACGATGAGGACGTCCGTGCGTATGGTTGAGGCTTCTTCGGCCATGGCTGCACCTCTCTTGCGTGACGGTTGCCGCGGGCGGCGGGCCTGCACCGGCATTGTACCCGCGCCCGCACCCGCACGCAAAAGGGGAGGCCGACCAAAGTCGACCTCCCCTCAAGCTCATGCGCTGCGACACGCCAACGACCCGGCGCGCCGCTATGGTGCTAAGACCTACTCCGCGGCAGGAGCCTCGGCGTCGGCAGCCGCGGCCTCGACGGTCTCGGCAGCGGTCTCGGCCTCGGCGGCAGCCTTGGCAGCCTGCTTGGCAGCCTCGGCCTCGGCCTTCTTCGCGTACTCGGCGGCACGCTTGGCCTTCTCGGCGGCCTTGGCCTCCTTGGCGGCCTTCTTGGCGGCGGCGAGCTCGGCGGCCTTCGCAGCCTTGGCGGCCTTCGCGGCCTCGGCGGCCTTGAGCTGGGCGGCGGCGGCGCCACCGAACTTGTTGGCAAAGCGCTGGACGCGTCCGCCGGTGTCGACGAGCTTCTGCTGGCCGGTGTAGAACGGGTGGCACTTGTCGCAGAGGTCGATGGTCATCTCGCTCTTGGTGGAGCGGGTGACCCAGGTGTTGCCGCAGGTGCAGCGGACGGTGCACTCCACGTAGTTAGGATGGATGCCTTGCTTCATACTGGGACTCCTTTGGTAGGCCTGGTTTCCGACCAGGCGAGGATGGTAGCCCTGGTTCCAATCAGGGCGTCAAGCTATAGGAGTGTATCAGATTCCCCATAGGCGTGTTGTGGAGAAGAAATGGCGCTTTCGTCGCCACGGCGCCTTCGCACCCTGTAGACTAGGCGCTAGAAACCCGTGCGACAAGACCCGGAGGCACCCCATGCTCCTTACCGTGGACGTAGGCAACACCCAGACGACGCTCGGCCTGTTCGACACCGACGGCACCCTCCGGCGCCAGTGGCGCATGGCGACGGACCACACCGACACCGCCGACGAGCTGCACGAGCGCCTGTACGGCTACTTCCTCATGTTCGGCCTCACGCTGCAGAGCGTGACGGACGTCGCCATCGCGAGCGTCGTGCCCATCCTCACGCAGGAGTGGCAGTACATGATGTCCAACCTCCTCATGGCGGAGGACGTGCTGCTGGTAGACGCCACGCGCGACTGCGGCATCCGCATCGACATGCCAGACCCGCACCAGGTGGGCTCGGACCGCATCGCAAACGCCGTCGCCGCGCGCGAGCGCTACGGCTCGCCCGTGATCGTGGTGGACTTCGGCACCGCCACCAACATCGACGTGGTGGACGCCGCCGGCGCGTTTCGCGGCGGGGCCATCATGCCGGGCGTGCTCTCCTCCGCGCAGTCGCTCTTCAGCCACGCGGCGCGCCTGTCGAGCGTGCCTCTGGTGGTGCCGCCTCACGCGCTTGGCACCACGACGGAGACCGCGGTGCAGTCCGGCATCGTGATCGGCGCGGCGGCGCAGGTGGAGGGCCTCGTCGCGCGCATCAAGGCCGAGCTCGCCGAGCCAGGCACCACCGTCGTGGGCACGGGCGGCCTCGCAAGCATCGTCTCTGGCGCGACGGACGTGTTCGACACCGTCGACCCCAACCTCACCGTTCGCGGCATCTACCTGATCTGGCGCCACAGAAACGAGAAGCGCGCCGCCCGCAGGCAGCGCGACATCAACGGCTAGGGCTCGCGGCGGATGGACGCCTGCTCCGGCGAGATGCTCAACTCGCGGCCGAAGTCCGTGCGCACGCTGGCGCGACCCCACACGTCGAGCCCGGCCAGCACGCCGCGCGCGGCGACGCGGCCGTTGGGGTACACCACCTCCACGCGCTCGTTCGCGGCGTCCATCGTCTCGAAGTAGTCGTCCAAGAGCGGCGCCAAGGGACCTGCGACCACGCAGGCGCGGCGCAGGCGGTCCTCCCACTGGGCGGACGCCTGCTCAAGGGCGCGGGCAAGCTCTTCTCCCCTGGGCAAGGCGCGGTCGTCCCCCGCAAGAAGCACCACGTCGCAGCTGCCGAACATGCCCTCGTCGTAGCCGGCGCGCACGTCCACGCGAAGCACCGGCTCCCCGTCCACGGCCACGGCGTTTGGCCAGGCCACGCGCGCGCCGGAAAGGCCCGCGGCGGCAAGCGCCCGCGCGAGGCCCAGGGCCAGCACCTGCGGCAGGCAGGTGTACATCTGCATCGGCACGTCCGGGCGCACCGTCGTGCTGGCAAGCACGCGCTCCGCGGCGCGCTCGGGGCCGGCGGCGCCGTCGGGGGTCGCTACTGCCAATCCAGCTCACCCACCTCGGCTACCACGTGGCCCACGCGGTCCTCCGGCGCGTACACCGGCACGCCGGCGTGCATGAGGTAGCGCACGGGGTCGTGCATGAGGTCCTCCATCGGTACCAGCACGTAGTCGCGCTCGCCCAGGTGCGGGTGGGGTAGCGTCAGCTTGGGGCCGGCGTGCTCCTCGTCCTCCACAAAGCACAGGTCACAGTCTATGGTACGCGGGCCGTGGCCGGCAAGGCGCGGGTCGCGCACGCGCTTCAGCTGCGTCTCTATGTCAAGCAGGCGGTCTATCAGCACGATGGGCGCAAGCTCGGTCCTGATCTCCACGACCGCGTTCACCACGTTCGTCTCGATGCCGTAGGCGGGCTGCGTCTCGTACGCGTGGCTCGCCTGCACCACGCACGTCATGGGGATCTCGTTTATCAGGCGGACGGCGCGTGACAGGTTCTCGAGCCTGTCGCCCACGTTCGAGCCGATGGAGACGAAGCCCTGCCGCGGGTCCGCCTTCGTGACGGCCCAGTACGTGTCCAGCGCCTGGCAGACGCCGGCGACGTCGTGCACGCGCAGCACGCGCGCGCCGCTCTCCACGGCCGCGAGCGCGATGCCCGTCGTGGCAAAGTCGCGCTCCGGCGCGTCCTGAACGCCAGAGACCGCGCCCACGAAGCGCTTGCGCGACACGGCGTTCAGCACGGGGTATCCCATCGAGACGAGCTTGCGCGTGGCGCGCTGGATCACCACGTCCTGGTCGTACGTCTTGTCAAAGCCGGGGCCCGGGTCTATGCAGATGCGGTCGTGGCTGACGCCGGCGCGCATGAGCACGCGCGCCTGGTCGCCCAGAAAGCCCATGATCTCCCTCATGACGGGCGCGGCCTCCGGCAGCGTGAAGCGCCTGGTGCTCGTGGGCACGGGGCGGCGCATCCGCGCGGGGCGCTCGGAGTCAAGCTGCACCATGCGCCGCGTGACCGGCCCGCCCAGCTTGTTCCAGTGCATCACGATGCAGCCGCAGTCGCTTTCCGCGGCCACCTGCACCATGGCCGGGTCCGTGAAGCCGGTCACGTCGTTCAGGATAGAGACGCCCAGCCGCGCGCAGATCTTTGCGACGGCGGCGTGGCGCGTGTCCACGGATATGATGGCCGTGGGGGCCTTGGCCAGGATCCCGCGGATCACGGGCACGATCCTGTGCGCCTCCTCCTCCGGCGTCACCGGCTTGGCGCCCGGGCGCGTGGACTCGCCGCCCACGTCGATGATGTCCGCACCCTCGTCCAGCATCTGCAGCGCGCGCTCCACGGCCGCCGCGGGGTCTGTGTTCTCTCCCCCGTCGCTGAACGAGTCCGGCGTGACGTTGAGGATGCCCATGACGCGCGGGCGTGCCAGCGACAGCACGTGCTGGCCGCAGCGCCAGGTGGAGTAGTCCTCACGAAGCATGGGTACACCTTCCAAACGGGTCAAGGGGCGCCGCGCACGCGCGCACGCCCCGGAGTGTTCCCAAAGATTGTAACCGCTCGCGGCCTACCAATCGAACGCCTTTGCTATGTCGCAGGCACAAACCACGTCTGCCGCGCAATCCTGCGCGATGGGCTCCAGGTTCACGATGGCAAGGTGCGAGCCCCTGAAGCACTGCACCAGCCCGGCCGCCGGGTACACCACGAGCGACGTGCCGCCGATGATGAGGAGGTCGGCGTGGCTTATGGCCACGACCGCGGCCTCTATGTCCTTCTCGTCCAGGGACTCCTCGTACAGCACCACGTCCGGCTTCACGATGCCGCCGCAGCGCGTGCAGCGCGGCACGCCGGTGGTGGCAAGCATCCACTCCTGGTCGTACGCGGCGCCGCAGTCCACGCAGTGGTTGCGGTGGGTCGAGCCGTGGAGCTCGATCACGTTCTTCGAGCCGGCGGCCTGGTGCAGGCCGTCGATGTTCTGGGTCACGATGGCGTCGAGCCTGCCCTCGCGCTCCAGCTGCGCAAGCTTTACGTGCACCTGGTTGGGCTTGGCGTCCGGCGCGCACATCATCTTGCGATAGAAGTCGTAGAACGCCTTGGGATCCTGCTTCCACAGGTGGTGGCTCAAGAGCTCCTCTGGGGAGTACGTGGACGAGAAGTGCTGGTTGTACAGGCCGTTCTCGCTTCGGAAGTCCGGGATCCCGCTTGCGGTGGAAACGCCCGCCCCGCCAAAGAACACCGTGTGCGCAGACGCGTCCGTGAGCTTCTTCAGCTCTTGCGCGGCGAGCCTTGGGTCCGTGATCGTCTTGCCCATGTCTGCCTCCTCGTGACTGTGCCTACCGTAGCACTTTGGTGCGCCGCGGGCGCTTCTGGTGCGGACGCGGGCGGCAAACGGGTAAGGTTGTGGCATTGACGCTCGACGTAAGGCGGCGACATGGCACCACTCACAAACAACGTGCACAAGACGGCCCTGGTGTTCGAAGGCGGCGGCTATCGCGCAGCATACACCGCGGCCTTTGCAAACGCCCTGCTGGCCGAGGGCATATACTTCGATTTTGTATGCGGAATCTCTGCGGGCTCCAGCCACGCGGTCGACTACCTCAGCCGCGACGCGCAGCGCGTGAGAAACGCGTTCATGGGGTTTGAGGGGTCTGCCAAGCCGGCGGCCGGAGTTGGCTCCATCCTGCGCGGCACGCGCTACTTCAACGCGGACTACCTGTACGAGGGCTGCGTGGAGGACGGCAGCCTGCCGTTTGACTGGGACACGTTCCAGGCGAACCCGGCGCGCGTGGCGGTATCCGCCTTCGAGCGCGACACGGGCAGGACGCGCGTGTTCACGCGCGAGGACATGCCCACGTGGCAGGACCTCATGGCGTGCGTACGCGCAAGCTCCTCGCTTCCCTTGCTGATGAAGCCCCAGCCCATAGACGGCGTCACGTACCTGGACGGAGGCCTGGGCGAGGGCGCGGGCATCCCGCTGTTCATGGCGGAGCGCGCCGGCTACACCCGCTTCCTGCTGGTGGCGACGCGCCCGGCGGGATACCGCAAGGAGCCGCCCTCCAAGGGCGAGAAGGACGCGACCCTCCGGTTTGGGAGCGAGCACCCGCACGTGAGGGAGGCCCTGCTTTCCCGCTCCGAGCGCTACAACGCGGAGCTGGACCGCATTGCGCAGATGGAGCGCGAGGGCCGCTGCCTGGTGATTCGCCCGGACATGATGCCCGTGAAGAGCACGACGCTCGACCCGGTGGCGCTCAGGACCGCCTACGCGCTGGGCGAGGCGCAGGCGAGGCGCGACATGCCCCGGTACAAGGAGTTCCTGTTTGGCGACCCCAACTGGAAGGCGCCGCAGGACGAGCGCTAGCGTGACTGGCGCCGCAAGGCTAACGCAAGGCAACCCAAGACAACGGACCCGACGGGCGCGGTGCGCCCACGAAGGAGAGACATGACTGACACCAAAAAGACCGCCGACGCCCAGGAGGTGGCCGGCGAGCGCGAGCTGAGGCTCGTCTCGTGGAACGTGAACGGGCTGCGCGCCGTCATGAAGAAGGAGCCCGGCTTCATGCAGGTGTTCGACGCGCTGGACGCGGACGTGTTCGCACTGCAGGAGACGAAGATGCAGGAGGGACAGCTCGAGCTTGACCTGCCCGGCTACACGCAGGTGTGGAGCTCGGCGGAGCGCAAGGGGTACTCCGGCACCGCCGTGTTCAGCCGCGCGGAGCCGCTTAAGGTGATTCGCCAGATCGGCAGCCCCGTGGCCGACGACGAGGGCCGCGTGTGCGCGCTGGAGTTCGAGGGCTTCTGGTTTGTGGACGTGTACACGCCCAACTCGAAGCAGGGCCTCGCGCGCCTGGACGAGCGCATGGTGTGGGACGAGCGCTTCCGCGCGTTCCTGCAGGAGCTCGACAGGCAGAAGCCCGTCGTGACGTGTGGCGACTTCAACGTGGCGCACGAGGAGATCGACCTCAAGAACCCGGCCACCAACCACGAGAACGCGGGCTTCTCGGACGAGGAGCGCGCAAGCTTTGGCAAGCTTCTGGACGCGGGGTTCACGGACACGTTCCGCACGCTGAACCCCACGCTCGAGGGTGCGTACAGCTGGTGGAGCTACCGCATGCGCGCACGCGAGCGCAACGCCGGTTGGCGCATCGACTACTTCCTGGTGAGCGACCGCGCGTTTGGCCGGGTGACGGGCGCGCGCATTCTGGACGACGTGTACGGGTCCGACCACTGCCCCGTGGAGCTGACGATCAGGGCGTAGCGCCGGCGCCGGCCGGGCGCGGGCGCGACGGGCGTGCCCAGCTACAGCCCGTCCGGCCGGCCGATGGCGCGCCCCAGCACATCCAGAAACGTCTGGGCGTCGCGCGTGGCCACGAGCTTCTGCGGAAAGCGGATCTCCTCCAGCATGGAGCGGACGTGGTCGAAGCGGCCTATTCCGTACGATATGTGCGCGTCCGTGCCGGTGGAGATCATGACGCCCATCTCCGCGCAGCGCTCCGCGATCCGGCGGCAGCTCTGCCGCGCGGAGGGGTGGTCGCCAAACGTGGCCTCGTTTATCTCTATCAGCTTGCCGCGCTCCTTCGCGACGGTAAGCACCTCGCCCAGGTCGTACGGCATGCTGGAGCGTCCCGTGTGCCCCAGGATCAGCACCTTGGGGTCCTCGAGCGCACGCACGTAGCACTCCGTGGTCTGGGCCAGGCTCGCGCCCTCCGCCCACGACCTGTCGTGCACGCTCGCGATCACGTAGTCGCACTCGTCGAACACGCGCTCCTTCAGGTTGATGGGACGGCGCAGCGCGCGACCCGTGATGTCGTGCCCGCACACGATGCCGTGCCCAAACAGGTGGCCGTCCACATCCACGATGTCCGCCTCGACCCCGTGCAGCAGCCGCACGCCGTTCCAGATGCGCGGCCAGCTGTGCACGTTCAGGAAGTGCTGGAAGTCGCGCAGGTCGTACTCCCCGTCGATCGCGGGGTGGACCATGGCGCTGAAGTGGTCCGTCGAGCCCAGGAGCTCGACGCGCATCTCCGCCGCGGCACGCACGTTCTCCTCTATGGTGGAGTACGCGTGGCGCGAGAAGATCGTGTGCGTGTGGACGTCGCAGGCTATGTGCAGCATGTCTTCCTCCCTAGCGGCCGGACTCC
>CACWMM010000063.1:0-8494 GCA_902761955.1 uncultured Olsenella sp. | reverse complement strand
CACGCACGACGTCACGGTCGACTACTCGGGCAAGCGCGCCCTGAACGAGACGAGCCTCTCGTTCGAGAGCGGAACCGTCACGGCCCTCATCGGGCCGTCCGGCTGCGGCAAGTCCACGTTCCTGCGCAGCATCAACCTCATGAACCGGGAGATCCCCGGCTGCGTCATCGGCGGCAAGGTCGTGTACCACGACATCAACGTCAACGCCCGCGGCATCGACACCCTGTGGCTGCGTAAGCGCGTCGGCATGGTGTTCCAGCAGCCAAACCCGTTCCGCAAGTCCATCTACGAGAACATCGCGTTCGCCCTCAAGAGCCACGGCATGACGAAGCGCGCAGACCTCGACGAGCGCGTCGAGAAGAGCCTGCGCTCCGCCGCACTCTGGGACGAGGTGAAGGACAAGCTCCGCGACTCCGCCTACGCGCTCTCCGGCGGTCAGCAGCAGCGCCTGTGCATCGCGCGCACGCTCGCGCTCGAGCCGGACGTCGTCCTCATGGACGAGCCCTGCTCCGCGCTCGACCCCATCGCGACGTTCGCGATCGAGGAGACCATCACGGACATGGCGAGCCGCGGCATCTGCGTCATCATCGTCACGCACAACATGCAGCAGGCGAGCCGCGTCTCCAACCGCACCGCGTTCTTCCTCATGGGCACCATGGTCGAATGCGGCGACACGCCGCAGATCTTCGGCGCCCCAAAGGACCAGCGCCTCAACGACTATCTCAACGGGAGGTTTGGCTAATGGCAGAGAGCATGTCGGTCCAGAACCTCAACCTCTACTACGGCGACCACCAGGCCCTGAAGGACATCACGCTCGACATGCCCGCCGGCAAGGTCACCGCGTTCATCGGCCCGTCCGGCTGCGGCAAGTCGACACTCCTGCGCTGCCTCAACCGCATGAACGACCGCATCGACGGCTGCCGCGTGGAGGGCAAGGTGCTCCTGGGCAAGACCGACGTATACGAGAAGTACGACGTGTACGAGCTGAGGCGTCGCGTGGGCATGGTGTTCCAGAAGCCCAACCCGTTTCCGCTCTCCATCTACGACAACGTGACGTACGGTCCCAGGCACTACGGGCACCACAGCAAGGCGGAGCTCGACGAGATCGTCGAGACCACCCTCACGGGCGTCGGCCTCTGGGACGAGGTGAAGGACAAGCTCGACCACTCGGGCCTGTCGCTCTCCGGCGGCCAGGCGCAGCGCCTGTGCATCGCGCGCGCCCTTGCCGTGAACCCGGAGGTGCTGCTCATGGACGAGCCCACCTCCGCGCTCGACCCCATCTCCACGGGACTCGTGGAGGAGCTCGCGGTCAAGGTCGCGCGCGACCACACCGTCATCATCGTCACGCACAACATGGAGCAGGCCACGCGAATCTCGAGCAAGTGCGCGTTCTTCTACCTGGGCGAGCTCGTCGAGGCCGCGCCGACGCCGGAGCTGTTCGCCACGCCAAAGAACAAGAGGACCGAGGACTACCTCACGGGAAGGTTTGGATAATGGTTACCACCAGAAGCGCCTACATCAAGCAGATAGACCAGCTCGACGGCCACGTCTCCGTCATCGGTCAGGCCGTCGTCGAGGACATCCGCAACACCGCCCTCGCCATCGGCCAGGGCAACAAGGCCGCGGCGCAAGAGGTCGCGGACGGTCATGACGCCTTCGAGCGCCTGCACCGCAACGTCGAGGACACCTGCATGAGCCTCATGCTCCTGCAGCAGCCCATGGCAAGCGACCTTCGCCTGGTCACCGCGTCGTTCAGGGCGATATCGGACCTCGCCCGCATCGACGAGATGGCCTACGAGACGGCGCTCCTCTCCGTGGAGGTCGACCTCGGCACGCCGAAGGAGGTCGCCGACTTACTGGTGGCCATGGCCGACAACGCGGCTAAAATGGTCCTGCAGGCCGTGGAGTCGTTCGGCAGCGGCGACGTCTCCGTTGCGGAAAACGTCTTCGTGGAGGACGACACGATGGACAAGCTGTACGAGCAGGTTCGCACGCGCGTCGTCGCCCTCCTGAAGGCGGGGGAGGAGCCTGCGAGCGTCGCGCCGGAGATTCTTTCCGTCGCGAAGTACTACGAGCGCATGGGCGACCACGCGCAGAGCGTTTCGGACTGGTCCATCTTCCGCGCTACGGGCTCGTACCGCGGACGCACGATGGGGGAATGACAGAACGTGGTCTACTACGTCGAAGACGACACCAACATCCGCGAGCTTACGATCTACGCCCTGAAGCAGGCGGGCATCGAGGCGGAGGGCTTCTCGGACGACGCGGAGTTCCGCGTCGCGTGCGCGAAGCGCGTGCCGGAGGCGGTGCTGCTTGACATCATGCTCCCGGACACGGACGGCCTGCAGATCCTCAGGCGCATCCGCCGCACGCCCGGCCTCGAGAACGTGCCGGTCATGATGCTCACGGCCAAGGACACGGAGCTCGACACCGTGCGTGCGCTCGACAACGGCGCGGACGACTACCTGGCAAAGCCCTTCGGCATGATGGAGATGGTCAGCCGCGTGCGTGCCCTTCTCCGCCGCGCGGGAAGAAGCGCCACGGGCGAGAAGAACGAGGTCCTCTCGCTCGGTCCGCTCACGCTGTGGCCGAAGCGTCGCGAGGTGACGCTCGAGGGCGCCGAGATGACGCTCACCCAGCGGGAGTTCGACCTCCTGGAGTTCCTGATGCGCTACCCCGGCGAGGTCTTCAGCCGCGAGGAGCTGCTCCAGCGGGTGTGGGGCTGGGACTTCGACGGTGGCTCGCGCACGGTCGACGTGCACGTGCAGCAGCTGCGTGCGAAGCTCGGCGACCATGCGGACCTCATAGAGACGGTGCGCGGCGTGGGGTATCGCGCGCGCGGATAGCAGGCAAAGGCCGCGGCCCTCGCACGTGCGGGGGCCGCGTTTGGATGGGTGGAGACCATGGTGGGACTCAAGTTGTCGGGAAGCGCGCGCAAGGGCGGGGAGTCGCATGGCGGAGCCTCGCTCTCGCGTCGCATCTTCCTCGCGCTCGCGGGGGTGTGCGTGGCGGCGTGCCTGCTCGTCTCGCTTGCGTCCGCCTACATCTACCAGCGCTCCGTCGTGGAGGACGCCTCGGGGGGCCTTGGGCGCGAGTGCGAGGCCGTGAGCTCGACCCTGAACGAGACGGCGAGCTACGGCCGCAGCGAGTCCTCCGTGCTGCGCGGCCTGGATCTGGGCGACGTGCGCGCGACGCTCGTCGCGAAGGACGGCACGGTGCTGTACGACTCGCTCGTCTCCGCGTCGTCGCTTCCGAACCACCGCTCGCGCCCGGAGGTCGCCGCGGCGCTCAAGGGCGGCAGGGGCAGCTCGGAGCGCGACAGCGAGACCGTGGGGTATGTGAGCATCTACCAGGCGCAGCGCCTGGACTCCGGAAACGTGCTCCGGCTCTCGGAGGACCGCGACGGCATCATGCGCGTCATCGCGAACGACCTGTGGTTCGTGATAGGAACGGTCGCCGTGGTCGTGGGCGTGTCGTGGATCGTGTCGCGCTCGCTCGCGTGGCGCTTCGTGCAGCCCATACTAGCCATCGACACGGCATCGGGAAACGCGGTCTCTCCGTACGAGGAGCTCGATCCGCTGGTCAGGCGCCTGAACGAGCAACAGGTCGAGCTGAAGGCCCGCATGGACAGGATCGTGGACGCAGATGTCATGCGCCAGGAGTTCACGGCGAACGTCACCCACGAGCTGAAGACGCCCATCGCGTCGATATCCGGCGCCTCGGAGCTCCTGCGCGACGGCTTCGTGCGCCCGGAGGACGTGCGCGACTTCGCAAGCCGCATCTACGGCGACGCCCAGAGGCTCTCGAGCCTCGTGTCCGACATCCTCATGCTCTCGAAGATGGACGAGTCCGAGCGCGTGGGCGACCAGGCGCTCTTTGGCGAGCCGCAGGACGTGGACCTGCTGTCCGTCGCGCAAGACGTGGTGGACCGGCTTCAGGACAGGGCGCGCAAGGCAAACGTCACGCTGCACATCCAGGGCGCGAACGTCCGCGTCAGCGGCTACCCCCGCCTTCTGGACGAGCTCGTCAAGAACCTGTGCGACAACGCCATCCGCTACAACCGAACGGGCGGTTCCGTGCACGTGTTCGTGCTGCCCGTCAACGGCCATCCCACCCTCAGGGTGACGGACACCGGCGTTGGCATTGCGCCGGAGGATCAGCCAAAGGTGTTCGAGCGCTTCTATCGCGTGGACAAGAGCCGCTCGCGCGCAAGCGGCGGCACGGGCCTTGGCCTTGCCATCGTGAAGCACGCCGCCGCTTTGCACGGTGCCACGATCGACCTTTCAAGCGAGCTTGGCCGCGGCACCACGATCACGGTCACGTTCCCCGCGGACGGCAGGTAGGCGGCGCCCCTATCGCCAGGCCGTGCGGATAGGCTGCGCAGATAGCGTGAACAAGTGTTGGGTTGCGCTTGTGGGCGACAGGCACGCCCCGCGGCAGATGCTATCCTGTCGTAAACGACCGGATGGGAGCATCTTGCACAGGAACATCATCCCCATAGGCGACGTCATCGCCGTCAACCAGATGCTGGAGCGGCGGGGCAGCGCGCTTCGCGTCCACATGCACGACGCGTGCGGTGGCCAGTCCTTCTCGCTGCGCGCAGACGACGGCACGCCCGCGGACGAGGCCAGCCGCCGGGCGGTAGGGGAGTTCTTCTCCGCCCGCGGACACGCGGTGGAGTTTGCCGCCGGCGGCAGCGACTTCTGGGCGGTGCGCCCATGAGCCAAGACCAGGACATCAACGGCCAGGGCGCCGCGGGCGAGAAGAGCCTGGCACAGAGGCTTCGCGGCATGCTCGGCGAGCGCTTCACGCGCTTTGTGGGGTCGTCCCTCATCAGCACCGCGCTCGACCAGATACTGGCGTTCCTGCTGTTTGGCTGGCTGCGCGGGGTGTTTGTCTCGTCTGACTTCCTGCGCATCTTCACGGCGACGCTCGTTGCGCGCGTGTGCTCCGTGGCGCTGAACTACGCCATCAACATGAAGCGCGTCTTCAACGATGACAAGGCCGACCACGCAAAGATCGAGGAGGCGCATGCGGCGCAGCTCGCCGGTGCCGATGAGGTCGAGGACGTGGAGCTGGACGAGGACGACGAGGCCGGCATCGACTTCGACGACATCGTGGAGGGTCCGGACGACGAGGTCCGCCTTGGCCAGGTAGAGGTGCGCCCAATGCGCGAGAGCCTGCCCCGGTTCATCGCGCTCGCGGCCTTTGTGCTGTTTCTCTCCAGCGTGGGCGTCTACATTGGCCACGTGATTCTGGGGTTCAACGAGAGCGCCTCGAAGATCGTGTGCGACATGCTGCTGTTCTTCGTGAACTACTACTTCCAGCGCACGTGGGTGTTTGCTCGCCGCAAGCGCAAGGCCCACAGGGTGCGCGTGCAGCGCAGGCACCGCAGGGAGAAGGGCGAGCTGTCCTCCTAGAGACGCATTTGCAGGCGCGGTCGGGCTTCCGGCCGCGCTATTTTGTTAAAGGTGCACCGTACTCTCGCTCCATTGCCTTTCGCGTGACGATCCACTGCTTCCCGTACTTTCTTGCATCTACGCCGGCGACTATCTTCCCGTATGAAACGGCCTTGCGCAGCGCGGACTCGCTCAAGCCCCACAGCTCGCTTGCATCTGAAAAAGACATCAGCCCGTCAAACGGTGTGGCAATCTCAATCCCGTTTTCCCACAGTTCGTCGCAGGAAAGGTCGACGTCATCATTCCAGATGACGCCGTATCCTCCTTGATCAACCTGGACGGACGAAAACAGGTTCTCGTCTTCGAGCTCCCGGAAAGCCGGAAACCTTTTGAGCAGCGGACTGACGTCGTAGACTTTTGACGTTCCGTTTTGAAACAGTACAACAAGCCGCAAGCCCGAGGCTGTCGCAACATCTTTTACCTTATGGAATAGCACCTTGACCTCTTCTCAATCGAGCGGGTCCAGCTTCTTGAACTCCTGTGTTTCCCACATTTCAATCAAATCTGCTTCGTTCTTTGAAAGCCACTCGCGGACCATTTCGACGGCACGCCTAGGCATCCCACCGTCTAGGATCTCTCCTGTCCTAATGTCGAAAGCGGCGGTGTCCTCTCCATATATCGCATGAATATGGGGAGGGTTGTGCTCGGATCCGAGGAAGTACATTCGAATTATTATTCCGTAGAATCTGGCAAGTGTGGGCATGGCCCTCCTTCTTCAAGAGTGTACTACAAGTATATCACGGTACCGTGATATTGAGGACAATCGGTTACGCCATCGCGATGGTCGCGAGGGCCTCGCGTGCGACGTCCTCGGGGGCCTCCTTGGGAAGGACGTGTCCCGCTCCCGGCACGATCACCAGCCTGGAGCCGGGTATGGACACGTGGATGAGGTCCGTCTCCTCGCGCTTGATCTCGTCGAACTCGCCTGCCATGACCGTCGTGGGGCACGCTATCTGCGAGAGGCTTGCCGGGTCGATCTGGGGATAGACCACCATCATGTGCAGCAGCTCCGCCGTGGTGCGCGCCTCCTGGGGCGTGGGCCTTACGAGGCCGGGGTCCACGTCGCGGCGGGAGCCGTCGCCCTTCTCCCAGAAGTCGGCCCATGCAAGGAGGTTCTGCGCGGCTCGCTCCATCTGGAACGAGTCGTCCACGCCGTCGGGCGAGAGGTTGGCGCCGATGGAGAGGAGCGAGAGCGCGAGCTCCGGGTGGTCGCGCGCGATGATGAGCGCCTCGATCGCGCCATCCGAGAAGCCGAGCAGGTGCGCCTTGCCAAAGCCGAGGGCCGCAAGCGCAGCCAGGGCGTCGTCGGCCATGAGCTCGTAGGTGAGCTCCGCCGTGCCGCGCGTGGACTTGCCCTGCGCGCGCGAGTCGACGGCTACGACCGGCCGACCCGACGCGCAGACGGCGTCGATCACCTGGCCAAAGATGCCGTGCTCCTCTCCGTTGCCGTGGAGCATGAGCACCGGGTCCGGCATCTGGGCAGCGGCATCGGCGAGGTCCGCGTCAGCCGCGCGTGCGAACGCGTCCGGCACGTACGCGAACGCGGCGATCTGGGCACCGTCGGCCATGGGCATAAGGCGCGCCGCGGCAAGATGTGCCGTCGGCAGGAGGTAGGGACTGGGGAAGTGGAGTTGCGGACGCTCGGGCATGGTGGCCTCCTTCGTAGGTTTACACGATGGTAGCCCATGCGGCACCGCGCGTCATGACGGCCGGCAGGGGCTTCGGCAACGCGGGCTGCGGCAAGTTGCGGCCCGCAGTCAGCGGGAGAGGGGCGCCCGGCGACTCCGGCACTTCTCGTCTATTTAATGACCGTGTATTTACGTGAATATTTATCCATAAGAGATAGCATGCATTGCAATACAAGATGAGGGCTATAGAGATTCAAGAAAGTTGGTCATCACAACGCGAGATAGCTCCATAAGTGATGCTAATTGCTGCTTTAATAACAGCTTATTAGCTTGATTATAAATTTTATCCGTTTAGCGACAGCAACCTACCATTTAACAACTGATGCTAGAGATAGTTATCTGTAATAAATCTGAAATACTAAGCTGTGAATCGTTGGCGTATCAATCTAATCATGCCTTGCATAGGCATGGGAGAGGGGCTGCATGATGCCTGAGTCAAGGGAGAGGAAGCTCGGTCTTTTGGTGTTGGATGCGCGCGCCGCGGTGCGTCGCTTCTCGAAGTGCAGGACGCTCTGCGCCCTTGCCGGCATTGCCGTTGCGGCAGCACTTGTCTCCCCGGTGCAGGCGTATGCAACAGAGGCCGTTCCCACGGACGCTTCGCAGGATGTGGCTGCGGAGCAGGTTGCCGCACCAGACACATCGCTCCAGGCGACGGGGCAGGAGGACGTGACCGTCCAGGCCGCCAGCCAGGCAGAGGACCCCTCAAAGGCGGTTGCCGACTCCAGTGCCGAAGCCAGTGCGCCCGCAGAGCCTGCCGCGCCGCAGGCAGATGCGCCTTCGACAGGGGAGACGCCTGCGTCTCAGGAGGTGGCACCGTCTGTGGATGCCGGATCCGAACAGGTGGATGCGGCCGTACCGCAGACTGAGTCCGTGCACGCAGCACATGATGAAGCCGCGAGCGCAAAGGGCGATGCAACTGCGACCGACGCAAAGCAGACGGACGCCGAGGTCGAGCAGGCCGGCGCAACGGATGCCAAGAGCGCCGCGCTGCACGACGCGGCGATGAAGGCCCTCTAGAAGGCGATTCGCTTCGACAAGTCCGGCACCACGATCATCCTGGACTTCAACGGTGACGGCAAGACTGACGATACGGATTGGGCGGCCTACAAGGACTGGATCAAGACGTACCGCGTGTTCGACTTTAACGGTGACTTCTCGAGCGGCTACAACGGCGGTCTCCAGGTGACGGGCGGCACGCAGCTCGTCGCGAACGGCCACGACAAGGGTCCCGACGACCTCAACATCGGCATCGACGTCGACAAGATCAAGTCGTACTACCTCAACAACATCGGTCAGGCGACCTCGGTCAAGAACCAGTCTCCCTTTGGCAGCTGCTGGGCGTTCGGC
>CACWMM010000062.1:0-13252 GCA_902761955.1 uncultured Olsenella sp. | reverse complement strand
GAGTTCTTCTCGCACAGCGTGAACCACCCCCATGGCTGGGGCATATCCTGGCGCGACGGCGACCCGTTTGACGACGCGTCCGTCACCCTCGTGCGCGAGGGCAGGCGCGCCATAGACTCGGACCTCAACTGGAAGATCCTGGGCTCCCCCATCGAGAAGAGCCACGTCCTCGCCCACATACGCTATGCCACGGGCACGGACATGGCCGAGCGCAACTGCCACCCGTTCAGGACGTGCGACATGTCCGGCCGGCAGTGGACGCTCATCCACAACGGCATCCTGTTCAACGAGGGCCTGACCTTCCCCTACGAGGGCCGCACCGAGGGAGAGACCGACAGCGAGCGCATGGCGGCGTTTCTGACGGACGTGCTGGACGAGGCGTTGCTGCGCGGAGCCGAGCCCACGTTCGACGCGCGCTTCGAGGCGCTGACCGGCGCCGTGACGCAGCTGGCGAACCGCAACCGCGTGAACATCATCCTGGACGACGGCGAGTACACCTACGTGCACACGAACACCTCGAAGTGCACGCTGTTCTATCGCTCGTTCACGGACGAGAAGGGCGGAAGGGCCATCGTCGTGAGCACGACGTGCCTTGGAGGCTCTGCCGAGGAGGAAGAGTGGAAGCCCGTGCCCGCGAACCGTCTGATCGCGCTTCGCGACGGTCGTCTGGTGAGGACGTCCGCGCCTCACGGCTACCGCTTCTGCGAGACGATCCTGGAGCTGCAGCGCAAGATGGGCGTGCGTCCGGAGGACTTCGTGGCGTAGCGCCAAAGCGCGTAAGGAACGGGGCCTGGTCCGGAGGATTCCGAACCAGGCCCAGTAATCATGCGGAAGGTTGTGCGACCTTGGGCAGCGCTATCGCTACTCGAAGAGGTTGGCGTCGCCGTCCTTGATGCCGAGGAGGGCGCCCAGCGCCTCGTTCTCGTCCGCGCCGTCACAGGTGATCTCGACCTTGGTGCCGGTGCCGAGGCCAGCGGCGAGGATCATCATGATGGACTTGGCGTTGACGGGAGCGGAGCCCTTGTCAAGATCCTTGATGGTGACGGCGCACTGGTACTGCTTCGCAACCTGCACGAACTGGGAAGCGGGACGAGCGTGGAGACCGGTGGGGCTGACGATAGAAACTTGCTTGGAAACCATAACGCACTCCTTTAGGTCTAACAGGGGAAGGGCAAGGCGCCCTGTCCAATTGATGCCTTGCTTGATGATTATAGTAACAAAGAAAGCATGTGGGATGGTCATTGGATGCCAAAATGTGTCGGTATGCGCATGCGAACGTCCCATTGCACGGGTTAGACCTAGAATTTAACCCTAGAATACTCTGAATCGCCACCACAGACCGGCGCGAGGCATAGGAGCACGCCGGCTCACGCAAGGAGAGACCCCATGGCAAAGCCGCACGACCACACCGACACGAAGTCCGCCGAGGGCGGGGCCCCGAAGGACGAGGGGCTCGAGTATCCCGGCGCGGTGCCCGTGGCGGCAGACGAGCTTCCCGTGATAAGCGACAAGGACCTGGACAGGCAGCGTGCGAAGTCGCGCGGGAAGAAGGGCTCCAGCGCAGCGGGCGCGAACTCCGAGAATCCCTTCAAGGGCGGCTTTGGCGCCATCAGGCAGGTGCGTGCCGCGGCGAAGCGCCGCGCGGAGGCCCACGACAAGGTGAAGTCTCTGAAGGCGGAGCTCGAGGAGAGCCAGAAGGTCCTGGACCACCGCACGAAGATCGAGGCGGACTACGAGAAGATCGTGACCACCCAGAACGATGCGCTTTTGGTCCAGGGACAGGCGTCCGCGCGCGCCCAGGCCGTGATCGACCAGCAATCCGCCGAGAAGTCCGACCTTGAGGGACGGCTCGCCCAGATGAAGGCCGAGCACGAGGAGCAGCTGAGGCCGTACCGCGAGCTGATGGAATCCACGAAGGGGCGTGCGGACGACGCCGCGAAGACGCTCGCAGACGCGAAGCGCCAGGCGAAGGCGGCCGACCAGCAGCTGGGAGAGGCGACGAAGCGGCGCGAGCAGAGCGTGGCCTCCGCGAACCGCTCCGTCGACAACTCGCAGGAGCGCCTGCGCAAGGCGGAGGGCGAGCTCGACGCGCTGAAGGCGGACTCGAACGCCTCCTCCGCCGTGGTGCAGAAGAAGCAGAGCGACATCGTGGCCGAGCGCGCGCACCTGGACGCGGCGCGCGCAGACCTCGACCGCGTCACGAACGAGTGCAAGCAGCTGGTCGATAGCGCGCAGGCGAACCTTGCCGCACAGAGGCGCGCGCTTGAGAGTGCGGAGACGGCGGCTGACGTGGCGAAGCGCGAGGCGGACGAGCATCGCGAGGAGTACGAGCGCCTGTACAACGCCGCCCTCGCGGGCGAGAAGGAGCTTTCAGACGAAATCGCAAAGCGCGACCGCGCCATCACGTCTGCCGGCAAGGAGAAGCAGGACGCAGACGCGCGCCAAGCGGAGGCCCAGAAGCTGCTGGACGAGGCGACGGAGATCCACGCGACGCCCGAGGTGAGCACGGAGCTTGCGCACACGATCGCCCAGGGTCGCAAGGAGCTCGAGGAGCGCATGAAGTCTGCCCAGAAGCTCGCCCACGAGGAGAAACACCTGCGCGAGGCCACGAGGAAGCAGCGCTTCCTGTTCATAGGGGCCATAGTGCTGGCAGTGGCCCTCGTGGCGCTTGTGGCGACGTTCGTGATGAGGACGCTCTAGACAGTCGCGAGCGGCGCGACGCGACGCCGGAAAAGGGTTACAAAAGGCGGGCCCCATCGCAGGTGATGGGGCCCGCAAGCGTACGCATGGGTCGGCGGGACGGAAGGCCCCGGGGTCGCGACGACGGCTACACCATGAGCATGGCGTCGCCAAAGCTGAAGAAGCGGTACTTCTCGGCGATTGCCTCCTGGTAGGCGGCCATGATCTGCTCGCGCGTGGCGAACGCCGAGACGAGCATCATGAGGGTCGAGCGCGGCACGTGGAAGTTCGTGACCATGGCGTCGACCACGTGGTAGGTGGAGCCAGGCATGAGGTAGAGGTTCGTGGTGGCGTCGCGGCGCTCGACGATGTCTCCCCTGCCGAGGGTCCTCGCGGAGTCCGGCGCGTCCTCGAAGCGGTGCGCGACGCACGGGAGCTCCCACGCGAGGGCATCCGCGTCGAACCCGCTCTCGAGCGAGCGGACGGAGGTGGTGCCGATGGCGATGACGCGGTGTCCCGCGGCCTTCGTGGCGTGCACGGCGTCCACGACGTCCTGGCTCACGTGGTAGCGCTCCGTGTGCATGACGTGCTTCGTGGGGTCGTCCTCCTCCACCAGGCGGAACGTGTCGATGCCGACCTCGAGCTCCACGGTCTTCCACTGCACGCCCATGTCCTCGATCCTGCGGATGAGCTCCGGCGTGAAGTGCAGGCCCGCCGTGGGAGCCGCCGCGGAGTGCTCCTCGTGCATCGCGTAGACCGTCTGGTACTTCTCGGGGTCGCCGTCGTACTGCGTGATGTAGGGAGGCAGGGGCACGTGGCCGGCCTTGTGGATGGCCTCGTCCAGCGTGAGGCCCTCTGCCGGCTCGAAGCGCACCAGGCGGCCGCCGCGGCTCTCGTCCACGTAGTCCACGACCTCGCCCGTGAGGACGACGGGCCAGCTCATGGGTGCGTGGATGCCGCCCTCGCGGTACTCGATGACGGCGCCCTGCTTCAGGCGCTTGCCGGGCTTCACCAGGCACTCCCACACGTGGCCCATCACGTCCAGGTCCTCGCGGCGCTTCAGCAGCAGCGTCTCGCTCACGCCGCCCGTGCCGCGCTTGTGCCCCATCAGGCGCGCCGGCATGACGCGCGTCTTGTTTGCGACGATGAGGTCGCCCGGCTCCAGGTAGTCCACGATGTCGTAGAAGTGCCTGTGCTCGACGGAACCGTCGTCGCGGTGCAGCACGAGCAGCCTGCACGAGTCGCGCGGCTCCGCCGGCTCCTGTGCGATGAGCTCCTCGGGAAGGTCGTAGTCAAAGTCGTCTGTGCGCATGCGTATCCCCGCATCCCTCGCGCGCGGCTTTACGGGCTCGCGCGCATCACGTGTTCCAACAGCCGCCCATGATAGCGCGCCGGACGGCAGGCTCGCGCGGCGCATGCGAACGTTCGGCACAAAAAGCGGAGAACGGCGGGCGCCGGGGGCAGCCCCGCGCCCGCGGCGGGCAAGCCCTAGCCGGGCAGGTACTCGGGCCTGGGAGGCAGCTCGCGGCCCTCGCGCCGGGCCTCCTTCGCGGCCTTGCGCCAGTCGCGCGCCTCGTGGCGCTCCAGGGCGGCCTCCGCCGCGGAGAAGCGGCAGCCGCAGTAGTTCTGCCGGTACATGCCGAGCGCGCGGGAGTCGTCCACGGACTCCGGGTAGTGCGGGCGGAAGTCGCGCCACACGGGCGTGAGGCCGTATGCCGCCGCAAGCGAGGCGAGCTCGTCGTGGCAGGCGTCGAACAGCTGGTACGGCGAGACGGCAAGCGTCGTCGACACGAAGCCAAATCCCCGCTCGCGTGCGACGCGGCAGCTCTCCGCCAGCCTCACGGCATAGCATGCCCTGCACCTGCGCTCGCGGTCAAGGCCCTTGGAGGCGACGCCCTTCTCCCATGCGTCGCGGTCGTCCGCCGCAACGATCACGTCCACGTGCGCAACGTCTTGCGCCCACGCCATGAGCACCGCGAGGCGCCGGTCGTGCTCGCGGACGGGCTGGATGTTGGGGTTGGTCCAGCAGATGGTGGGCTCGAAGCCCTCCTGCCGCAGGTACTTGACGGGCTCGAGCGAGCACGGTCCGCAGCACGCGTGCAGAAGGAGCGGCGTGCGCCCGGCCGCCGCATCCGACGCCGCATGAGAGTGTCCGTCCATCCGCATACCCCCCCGCACGCTCGCCTGACGCTAGTAAGATGAGAGCATACGACAACGACGGGAGGCAGCATGGACATCAGGGTTGGGCTCGACAAGAACGGCATGGTTCCGGACCGCTACGCGAAGTACGCGGACGCGGCGCACCTGTACGCTCAGGCGCCGACGACGTCGTTTCCCTTCGAGGTGGAGGACATTCCGCGGCAGGCGCGCTCGCTCGCGCTTGCGTTCACGGACTATGATTCCATCCCCGTGTGCGGCTTCACGTGGATCCACTGGGTCGCGGCGGGAATCGACGCCTCGCTCGCGCGCGACGGGCGGCTCTCCTTCCCGGAGGACGCGTCGAACCTGGGGTCGTTTGGCATGGTGCAGGGCAGAAACTCGTCCGCGAGCAGGCTCGTGGGGAGCTCCGACCCGCTGCTGACCTGCCGCTACAACGGCCCGCAGCCGCCTGATGGGGACCACGTGTACACGCTGAGGGTCTTCGCTCTGGACGTGATGCCCGATCTGCGCGAGGGCTTCTGGGCAAACGAGCTCGTGCATGCGATGCACGGCCACGTGATCGAGTGGGCTGAGGCGAACCTGCCCGCACGGGCGTAGCACGAAGCACGGAGCACGGAGCGCGCACACGGAAAGAGCCGGGCGAGAAGGGCTGGGCTTCTCGCCCGGAGGCGTGGTGCCAGGGCGCGCGGCCGTGACACCTGCTAACGTCTAAATCGCCCGTTACCTGTGGGACTTTGCGGAGCCGGCATGGCCACCCTTGCCGGCGTCGCCCCAGCCCTCCGAGCCGCTCCTGCGGTACGGGTCGACCGGCGGCTGCGGGGTGCCCGCGGGACGCGGGGCGTTTTGGGCGGCCACGACCTGGTCGAACATGCTCGACGTCTGGCCGAAGTCGCTGGGGAGCACCACGGTGGACGGGCCCTTTGCGGCGTACTGGTTCATCATGTCGATCCACTGCGTGAACTCGAACAGGCGGTTGGCCTCGCCCTCGTTCATCTCGGCGCCCTTGATGGTGTCGATGGACTCCTTGATGCCGCGGGCAATGGCGATGCGCTGGTCCGCGATGCCCTTGCCCTCCGCCGCCATGGCCTCCGCCTTTGCCTGCGCCGCGATGACCGTCTTCGCGCGGGCGGCCTCGGCGTCGTTCTTGGCGGACTCGAGGTTGTTCTTGGACGCGATGATGTGGTTCATGGACTCCTGGACCTCGCCGGGGAGCTTGATCCTGGTGATGAGCGTGGTCACGAGCACGTAGCCGTAGTCGCGCATCTTCGCGGCGACGACCTCGTCGATCGCGTGTGCGATGGCGTCCTTCTCGCTGAAGACCTCGTCGAGGGTGCGCGCGGGAATCTGCGAGCGCAGGGCGTCCGCGAGGTAGTCCTGCATCTGGCCGACCGGGTCCTGCAGGGTGTAGAAGCTCTTGTACACGCCGGACTCCTGACGGGCGTCCATGTCGTGCGAGTCGACGTGGTACTGGATGGAGACGTCGAGCTCGATCGTGACGTTGTCGCTGGTCTTGGCGTCAAACGTCATGTGCTCGTCCTCGGTCATGAGGCTGACGTCGTGCGTGACGTCGATGAACGGCACCTTGACGTGAAAGCCGGGACCCGCGAATCCGTGGAAGCGCCCCAGGCGCTCGATGATGGCCACGTGCTGCTGCCGCACGACGTACCCCGTGGAGAGCACGATGGCCACGATGACAACCACCAGAATGACGGTGCCAATGAAACCCATGTCGGTTCCTTTCACTCGTGCCGGCGACCACCGCCGACAGGTAAGTGAGGAATACCCCAAACGCGGATTATATATACAGCTTCGAGGGCACGCTGCGAGCGCGCCGCGCGGCTTTTCTCGCTCGCGCGAAACGCAGCCGCTAGTAAAGGCCGTCCAGCGCGACCTGGCGCACCTCGACCTTGCCCTGGGCATCGTGGTCAAGGTAGTTGACGTGCGTGAAGCCGCAGTCGATGGCCGTGCGGACCGCGACGTCGAAGCCGCCGTCGAGGAGCTCCTTCTGGTGCGCGTCCGAGCTGATGAGGATCTGGCCGCCGAAATCGTGGAGCGCGCGCAGGAGCTCGCGGCGCGGGTAGAGCTCCGCCTTGCGGCCGCGGTTGACGGCGCCGCAGTTGATCTCGAACGGGACGCCCTCCCCCACCAGGTACTCCATGGCCTCGAGCGCCGGCGCCGTGTAGCGCGGGTCGGTCTCGTCCAGGAAGTGCGCCTCGTCGTTGAAGCGCGTCACCAGGTCGAAGTGACCGACCCACGTGCACCGGAGGCGGTCGTACACCCTGGCCTCGAGGTCATAGTACGCGCGGGCGAGGGCGTAATAGTCGTCCGCAAAGAACTCGTGGCACAGGCGGCGCATGTCCTGCACGCTGCTGTCGACGGAGAGGGGGGCCTCGGAGTCGACGTCCAGGAAGTGCGTGGAGCCGATGACGTACTCCGCGCCGGGACAGCACGCGGGGTCGTAGACGTTGTCGAGCTCGACGCCAAGGAGGATGTCGATGCGGTCCGCATACGCGGACTGGAGGCGCCGGACTTCCGCCACGTAGGCGGGCCAGTCCATGTGGATGTCGGGATCCATGTGCCCGGAGAAGCCCAGGTGCCCGAAGCCCCTGGCGATGGCCTCGAGCACGACGTCCTCCGGCGTGTCCGACCCGTCGCACATCACGGTGTGGGTGTGGTAGTTGCACCTGAGCATGGAGCCTCCCTGAGGGTCGCTTTGCGAGCGCCCGCGTTGCGACATGGCGCCACGTGGGCCTGCGGCCATGCTAGCAAAGTTTGCCCATGGGAGAAGGGCGGCGGCCTTGCGCGTTACGTGGTGCGAACACTGGCAGGTGGGGGGGATGGCAGCCACTCCCTGGAGAGCCGCTACTCCTCCGAGAGCAGGTCGATCCCCGCGGGAGAGTCCCGCACGAACGACGCCGCCGGCGTGATGCCGATGATGCGTACCATGTCGAGGTCGCCAGTGCACCCAGCCAGGTGGAACGCGCCTCCCAGAAGCGCGAACAGCGGCGCGTGCCACACGCATCCCGCCAGCACGAACAGCGCCGTCACCACGACGGAAGGCGCCAGCAGCACCGCCATGAAGCGCCCGCGGGAAAGCACCGCGCCGTTTGCCGAGGTATAGAGCATGAAGTCCCTGAAGCCAAAGCTCACGCGCACGTCGCCCGAGCCCAAAAGCACAAAGGCCGCGGCATGCACCAGCTCGTGCACGGGGAGCGCGACGACGGACGCCGCCACAAGGCCCAGCACCCAGCCCAGGCCCACGGGTTCCAGAACGTTCCGGCCTAGCGCAAGCGACGCGAGCCACAGCACGAAGGCGGCGGTGGCGCCAACCGCCAGGATTATCCACGACGCGCGGACCATGGAGCGTTGCAGGTCCGCGTCTTCGAGTACGTTTACCGTGCCGATCACGCGCATGGGCGGCCACCCCCTCTATTTGGCAGGGCCAGCCTCGTGCGACGGCGGCTCTTCTCGCGGTGGTCGCCCTTCTCCCCTTGCGCGGCCGCGGACCTAGAGCTTGCCCACAGATTGAGCGCAAGCGCCGCCACGCAGAAGCAGAGCGCGTATGGCAGCAGATACAGGGGATCGCCCAGGGCGTCGTACCACCACTCGATCGGCGTGCCATACGCAGGGCCGCTCACGAAGCCGTAGTTCGAGCCCACAAGCGCGTTGAACCACAGGCTCACCCGCACGTCCCGAAGGCGAAAGCGGCCGCGGCCCTCGCGCACGGCGCACCACGAGACGGCAAATATCAGCGCGTGCTCCATGAACCCGCAGGCCACGGGCCACGTGTAGGGAGGGCACGCCAGCCAGCCGGGAAAGAGCATCGCCGCCATGCCGCCCATGAGCCCCAGCGTCAGCAGCAGCTCGCGGCAGGCGTGGCCTGGCCTTACGGAGTACGCCAGGCACAGGTACTCGGCAAAGTTGCAGAAGTGCAGCGGCCACCATGCCTTCGTGAAGGTGTGCGAGAAGATCATGAGCGCGTCCTCGCTGGCCAGAAGGGACAGCATCACCACCGATGCCACAAGGAGCACGAGCCTCGGCCGGCGTGCACGCGCGTGCGCGCGCTCCACCAGGGCGACGACCCCGGCACACGCGACGAGCCACACAAGGTGCGCCGGCCCAAACAGCGAAAAGCCGCCGGAGCGCAGCAGAAGCGGCTGCGCCGTGAACACGCCGTACGCCATGGCTGGCCTCCTTCCCGGCGGGCGTCCCACCCAAAGGCAGCCGCCCTTCTCGCCTATGCGCCGCGTGCGCGCAACGCACGCGCACCCCGGTCACTAGCATACCCACCTGCGCCGCCGCGAGACCTGCGCCGCCGCGAGCCTTGTGCGATAATCGAGCAGTTACGAGTGCCGCCGCACGCGGGCGGCAACAACGCGATAGGACAGAGGTTCAACCCCATGGCAACAGAGCTCGACAGCGCGACCGAGGCCGCGCGCCCAACCTTCCCCAAGCGTGCCATCATCACGGGCGGCATGCCATACGGAAACAAGAACCTGCACTTTGGCCACATCGGCGGCGTCTTCGTCCCCGCCGACTTCTTCGCGCGCTTCCTTCGCGACCGCATCGGCGCCCAGAACGTCGTCTTCGTCAGCGGCACGGACTGCTTTGGCTCCCCCATCATGGAAGGCTACCGCAAGAAGGTCGAGGGCGAGGGCTACACGGGCACGATCGAGGACTACGTGCGCCACAACCACGACCTGCAGAAGGAGGCGCTCGACGCCTACCAGATCTCGCTCGACATCTTTGCGGGATCCGGCCTCGAGCCGGCGAAGCCCTTCCACGCGGCGCTTTCCGACAAGCTGATTCGCCGCCTGCACGAGAAGGGCGTCCTCGTCAAGCGCACCACGCGCCAGTTCTTTGACGTGAAGGCCCAGACCTTCCTGAACGGCCGCCAGGTGCAGGGCCATTGCCCCGTGCGCGGCTGCAAGAGCGAGAAGGCCTATGCGGACGAGTGCGACCTCGGGCACCAGTTTGACCCCGAGGAGCTCATCAACCCCGTGAGCCAGCTCACCGGCACCACGCCCGAGCTGCGCCCCGTCGACAACTGGTACTTCGACCTGCCGCGCTTCCACCAGGTGTCATCTACATCCAGAGCAAGTTCCGCGACCAGTTCGATGCCGTGGAGTCCAAGCTTCCCCAGCACACGGTCCGCGAGGCCGAGAAGGGCCAGACGTCGTTCTCCGTGGGCTTTGCCAACTGGGAGGACCGCGACAGCGCGCGCGAGGTGCTCGAGTCGTCCGGCGTCCGCTTCCGCACGGGCAAGACGCTCCTGCCGTTCCGCATCACCGGCAACATCGAGTGGGGCGTCGCCGCGCCCGACCTCGAGGGCACGCACGACCTGACGGTGTGGTGCTGGCCGGAGAGCCTGTGGGCGCCCATCAGCTTTACGCAGACCGTGCTCGACGCGGACGCGAAGGCCGGTACGGGCCGCTACTCCACGGACGACTGGCGCGACTGGTGGTGCTCGAAGGACGCCAAGGTGTACCAGTTCATCGGGCAGGACAACATCTACTTCTACTGCGTGGTCCAGCCCGCGATGTGGGAGGCGCTCGACTGGGGCCTGACGCAGGACATCCCCGTCGCCAACTACCACATCCTGTTCATGAACAAGAAGGCGTCCAGCTCGGGCGCCATCAAGCCGCCCATGGCCGCGGAGCTCCTGGACTACTACACCCCCGAGCAGCTGCGCGCCCACTGGCTGAGCCTAGGCCTCGACCAGAAGGCCGTGTCCTTCTCGCCGAAGCCGTTCGACACGTCCGTCAGCCACAAGGACAAGAAGACCGGCGAGGAGGTCCTTGTGAAGGACGACCCGCGCGTCGTGGACCCCGCGCTCAAGGAGAGCGCCTTCCTCACGAACATCTTCAACCGCCTTGCGCGCAGCTGCTTCTATGGCGCGGCAAACGTGTGCGACGCGCACCTGCCTTCCGTCGCACCGCACGCCGAGGTGGTCGAGGGCTGCGTGAAGGCGACCCTCGAGTTCGAGAAGTGCGCGCACGCCTTCGACGCGCATGGCGCGCTCGCCGTGGCGGAGGACTTCTGCCGCGCCGCCAACAAGCGCTGGGGCGACGCCTCCAAGGCCGCGAACGGCGACGACGCCGCGTACGAGCAGGCACTGGCCGACGCCTTCGCGGAGCTGCGCTGCGTGACGCTGCTGATGCATCCGGCCGTGCCCGCGGGCTGTGAGCAGATCTGCGACCACATGGGCTTTGCGCACGAGCTGTTCTTCAGCTGGGAGAACGCGTTTGCGACGCCCGGCCAGCTTGCGCAGAAGCTTGGCGAGGAGCCCGGCGAGCACGCCATCGTCGCGCTGCCGCCGCGCTTCGACTTCTTCCAGAAGCACCCCTCGCAGGTGAAGAAGGGCAAGTAGCCCCAGGGTCACGCCACCACCTCCAGGCGCACAAGGGCGCCCGCCGGACATCAATCCGACGGGCGCCTTCCTTTTGGGGAGAAGCGCCGGAGTCGCCGGGCGCCCCTCCCCCGTTAGCCGCGGGCCACGGCTTGCCGCAGCCCGCCGAGCTTGTCGTTAGTCCCTCGTGCGACGCGTCGCAAGTCCCGCGCCGATGATGGCAAGGGCGGCCGCAAAGAGCGCCGTCTCCGTCGCGGCGTCATTCGCGTCGCCAGTGCGAGGCAGTGCGTCCGAGGCAGCCGCGCGTGCCACTGCCTGGCGAGCAGCCATGCCACCCGCCTGGATCTGAGTCGCCACGTTGTACGTCGCGGGCAGCGCGTGGCCGGGCGTCGCGACATCGCCGGCGGGCACCGACTCCTCCCGCGCGTTCGTGGTGAACGCCTTCACCATGGCGTTGCCAAACTCGAAGATCTGGCCTCCGTCGTAGTTGTCAGCAAGCTCCTGCGGCGTCATCCACCTATATCCGTCCTCCGTCAGGATCCTCACGTACGTCGTGCCTGCGTCCGCGTTCGCATGCGAGAAGAGATAGCCCATGTTGTCGTCGGTCTGGGCGTCCTTCGCCATGCCCGTCTCCAGCGCGATGTACGAGACGCGACCACCGGCATCGTCGTTCGCGTCGGCAGACGTGATGTTTTCCACAACGGCAAACTTCTGACCCTTCGAAAGGCGAATGACCTTGGGAAGCCTCACGGTATGGAAGCCAGAGACCAGCTGGTCGCTCGTGAAGTCCGCGACGCACCTGCCGCTCGTGGGGTCGTTGTCCCTCAGGTCGTCATCGGTCACCAGGAACACGCGAACGTGGACGGTGGAGTCCGCCACGAACGTGTGGACGGAGACTGCGGCCAGGTCCTCGTTGCCCTTTGCGGTAAAGACGTTTGCGACCTCGGTCCCGGTGTCCTTCGTGCGAAGCACAAACGGTATCTGCGACTCGTTGATGAGGTAGTCGTAGCTGTAGTTGTTGTCATAGTCAAAGCCGTCGGACGCGAGGTCAACCTCGAAGTACGACGGAGTGACGATGGAGTGGTCGTAGTAGCTGAGCCAGAAGTATCCGGTATGGTTGCCCTCTGCATCCGTGATGCCCCAGTTCGCTGCCTTGCCGGCCTTCGAGGGATCGGCGTCCGGGAAGTTCTTCTTCAGCCAGTCGTAGGAGCCTCAGCTGTTCTTCACGAGCCAGGCGCCGTCCTTCAGGTTCGACACGTCGTTCTTCTCGGCCTTGAACTTGTTGTGGTCGAAGTTGTCATCCCAACCAACGATGCAGACCGCATGCGTGTCCGTGATGTCGTCCACCGCGTCGCAGTACTGCGCCCAGTACGTGGAGTTGAAGTAGCCGGACTCCGACGGCTTGCCAGGAAGCGCGGTGTCGGCCTGGTAGCCGATGGAGACGGCGCCGTACTTGACGAGCGCCTCCTTGATGAGCTTGATGGCGTTTTGGTTCAGGCCCTGGTAGACCATGTGCTCCTGCTTGTCCAGCTGGAGAATGGCGGGGTCGGGCAGATAGTTGACTCCCTGGACGTGGGCGATCGCCGTCTTGGTGCCCTCGGTCAGACCCCAGACGAACTTGCCGAGCTTCCTGAAGTTCTCGTACGTCTTCGGCACGCCGAGCGGCCAGTAGGGGTCGTCCGCCTCGTTGGCCACGGCCTGCCACGCGGTATACATCGTCTCGGCCATGGCACCCCAGCCGCCACAGCTCAGGCGGTCAGAATCGGTGTCCCCGGGAAGCGTGTCCTTGACGTAGTCGCCGTCCGGCTGGAGGGAATAGCACAGCCATGCAAGCTCAAGCTCCGAGAGGTCAACCCCGTCCTCTATGTTGGTGAGATTTGGCGTCTGATGGAGCGCCGGGTCGTATGCCATGCCCTTCTCGCCCGCCATCGCCTTGAGGATCGCGCTCTCGAGCGCGGACGTAGCGCCGAACGCCCAGCAGCTGCCAAAGGGAGACTGGTTCTTGACCGAGGTCGCCTGACCGATGTTGTTGAGGTAGTACGACTTGATCTTGTCGACGTCGAT
>CACWMM010000061.1:0-29373 GCA_902761955.1 uncultured Olsenella sp. | reverse complement strand
GCCTCCCTTCTGGTGCCGGCATCGTGCTTCAGGCGCAAGTCATCAGACATAAAGACGAACCTCCCATTTCTTGTGTCCAAGAAATGGGAGGCAGTTCAGGTTGGGGGCGGCCCTTCTCGCCTAGTAACGCATGAATCCTGAGACGGCGCGCACGACGGAAGGTCTGGCGCTAGTCCTCGATGTAGTCCTTCAGACGGCCGGAGCGTGACGGATGGCGAAGCTTCGCCAGGGTCTTGCTCTCGATCTGGCGGATGCGCTCGCGCGTGACGCCAAACTCGCGACCTACCTCCTCGAGCGTGCGGGGATGCCCGTCCTCGAGGCCGAAGCGGAACTTGATGACCTTGCGCTCGCGGTCGGCGAGGCTGTCGAGAACCTGCTCCAGCTGCTCGCGAAGCATGGAGTCGCTCGCAGCCTCAGGAGGCGCGACGGCCGTGGAGTCCTCGATGAAGTCGCCGAGCTGGGAGTCCTCCTCCTCGCCGATCGGCGTCTCGAGCGAGACGGGCTCCTGGCTGATCTTCTGGATCTCGCGCACACGGTCCGCCGAGATGCCCATCTCCGCGCCGATCTCCTCGGGGGTGGGGTCGCGGCCGAGGTCCTGAAGAAGCTGCCTCTGCACGCGGACGAGCTTGTTGATGGTCTCGACCATGTGGACGGGGATGCGGATGGTGCGCGCCTGGTCCGCGATGGCACGGGTGATGGCCTGGCGGATCCACCACGTGGCGTAGGTGGAGAACTTGAAGCCCTTCGTGTAGTCGAACTTCTCGACCGCGCGGATGAGGCCGAGGTTGCCCTCCTGGATGAGGTCGAGGAAGAGCATGCCGCGGCCGACGTAGCGCTTCGCGATGGAGACCGTGAGGCGGAGGTTCGCGCTGATGAGCGACTGCTTGGCCTCGAGGCCCACCTGTTCGATGCGCATGAGGCGGCGCTGCTCGGCGCGGGTGAGCTCGATCTCGCCGTTCTCCGCGGCCTCGAGCTTCTTGGAGGCCTCGGTTCCGGCCTCGATCTTCATGGCGAGGTTGACCTCCTCCTGGGCGGTCAGCAGGTCGACCTTGCCGATCTCCTTCAGGTACATGCGCACCGGGTCGCCCGTCAGCATGACGGTAGAGCTGTCCGTGCGGCGCGAGCGCGCCCTGGACGAGCGCTTGCGGGTCTTGCCCTTGGGGGTGGAGGAACGCAGGATCTCGCTCGCGGCACGGGCCTCCTTGCGGGCCTCCGCCAGCTCCTCGTCCTCCTCGTCGAGCTCGTCCTCGCCCTCTAGGTCGTCCTCGTCGTCCTCGTCGTCGAGGTCGTCGGCGTCGCCCATGGAGGAGCCGCCGTCCTCCGAGTTCGCGATGTCGACGCCCTTCGCGCGGATGGCGTCGTACATGTCCGAAAGCTCGTCGTCGTCCACGTCCACCTCGGCGATGGCGAGCTGGATGTCGTCCTCCGTGATGCTGTTGTTGGAGCCGGACGCCTGCTTCACGAGCTTCTGGACGATGCCGTCGAGCTCGTCAGACAGCTGCGAGGAGCCCTCGGCGGTAGCCTTGTTGTTAGCCACGTATTTCCTTTCTACGCAGATGCGATAGGGAGTTTACCCAAAAATGCCGCCTAAACAACGGCAGAAACGCTATTTGACAGCTCATTAATACGCTTTTGGAGCTCGGTCGCCCTCCTGAAGAGCTCTATCTGCCCCTCGTCGGGCACCGTTGAGGAGGATAGCCGCAACCTTGCCTTTATCTCGCGCACCTCGCGGCGCTTGCTCCACAGCTCCACGACGTTCAGCAGGAAGTCCGCGCGCTGGTCCGCGGGCATGCGCGACGTCACCTCGAGCCTGCCCCCCGCAAGTATCTGCGGGGCCTCGGCCACGACGCCCGCCGCGGCGCGCACAACGTCCGCGGGCGGCGTGCCCGCGGGAGTCGCGAGCATGGCCCACGCCATGGCCTCGTAGCGCGCGTCGGACCACGTGAACGTTGCGATGCGCTCCCCATGGCCGCGCATCACGTCCGGGTGCGACGCAATCATGGCGAGAAGCTCTCGCTCCGCGGCCGACTGCATCCTCTCGTCGTTGGAGAGCGCCGCGGTCGAGACGCCTTGCCCTTCTCGCCCGGCACCCCCTCCCGCGGTCGCATACGGGCCGTCGTAGGCATCGTAGGGTCCGTCGTCGTAGCCGGCGCCATAGCCGCCGTCCTCGTAGTACGGGGGCACGTCGTCATACGGGGGCGCGTCGCGCTCCGGCGTGCCGGCCGCCTGGCGGCGACGGTCCATACGGCCTCCCCCGTCGCGCTGGCCGGCCTTGCGGCGCTCAGATGCGGCGCGCTCGCGGATGACCTGCTTCACCCGCGCCACGTCGAAGCCGAGCATGTCGCCCAGCTGCAGCGCGTAGCCGTCAAGCAGCATGCTGTCGCCCAGCGGCGCGAGCACGCCCGCCATGTCGTTAAGCGCGGCAACGCGCTTGCCGGGGACGGACAGGTCGTAGCCGGCAAGACGCTTGCCAAACACGAAGTCCATGAGCGGCTGGGCCGCCTCCAGGATGGGCCTGAGCGCGTCCGCGCCGCGGGCGGAAAGGAACTCCATCGGGTCGAGGTTGTCCGGCAGAACCACGCACAGCATCTCGACGCTCGTCTTGTCGATGTACTGGACGGCGCGCTCCGCGGCGCGCTGGCCGGCCTCGTCTCCGTCGAACATGCAGATGATGCGCCGCTTCGCGAAGCGCTCTATCAGCTTCACGTGGTCCATCGTGAGCGCGGTGCCAAGCGTCGCCACCGTGTTCTTAAACCCGGCCTCGTGCATGGCTATGACGTCCGTGTAGCCCTCGCACACGATGCACGTGCCCGTGGCCGCCATGGACTCCTTCGCGCGGTCGAACGCGAACAGGTGCTTGCGCTTCGAGAAGACCGCGGTCTCCTTGGTGTTGAGGTACTTGGGCTTCGCGTCGCCCATGACCCTGCCGCCAAACGCGATCGTGCGGCCCTGCTCGTCGTGGATGGGAAACATCACGCGATCGAAGAACCTGTCGCGCAGCCGGCCACCCTGGCCCTGCAGCGCGAGGTCCGACGCCAGGATCTCTTGCATCGAGAAGCCGAGCTTGCGCAGGTGCTCCACGAGCGTCTGGTGCCCGGCCGCATAGCCCAGGCCCCAGCGCCTGCACACGTCCGAGCCAAAGCCGCGGCCGGCCAGGTACGCGCGGCCGGCGTCCGGACCCTCGCCGCGACCGCGCAGCAGCATGGTGCTGTAGAACCGCTCCGCCTCGGTCAGGCACTCTATCAGGCGGTTGCGCCGCGGCCCCTTGCGGGCGGCGCCGCGCTCCTCGGAAAGCTCGATGCCCGCCTTGTCTGCCAGGTAGCGGATGGAGTCGGGAAAGTCCAGGCTCTCGCGCTTCATTACGTAGGCGAACACGTCTCCCCCGGCGCCGCAGCCAAAGCACTTCCAAAGTCCCGTGGTGGGGTTCACGTGGAACGAGGGGCTCTTCTCGTGGTGGAACGGGCAGCAGCCCCAATAGTCCGCGCCGCGGCGCTTCAGCTCCACGGTCTCGCCCACGAGCTGCAGGATGTCCGTCGCCTGCCGCACGCGCTCCTTGTCCTCGTCCGTTATCAAGCGTCCACCCCCACTCCGCAAGAGCCTAGGTTAGTTCGTACCCAGTCGATGTTGCCAAGAACCACATGCTCCAGCTCCTCGGTCGAATCGAAGGGCCGGGAGGCGCGCAGCCACCGCGCGAAGAGGACGCTCACCTCGCTTCCGTACAGGTCGCCGGCAAACCCCACGAGGTTCGCCTCCAGGAAGTTGTCCTCCGGCGCGCTGAACGTGGGCGGCTTGCCCACGTTGACGGCCGCCGGCCACGCGCGCCTCCCGTCGCACACCACGCACGCGTACACGCCTGCCTTCGGCATGCAGTCCACGCGAGAAGTGCGCACGTTCGCTGTCGGGAAGCCAAACGCGGTGCCCTCGCCCCGACCGTGCTCCACGGCGCCGCGCACGAAGTGCAGGCGCCCGAGGAGCTCCGCGGCGTCCTCCACCGCGCCCTCGTGCAGAAGGCCGCGGATCCTGGTGGATGAGACCGGGCTTCCGCCCCTGGTCACGAGGTCGTGGCCGTGCACGTCACAGCCAAGGCCGGCGCAGTACGCCGCAAGCGCGCGGACGTCTCCCCTGCCGCCGGCGCCCACGCTGAAGTTGGTGCCGACGTGGATGGAGACGGGCCGCACGAGGCGCAGCACCACGACGGCGTCCGCGCCCAGAGACTCGATGGCGCGCACCCTGTCCGCCGTGGCCAGGAGCCTTGAGGAGGGCTTCTCGCCTGCAAGCAGAACGTCGGGGTCCGGATCGAACGTCACGACCACGCACGGCAGGTTCTTCTCGTCCGCCTCGTGCCGCGCCGCAGCGATGAGCGCGCGGTGCCCGGCATGCAGACCGTCGAACGCGCCGATGGAGACGACGGCATCGCGCCCCGCGGGACACTCCGAGCCCTGGCGCACGTAGGCCGCGCCATGCCGCACGTCGTGGCGCACGTATGCGCCGCACCGCATAAACAGCCCGTCGCGCACCAGCCCCGCGAGCGCGGCGGCGTTCAGCGGCAGCGGACGGCCCAGGACCTGCTCGCTCACCGCCCCCTCGCTCACCGCGCCACCCCCGTGACGCCGGAGGGGAAGTTCACCTGGCAGCGAAGCCGATTGCCCTCGCGCTCCCAAATGCCCACCAGGGCGTTGCCAAACGTGAGGCACGCGCGGCCGCCCTCAGCAAGGCCCGCGTCCGCGTCCGTACACGCGATGCGCCTGCCACAGCGCACGTCCGCAAGCTCCTCAACCGTGAGCTCGTGCTCGGGAAGCCCCAGCTTTGTCACGGGGTCGAGCGCGCACTCCGCGAGCGCCTCCGCGCCGCGGCGCTCCAGCTCGTCCAGCGCAACGCAGTCCGCAAGGCCAATGTCACCGGACGCCGTGCGCCGCAGCTCCACCAGGTGCGCGGCGCTCCCGAGCGATGCGCCCAGGTCGCGCGCGATGCTGCGCACGTACGTGCCCTTCGACACGGTGAACGCGCAGTCCCAGCACGGCTGGCCGTCCGGCCCGTCCGCGACCACGTCCAGAAGCACCGCGCTCAGGATGCTCACGCGCCGGCTCTTGAGCTCGACCTCCTGGCCCTTGCGCGCGCGGTCGTACGCCCTGACGCCTCCGACCGATATGGCCGAGAAGGACGGCGGCACCTGGTCCTGCTCGCCCTCGAGCCCGGACACGACGCCTGCCGCGAACTCGCGCGAGAGGACGTCCGCCGGCGGCTCCGCGCTCAGCACGACTTCGCCCTCCGCGTCGTCCGTGGCGGTCTGCGTGCCAAACGCGATGCGCGCGACGTATGACTTCGTGTCCGCCGTCAGGAGGCCCATGAGCCGCGTGCCCTGGCCCACGCCCACGACGAGCACGCCGGACGCGAGCGGGTCAAGCGTGCCGGCATGGCCGACGCGCTTCTCGCCCAGCGCCCTTCGCACGTGGTTCACCACGTCATGGCTGCTCATGCCCACCGGTTTGTCTACGGCCAGCAGGCAGTTTATTCCGCTTTGTCCTCGCTTCAACTACTCACCGCTTCCAGCCTGCGCGGCCTTGCGCGCCGCGAGGTCAGCCTCGATCAGCCTGGGGTCCAGCCGCTCTCCGATGATGGTGCCGTCAGGGTCGACGTACTCGAACAGCGCGCGCAGCGGCGGCAGCACGGCAGCGAGTGCCTGGTCGATGTCGCCCTCGAACGAGAAACCGGCCGCGGCCTTGTGCCCGCCGCCCCCGAGGCGCTTCGCGATCTGCGAGACGTCCTTGTCCGTTTTGGAGCGGATGTTGCCGCGCACCTTGCCGCCGGGGACCTCCTTCAGGAACAGCGCGACCTCCGAGCCGGAGACGCTGCGCACGACGTCCACGAGGCCGTCGCACTCGTCCAGGCTCGCGCCCGTGCGCTCCAGGTCCGCGGACGTGGCGTAGCTGTAGGTTATCTTTCCGCCCGCGAAGCTGGTGATGCGACCCATCACGAGCGCCTCGAGGTGCAGGAACGACAGGCTGAAGTTCTGGTACACGTTCAGCGACAGCTCTGACGGCGACGCGCCGCAGTCCACGAGCAGCGACGCGACGGAGAAGGACTCCGGGTCCGCGTTCTGGTACTGGAAGCGGCCGGTGTCCGTCGCGATGGCGCAGTACAGGCAGCGCGCGACGTCGCTCGTGATCTCCACACCGAGATACAGCGCGAACTCCGCGACGAGCACGCCTGCGGCGGCCGCGCCTGGGCGGATTAGGCTCGCGTCGGTGTACGGCTCCTCGCACGGGTGGTGGTCTATGATCGCGGTGCGGGCCGCCCGTCGCATGACGGGCTCGGCGTCGTTCAGCCTGTGGGCGACGGAGAGGTCGACGCTGATGAACAGGTCGGGGTCACCTTCGTAGTCGCATGCGCGCACGAGGCCGTCGCTGCCCGGGAGGTACGAGTAGATCCTGGGCACGTCGACCTCATCCGCGAGGAGCCCGCACACGCTCTTCTCGGGCCAGCGCATGCCAATGACCCTGGCGAGCCCCAGGGTGGAGCCCAGGGCGTCGCCGTCGGGATTGGTGTGCGCGCAGATCGCGATGGTCGAGCTCTTCTCTATGAGGCGTGCGATCTCTGCGAAGCGCGCCTCCTGCTCGGGGTTCTTACTTAGACCCATGGCTGGGCTACTCGCCTCTCTCCTCGTCGCCCGCGGGCGCCTCGCCTATGGGGTAGCCGTTCTCGTCCTTCTCGACTGAGAGCGTGGGCGGCACGTTCTCGAGCGCGATGGCGATGCGCTCCGCCTCGTCAGCCGTGGTGTCGATCTGGAAGATGGAGGGCGGCCGCCACGGACTCGTAGCGGTCGCGGTCGCAGCTGACGTAGGCCTTCAGCACGGACTTGTCGACCGAGACCTCCACGCCCGTGAGGGTCACGAGCGCGAGGTCGGGGTCGGAAACCTCGAACAGGAGGATGTTGGCGAGCTTCTCGCGCGCGAGGTTGTTCGTGCGTCGGGAATTCTGGTTCTGCTTCATGTCTCTACTCCGTACGTGCTACTTCCTCGATGCGGTAGGACTCGATGACGTCGCCCACGTGGATGTCCTGGAAGTTCTCAAGGCCAATTCCGCACTCGAAGCCGGCCTTGACGGACTTCACGTCGTCCTTGTAGCGGCGCAGCGACGCGAGCTTGCCCTCGTACACGACGATGCCGTCGCGGACGAGCCTGCAGAGGTCGTCGCGGGAGACCTCGCCGTCCTGGACCATGCAGCCCGCGGCGATGCCGACCTTCGGCACCTTGAACGTGTTGCGGACCTCGATGGTCGCGGTCTGGACCTCCTGCTCCGTCGGCTTCAGCATGCCGATGCGGGCGGCGTCGATGTCCTCGATCGCCTTGTAGATGACGCTGTAGGTACGGATCTCGACGCCGTCGCGCTCCGCCGCGGCCTTCGCCTTGGAGTCCGGGCGCACGCCGAAGCCGATGATGATCGCGTTCGAGGCGTCCGCCAGGGTGACGTCGGTCTCCGTGATGGCGCCGACGGCGGAGTGGATCGTGTTGATGCGCACCTCGGACTGGTCCATCTTGTCCAGCGAGTCCTGAAGGGCCTCGATCGAGCCCTGGACATCCGCCTTGATGATGAGGTTCAGCTCCTTCACCTCGGCGTCGGCCATGGTGTCGAACAGGTTCTCGAGCGTGACGTGCTTGACCTTGTTCTGCTCCTCGATGCGGGCCTTGAGGGCACGCTCGTCGGCAAGGCTGCGCGCCTCGCGCTCGTCCTGGAACACGCGGAACTCGTCGCCGGCCATGGGGACGCTCTGCAGGCCGAGCACCTCGACCGGGGTCGACGGCGTGGCCTCCTTCACGTTGTTGCCGCGCGAGTCGATCATGGCGCGAATCTTGCCGTAGGACATGCCCGCGACGATCGCGTCGCCCACCCGCAGCGTACCGCGGTTGACGAGCAGCGTAGCGACGGAGCCGCGGCCGCGGTCGAGCTTCGCCTCGAGGACGTTGCCGGACGCGAACGTGTCCGGGTTCGCCTTCAGTTCGAGCACGTCGGCCTCAAGCAGAACGGCCTCGAGCAAGTCGTCGATGCCGAGCTTCTTCTTCGCGGATATGTCGACGAACATGTTCTGTCCGCCCCACTCCTCCGGGATGATGCCGTACTCGGTCAGCTCCTGGCGCACGCGCGTCGGGTCGGCGCCGGGCTTGTCGATCTTGTTGACGGCAACGATGATGGGAACCTCGGCCGCCTTCGCGTGGTTGATGGACTCGATGGTCTGCGGCATGACGCCGTCGTCGGCCGCGACGATCAGGATGACGATGTCCGTCACCTTCGCGCCACGCGCACGCATGGCGGTGAACGTCTCGTGGCCGGGCGTGTCGATGAACGTGATCGTGCGGCCGTTGATCTGCACCTGCGAGGCGCCGATGGCCTGCGTGATGCCGCCGGCCTCGCCCGCGGCGACGCCGGTGTGGCGAATCGCGTCCAGTAGCGACGTCTTGCCGTGGTCGACGTGGCCCATGACCGTGACGACGGGCGGACGCGGCTTCAGGTCCTTCGGGTCGTCGTAGAACGAGAAGGAGTTCTCCTCCTCCTTCGTCATGATCTTGATCTCGCGGCCGAGGTCGTCGGCGACGAGCTCGATGAGGTCGTCGGACATGGACTCTGTCACCGTGAGCGGCGTGCCGAGCAGGAACAGGCGCTTGATGATGTCGTTCGCGGGAACGCCGAGAAGATCGGCGAGCTCCGCGACGGTGGAGCCCTGCGGGACCTTGACCGTGTCGAGCTGAGACAGGTCCTGGTCGTTCGCGATGGCCTCCTCTATGCGCTTCTCCTCAGCCTTCTCGGCCTGCTGCTTCTTCCTGCGCTCCTTGCGCTTCTTGCGGCGTCCGGTGGACTCGCGCGTCGCCTCCTCGACGGCCTCGCGCGCCTCCTCCAGGACCTGGTTGTACTGCTCCGCCTCGCGGGCCATGCGGCTGTAGCGGTCCTCGCCCTGGCCGCCGCGGCGCTGGCCCTTGCGGCCGCCCTTGCCGTGGCCCTTGCCGGAGTGCTCGGACTCGCCCTCCATGTCCTCCAGGGCGACGGGTGCCCTGTGGGAGCTCCTGTGCTGGGTCTCCGCGCCCTTCTCGCCGCGACGGTCCTTGCGCGGTCCCCTGCTCTCCTCCTTCTTCTTCGCCTGCTCCTCGGCCTGCTCCTTCAGGATCTCCTCCTGCTGGGCGATCTGGTCGAGCAGGCTCGTGAAGGACGGGATGGACTTCGGGGCGTTGTCGCGGACGCGGTTGCGCTCCTCTTCCTCCTTGCGGCGCTTCTCCCCCGCAAGGCGCTCCTCCTCGGCCTTCTTGCGCGCGGCCTCCTCGGCGGCGCGGCGCCTCTCCTCCTCGGCGCGCTCCTTCTCGCGTCGCTTCTCCGCGGCGATGCGCTCCTTCTCGGCCTTGGCGGCCTCCTCGCGCTCCTTCTCCGCCTTCGCCTCGGCCTCGGCGCGCTTCTGCGCCTCGATCTCGGCGGCACGCGCCTCCAGGATCGGCTTCAGCTTCTTGCGGACGATGGAGACGTAGGCGTCCTCGAGCGTGGACGAGGGCGACTTCGCGGGTATCTTCATCTCGGCAAGGTGACCAAGCATCTCCTTGCTCGTCATTCCGTATTCCTTGGCCAGATCATGCACACGAGTCTTTGCCATAAAACCAACCTTCCAGAGTGGGACGGTAAACGTTCGTATTCTTTCGACTCGCAGCTAGATCAGGGAGTCGGGATCGTCGGACACGGTGGAGTCCGCGTACTGCGCAAGCTTTTCGTGGATGCCGCAGAATCGGGAGCCAGGACGTGCCATGTTGCGGCACTGGATGCCGGTCGGGCCGGTGTACTCGCAGCGGTGCTCGCCCTCCTCCGCGACGACGTCCACGTCCTCGGGCATCTCGCTCATGACCTTGCGCGCGAGCGACTCGTTCTTGATGTCGATGTGCATGCCCGTGAGCCTTGCGGCAAGACGTGCGTTCTGGCCCTCCTTGCCGATGGCGAGGGACAGCTGGTCGTCCGGCACGATGACCGTGGCGTAGTTGTCCTCGTCGTCCACGAGCACGCGGGAGACGCGCGCCGGGGACAGCGCGTTCGCGACGCACTTAGCGGGGTCGTCGCTCCAGAGCACCACGTCCACGCGCTCGCCGCGCAGCTCCGACACCACGGCGCGCACGCGGCTGCCCTTCGGGCCGACGCAGGCGCCAACCGGGTCGAGGCGCTCGTCCAGCGAGCTCACGGCCACCTTGGAGCGAACGCCGGCCTCGCGTGCGATGGAGCGGATCTCGACGACGCCGTCGTAGACCTCGGGCACCTCGAGCTCGAACAGCCTGCGGATGAGGTCCGGGTGGGTGCGCGAGACCACGATGGACGGGCGCTGGCGCTCGCCGCGCACCGGCTGCTGGTTGCTGTTCGGGTCGCGCACGTCGATGATGATCGCGCGGATCTGCTGGTGGTGTGAGTAGCGCTCGCCCGCGGGACGCTCGTTCAGCTCGTCCGGGTAGCGACGCTGGTCGAAGTACGGCAGCTCCGCCTCGACGCCCTCGCGGATCTTGATGATGGCGAAGTCCGGCGTCGTCTGGAGCACGGTGCCCGTGATGATGTCGCCGATGCGCTTCGAGAACTCCTCGTAGATCTGCTGGCGGCCGGCGTTGCGCACGATGTCGTTGATGACGGACTTCGCGTGCGTGTACGCGGTGCGGCTCGTGTCCTTCGGCGTCACGTCAACCTCGTCGAAGTCGGTGTACAGACCGGTCTCGTCGTCCCAGGACTCCTCCTTCGGGACGAGCTTGTACACGTAGACCTTGCCGGTCTCGCGGTCGATGGTCACGCGCGCGCCGTCCTGCAGGTGCATGACCTCGGCATAGCTCTTCGCCAGGGACTGCTCGAGCTGGTCGATCAGGTACAGCTCGTCGATGTGCTTCTCCTGGCACAGTGCCATAAGTGCTTCCATCATCTCTGATGCCATGGTGCTTCCTCTCACAAGTAAGGATTCGATATTCAATGCCGGCGCCCGCCGGCCGCGTTGCCTAGAATTTCGGCTTTATCTTGCAGCTCTTGATGTCGTCGATCGCGAACGAGAATTCCTCGCCGTCGCACTCCACGACGACCCTGCCGTCCACGAGCCCCTTCAGCGTGCCCGTGTAGTGCCTGCGACCCTCGCGGTCGATCGTGTTCAGCGACACGTCCTCGCCCGCGAAGCGCTCGAAGTCGTGGGCGCGGCGAAGCGGCCTCGACAGGCCAGGGCTCGATATCTCGAGCGTGTACGAGCCCGGGAACGGGTCCTTCTCGTCGATGACCGCGTTCACCCAGTCGCTCTGCGCCGTCACCTCGTCCAGCGTGATCGTGGGCAGCGACTCGTCAGCGTGATCGAGCCTCACGCGCACGACCGGCGCCTTCGACGCGCCGACGACCTCGACGTCCACCACGTCGATGCCGTGCTCCGGGGCGGCCGCCTCGAGCGCGGCAAGCAGCTCCCTCTCGATATCCGTGGACGCCATGGGTCCTCCTTTCCGGGCTGCGGCCCGACATACAGAAAGGAAGCGGGGCGAGAAAATCCACCCCACTTCCTCGAACAATCACGATTAAGCTAAAGCAACTCTAGCACGTCGGCCCCGCGGCCGCCAGACGCGCCGGGCCGACACAATTTCTTCGCAACCCAGGCGCGTCCGTTGCCGCTCGCGGTCGCCGCGGCCCCCAGGGCCGCCACCGGCACGCTACAGCGCGACGATGTTCACGAGCCTTCCGGGCACCACGATGACCTTCTTGATGTCCTTGCCCTCAAGCTGCGCGGCGACGGCCTCCTTCGCAGCCGCCTCAAGCTCGTCTTTCGCCGCATCCGCCGGAACGTTGATGCGGGCGCGCACCTTGCCCTTGATCTGCACGGCGATCTCGACGGTGTCGCTCTTCGCCTGCGCGGCGTCGAACTCGGGCCACGGCTCGTTGTACACGGAGCCCTCGCGGCCGAGCGCCTCGTGGAACAGCTCCTCCGCCCAGTGCGGGCAGATCGGCGCGAGCATGGTCACGATGTCGTGGGCGACGCGGTAGCACAGCGCGCCGTCGCGCTTCTCGGCTTCCACGTCGTTCACGTACTTGCTCGCGGCGTTCGTCAGCTCCATCACCGCGGAGATCGCGGTGTTGAACTGCCCGCGGTCCCCATCTCGTGCAGGACGCGGTTCAGCTCCTTCGCGTTCGCGTCAAGCGCCTTGGTGTCGACGTCGCCGGCCGCGGCGCCCTCGACGAGCTGCCACACCACGCGCCACGCGCGCTTGATGAAGCGGTTCGCGCCTGCGACGGCCTCGGGGTCCCAGTCGAAGTCCTTCTCGGGCGGTGCCACGAACAGGATCGCCAGGCGCATGGTGTCCGCGCCGTACGGGTCGATCACGCTGGAGGGCGGTACGACGTTGCCCTTGGACTTGCTCATGGTGTCGCCGTTCTCGTCCTTCACCATGCCCTGGCACAGCAGGTTCGTGAACGGCTCGTCCACGTCGACCATGCCAAGGTCGCGCAGGACCTTCGTCCAGAAGCGGCTGTAGAGCAGGTGCAGGATGGCGTGCTCGATGCCGCCTATGTAGTTGTCCACCGGCATCCAGCGGTCCACGGCCTCCTTCGAGAACGGCGCCTCGTCGTTGTGGGGGTCGCAGTAGCGCAGGTAGTACCAGCTCGAGCACGTGAACGTGTCCATCGTGTCCGTGATGCGCTTCGCGGGACGGCCGCACTTGGGGCACGTCGTCTCGTAGAACGGCGCGTACTCCGCCAGCGTGTCGCCGGCGCCCAGGTCGAGGTCCTCGGGGAGAAGGACGGGGAGGTCCTCCTCGGGGACGGGCACGTCACCGCAGTGGTCGCAGTGGATCATGGGGATGGGGTTGCCCCAGTAGCGCTGGCGACTGATGAGCCAGTCGCGCAGGCGGAACTGCACCGTCGGACGGCCGCAGTCGTGCTCCTTCAGCCACGCGGTGATTGCGTCGACGGCCTCGGAGTGCTTGCCGCCCTTCAGGCCCGTGAACTCGCCGGACTGCACGAGGTAGCCCTCGGCCACCATGGCCTTGTCCCAGTCCACGGAGCGCACGCGGAGCTCCTTCTCGTCCTTGAGCTCCTCGTACAGGGGGTCGTCCTTCTCGCAGATGATCGGCGCGATCTCCAGGCCGTACTTGCGGGCGAAGTCGAAGTCGCGCTGGTCGCCGCAGGGCACGCCCATGACGGCACCGGTGCCGTAGTCCATGAGGACGTAGTCCGCGACCCACACGGGCGCAGGCCGGCCGTTGATCGGGTTTATGACGTAGCGACCGGTGAAGACGCCGTGCTTCTCTCGGTCGGAGCCCTGGCGGTCGACGGCGGACACCTTCTCGGTCGCGGCCTTCAGCGCCTTGAAGTCATCCTCGTACTGCGTGCCGGCCACGAGCTCCGCCGCAAGCTCGCTTTCGGGCGGCAGCACCATGAAGCTCACGCCAAACAGCGTGTCGGCGCGCGTGGTGAACACGGTCACCTTGCGGTCCGTGGGGGTCACGCCGTCCTCCGCGGCAAGGCGGAAGTCGATCTCTGCGCCCTCGGAGCGGCCGATCCAGTTGCGCTGCTGGGCCTTCACGTTCTCGGGCCAGCCGGTGAGCTTGTCGAGGTCGTCGAGCAGCTCCTGCGCGTAGTCCGTGATCTTGAGGTACCACTGGCTGAGGTTGCGCTTCTCGGGGACGGAGCCGCAGCGCCAGCACCTGCCCTCGACCACCTGCTCGTTCGCGAGCACGGTCTTGCACGTCGGGCACCAGTTCACGGGGCTCGTCGCGCGGTACGCCAGGCCCTTCTTCCACATCTGGATGAACATCCACTGGCCCCACTTGTAGTACTCGGGGTCGCAGGTGTTGAACATGCGGTCGTAGTCGTAGCTGAAGCCCATGCGCTTCATGGTCTTCACGGCCTGGGCGATGTTCTGGTGCGTCCACTTGGACGCCTGGGTGTTGTGCTTGATGGCCGCGTTCTCGGCAGGAAGGCCGAACGCGTCGAAGCCCATGGGGTGCAGCACGTCGTAGCCGCGCATGCGGGCCTGGCGCGCCATCGCGTCGCCGATGGTGTAGTTGCGCGCGTGGCCCATGTGCAGGTCACCCGAGGGATACGGGAACATCTCGAGCACGTACTTCTTCGGCTTTGCCGGGTCCGTGTCCGTCTTGTAGAGGTCCTCTTCCTCCCAGACCCTCTGCCACTTGGTCTCTATCGCCTGCGCGTCGTACGCCGGGAACGTGCCCTCGGCGGCGTCGTTGTTGTCAGCCATTTGGTTCCTCTCCTAGCAATACACCTCTAGCTGCAATTTAGCACGCCCTAGTATAGCGAAACGCACCGCCGGGCATGCCGGCGCGTTACGCGGCGTAAACGTTGTCGCCACACCGCACGCCCCCGGGCGTCCGAAGCGCCACGGCCTCCTCGCTCGCACGGCGATTTACGCACCGCCGCGAGAAGATCCCACGCACATGGTTGCTGTTCAACTTTTGAATGGCTTTCGTTGGTATGGACGTTGCGCGTAGCGCGCAAGGAAGCTCTACGAAAGGAGAAGCGCATGTCTAGGAACGCCATTGCCATCATGTCGGCCGCAGCCATCGCCCTGTCGCTTGGGGCGTGCTCGCAGGGGGTCAGCGCGCCGGGTGCGGGTTCGACTGGCGCCGCGGAGGCTTCGGTGAGGGTGCCGTATGACCCCGCGAAGGTCGACGAGAAGGTCGCGAAGACCGGCAAGAGGGTCATGGACGACACCGACGCCTACGTCGAGGCGTACAAGAAGCAGGAGGCCGCGTCCGGCGACACGAGGATGGAGCTCGCGACGAAGACGCGCTCGAAGCTCGAGGCGCTGAGCAAGTCGTTGGAGAAGCTGAACAAGGTGTACGACGCTAAGGACGACTGGAACACGGACACCCAGCAGTACTACATCGACCTCATGGCCTACGAGAGCGAGCGGGCCGTCGAGGTCAGGCCCGCGACGTCCGACGACGGGTCCTACAGCTGATGCGCGCGTACGCCTAGATCACGTAGCACCACGCAGGCTCCGCGTCGTCCGGCTTGTGGACGATGGTCTCCTGGTTCAGGATGACGCGGGCGTTCTGCGGGACGGACTCGCATACGAAGGCGGAGCCGCTGATCACGGCGCCGCTGCCGATGACGGTCTCGCCACCCAGGATGGACGCGTTCGAGTACACCGTGACGTAGTCGCCGAGCGTGGGGTGACGCTTCTTTCCCGAGAGGAGCTGGCCCTTGCGGGTGGAGAGCGCGCCGAGCGTGACGCCCTGGTAGATCTTCACGTGGTCGCCGATGTCGGTCGTCTCGCCGATGACGACGCCCGTGCCGTGGTCGATGAAGAAGTACTTGCCGATGTTCGCACCGGGGTTGATGTCGATTCCCGTCTTGCTGTGGGCGTGCTCGCTCATCAGGCGCGGAATGAGGGGCACGTCCAGCCCGTACAGCACGTGCGCGATGCGGTACACGAAGATGGCGTACAGGCCGGGATAGGCCACGAGAACCTCCTCGAGGCTGCCAGCGGCCGGGTCCCCGTCGTAAAGCGCCTGGATGTCCGTCATCAGGAGCTCGAGTACCTGGGGAAGGCTGTCCAAGAACACGTTCGCCACGTGGGAGGCGCGCTTGCCCGCCTCGTCGCGGCTCAGGTCGCCGTCGTCGAACAGCAGCGCCTCGAGCACCTGCCCCTGCAGCACGCGCTCGATGTGCAGGATGCGCTCGCGCGTGAGGTAGTCGTTGCTCTCCCCCGCCGCGCTCTCGTTGTCGAAGTAGCCGGGGAACAGCAGGCGGCGTATGTCCGAGATCAGCTCGACGCAGGCGCTCCTGCTTGGAAAGTGACGCCGCGTGCCGCCGAAGAAGCTCTTCTCGGCAGCGTACTCCACGTTCATGGCAGCCAGTCGCTCCGCCACACCGCAACTCTTCATGCTCATCACCCCATGGTCCGCGCGCGGACGTCGTCCCAAACAAAAACCCACCGCCACGCTATGAGTTGGCGGTGGGTCAATGCTACATCAGTCAGGCGCCCGCGGCTAGACGCGGGTTTGCGCTACGACCTGAAGTTCGTGCTGGAGTCGGAGTCCTTCAGGATGACGTCGTGCGCGCCGCCCTCGACGAGCGAGGTGGACGAGACGAGCGTGATCTTGGCCTTGTCTCGAAGCTCCTCGAGCGTGAGCGAGCCGCAGTTGCACATCGTGGAGCGGACCTTGGTGAGCGACTGGTCCACGTTGTCCTTCAGCGGACCGGCGTAGGGGACGTAGGAGTCGACGCCCTCGACGAACGAGAGCTTCTTCGCGCCGCCCATGTCGTAGCGGGCCCAGTTGCGGGCGCGTGCGGAGCCCTCGCCCCAGTACTCCTTCACGTAGTTGCCGTTCACGTTCAGGCGGCGGGTCGGGGACTCGTCGAAGCGCGCGAAGTAGCGGCCGAGCATGAGGAAGTCGGCGCCCATGGCAAGTGCGAGCGTCATGTGGTAGTCGTACACGATGCCGCCGTCGGAGCACACGGGGACGTAGACGCCCGTCTCCTCGAAGTACTCGTCACGCGCGCGGCACACGTCGATGAGGGCGGACGCCTGGCCACGGCCGATGCCCTTCTGCTCGCGGGTGATGCAGATGGAGCCGCCGCCGATGCCGACCTTCACGAAGTCCGCGCCGGCCTCCGCGAGGTAGCGGAAGCCGTCCGCGTCGACGACGTTGCCCGCGCCAACCTTGACCGCGTCGCCGTAGCGCTCGCGGATCCAGTCGAGGGTGAGCTTCTGCCACTCGGAGTAGCCCTCGGAGGAGTCGATGCACAGCACGTCCGCGCCGGCCTCGACCAGCAGGGGCACGCGCTCCTCGTAGTCGCGCGTGTTGATGCCGGCACCGACGACGTAGCGCTTGTGCTCGTCGAGCAGCTCGTCCGGACGGGACTTGTGGGAGTCGTAGTCCTTGCGGAACACGAGCGAGGACAGATTGCCGTCCTTGTCGACGACGGGCAGGGTGTTGATCTTGTGGTCCCAGATGATGTCGTTGCAGATCTTGAGCGAGGTGCTCGTGTCGGTCGTGACGCACTCGGACGCGGGGGTCATGAACTCCGCGACCTTCTTGTTGCGGTCGTCGCGGGACACGCGGTAGTCGCGGGAGGTGACGATGCCGCAGAACTTGCCGTGCGGCGTGCCGTCCGCGGTGACGGGCATCGTCGTGTGGCCCGTGCGGTCGCGGATGTCAAGCACGTCCTGAAGCGTCATGTCAGGCGTGAGCGTGGAGTCGGACACCACGAAGCCGGCCTTGTACGTCTTCACCTCGCGCACCATCGCGGCCTCGTCCTCCGGGGTCTGCGACTGGTAGATGAACGAGATGCCACCCTGCTGCGCGAGGGCGATAGCCAGGCGCGGGCCGGACACGGCCTGCATGACCGCGGACACCATGGGGATGTGCATCTTGATGGCCGGCTCCTCGCCGCGCTTGAACTTCACGAGCGGGGTCTCGAGCGAGACGTTTGCCGGGATGTTCTCCCGAGAGGAATAACCAGGGACGAGTAGGTACTCAGAGAAGGTGTGGGATTCCCCCTCGAAGAACGTTGCCATGCGCAATCTCCTTTGCTCCGTATGCCGTTTGTCGACTCGTTTGCTCACGCCGCCGATACAATTTGACCGATTGTAACACCTTGTGGCAGGAACGAACTACTTTGTGCCGCCCTCACTCACCACCTCATCAAAGTTGACCGCGATGTCGTGCTTCACGGGCACCCAGTCGACCTTCTTGAACAGGGCCACCACGTTGATGGGGATGTAGGAGAGCTCGAAGATGGGGAACGTGAATACGTTCGCGACCACGCGCCAGCGGCTGCGTGCGTGGATGTGCTTGCGCTCCGATACCGTGGTGATGAGACCCATGAGGAAGAACATCCCGTACGAGGAGACGAGCGTGGTCACGATCGACCCCACGCACGCGCCGAGCTCGCTCTGCGTCGCGATGAAGCCACGGCTCGCCGTGCCGATGATGAGGTACGCGAGGTTCACGAACACGGAGATGATGGTGAGGAACATCGCGGGCGACATGGTCATGAGCATGTCGTACGACGCGAAGAAGCGACCTTTGAAGATGCCGCGCACGAGGTCTCGCCAATACGAGAAGAACACCTGGTACCCGCCGCGCGACCACCTCATGCGCTGCGTCCACGACGTCTTGAAGTCCGTTGGCTGCTCGTCGAAGAACTCGGCCGGGGCATAGCCGATCCTGATGTTGTGAGAAGCGCAGAACGCCGTGAACTGGAGGTCCTCCGTGAGCGTGTGGAACATCCAGCCGTGCATCCCGCGGATGATGGAGGCCGAGACGAGCCAGCCGGATCCCGAGATGGCGCAGCTCGTCCCCAGCAGCATGCGCGCGTTGTTGAGGTAGCGCGACTCGCGCATGAACCAGAGCGAGTAGCCTGCGCTCACCCAGCTGGAGTCGAAGTTCTTGGAGTTGCGGTAGCTCGTGCAGACGAGGAACCCCTGGTCGAAGGCCTTGTTCATGATCTCGACGTAGTCTGGCGAAATCACGTTGTCCGCGTCCATCACGAAGAAGCCCTCGTACGGGCACTCCTGCTGGTTCAGTATCCTGTCGAACGCGAAGTCGAGCACCCAGCTCTTGCCGCGCCGCGCGAGGTCGTTTCGCTCCCACACGATGGCTCCGGCCTCTCGCGCCACCTCCGCCGTCCGGTCCGTGCACGCGTCCGCGACGACGTAGCAGTCGATGAGGCCGTCGTAGCGCTGCGCCTTGATCGAGCGCACGAGGTTGCCGATGACCGACTCCTCGTTGTGCGCCGCGATGACGAACGCATACGAGTGGCTCCTCTTCGCGACAGGCAGCTTCACCTCTCCGCGAATCATGACCCAGATGGTATAGAAGACCTGGTAGAGATATGCGAGCGTGAAGAGGATCCCGACGAGGTTGTTGAAGACTGTGATGGGGGTCGTCCCGAGCCTGGCCAGTTCCACGCGGCATCCTTCCACAACTGATGGTGGCCCTAGGACCTGGTCACGAGCAGGGGGCAGATCTTCTCCCCCGCCTGCGTGCGGCCCATAGAGCGGTCATGTAGCGATTCTAGTACAGAGGAGAGGTCGGAGGGCAGGCGGTCCGCAAGCTCGATGGTCTCTCCAGTAACGGGGTGGTCGAAGCGAATGTGCCACGAGTGCAGGAACTGTCGGCGGAGCCCCATGTTCGTGCGGTCGTCGCCGCGGCCGTAGAGCTGGTCGCCCACGCAGGGGTGGCCCGCGTGGCGCATGTGGACGCGGATCTGGTGGGTGCGCCCGGTGTAGAGGTGGCACTCAAGGAGCGAAAAGCCCTCGTCGAACCTGCCGGCCTCGAAGCGCTCGAGCGTGCGGAACGTCGTGATGGCCTCGCGCGCGCCGGGGTCGTCCGAGACCGTCATGCGCAGCCGGTCGCGACGCGAGCGCGCGATGCCCGTGGTGATGGTGCCGGAGTCCGGCGCGACGTAGCCGTGCACAAGCGTGACGTAGCGCCTGTCCAGCACGCGCAGGCGGATGAGGTCCTGCAGCGCCTTCTGCGTGGCGTCGTCCTTCGCGCACACCATGAGGCCGGAGGTGTCCATGTCGAGCCGGTGCACGATGCCCGGCCTGTCGTCGCCCTGCAGCATGCCGAGGTGCCCGTAGCCGCAGCGTGCGACGAGCGCGTTCGCGAGGGTGTCGTCCACGTGGCCCGGGCTGGGGTGGCACACGAGGCCGGCCTGCTTGGACAGCACGATGAGGTGGTCGTCCTCGAAGCGCACGTCGAGCGGGATGGACGGGTTGGGCGCGAGCGCCCCGTCCTCGGGCTCCGGATCGGGAAGGCGCGCCTGTATGCGGTCGCCGAGGCACACCGTCTCGCTCTTCGACGTCGCGAGCGTCGAGTTTATGGTGACCTCGCCTGCCGCGACGAGCTTTGCGCACGCGCTGCGAGAAGGGCATCCGTCCACGCTCGCGAGGAACGCGTCAAGCCGAAGCCCGTCCGACTCCGGGCCCACGAGGGCGTTCACGATGACGGCCATGTCCTTCTCACCCGTTCCTCTCTTTTGCACGGGCGTGGGCCCGGACGAAGCCGGACCCACGCCTTGGGCTTGCATGATGTTTCGACGCGCGGCTACCTGCCGCCGGCGCCCCCGTTGGCGCGCTCGCGCCGGGACTCCCACACGTTGTACGCGATGAGCGCGCACACGATGCCGCACGTCACGAAGATGTCGGCCACGTTGAACACCGGGAAGTCGACGAACGAGGTCGCGAGGAAGTCCGTGACGTAGCCGGCGCACAGCCTGTCGACCATGTTGCCGACGCCGCCGCCCGCGACGCACGCGATGGGCAGCACGAGCGACAGGGGTATGTCCTCGCGCCACACGTACGCGAACGCCACGCACACGACGGCCGCGGCTATGAGCACGAACAGCGGTCCCGCCCCGCGCCCGAGGCTGAAGGCCGCGCCGTCGTTCTTCACGTACAGGAGGTCCAGCACCCCCGGGATGAGGGCCTGGCGCTCTCCCGCGCGCAGGACGGAGCGCACCGCGAGCTTCGTCGTCTGGTCAAGAACCAGCACGAGGCACGCGGCGACCCAGAAGACGATTGCCCGGGTGCCCCTTGCCGAAACCTTGCTCGTCGCTACCACGCTACCGCTACTCCTCGTCCGCGAGCCGTGCCACGACGTCGTGGCACCTCTCGCACAGGCCGTCCTCGCCGAGCTCGCGCCAGTTCCAGCAGCGCGGGCACTTCTCGCCGTCGTACTGCTCCTGCGGCAGCGTCAGCTCCGCGCGGGCCGCCTGCGTCGTCTTCTCCTCGACGACGCCGGACGCGGTCGCCTCCTCGTAGGACTTGGTGAACGCGCCGCGCGCCTCGACGAGCGCCCGGTACGCGGGCAGGAAGCCCTGGTACACGTCCGCGTCGACGGGGTTCTGGTACCAGTCGAGAAGGGCGGCGTACTTCTGGCCGTCGCGCATGGACCCCGGCAGGTACTGCATGATCTCGTCCGTGGTGTACACGAGGACTGGCTGTAGGTCGTGGACGAGCATCGTGAGGATGTGCGCCCACGTCGTCTGCGCGGACAGGCGCTCGTGCGTGCCCCTGCCACCGCAGTACGTGCGGTCCTTTGTGGCGTTGAGATAGCCGTTGGAGAGCTCCGTCACGTAGTCGTACAGGTTGCGGTACACCACGTTGAAGCGGTACTCGGAGTACGCCTTCGTCACGACGTCGTGGACCTCGCACATGTGGGCGAGCGTCAGCTTGTCGAATGGCTCGAGCTCGTCGAACGGCAGGCCGTCCGTCGCCGGGTCGAACTGGCCCTCGAGCTCGCCGAGCAGGAAGCGCAGGGTATTGCGGATCTTACGGTACGCGTCGCCGACGTGCGAGAGGATCGTCTCGTCGCACGGAACGTCGACGGAGGTGTCGACGGACGCGAGCCACAGGCGCAGGACGTCGGCGCCCTCGTTGTCGCACACCTTGTTCGGGTCGATGACGTTGCCGAGCGACTTGCTCATCTTGCGGCCCTGGCCGTCAAGCGTGAAGCCCTGGCTGATGACGGCCTTGTACGGCGCCTTGCCGTACGCGCCGACCGACGTCATGAGCGAGCTCATGAACCAGCCGCGGTGCTGGTCGGAGCCCTCCAGGTACACGTCCGCCGGGAACTTGAGGTAGTCGCGGTGCTTGCAGACCGCGGTGTGGCTGACGCCGGAGTCCCACCAGACGTCGAGGATGTCCTTGTTCGCCTTCAGGTGGTGGCTGCCGCACTTGGGGCAGACGCAGGCGTCGCCCAGGTAGCTCGCGGGGTCCTCCGTGAACCAGGCGTCGGAGCCCTCCTTGCGGAAGAGGTCGATCACCTTGTCGAGCGTGTCGTCGTTCATGACGGTCTCGCCGCAGTCCTCGCAGGTGAACGCCGGGATGGGCACGCCCCAGTTGCGCTGGCGGCTGATGCACCAGTCCGGACGCCCCTCCACCATGGAGCCGATGCGCTTCACGGCGTGCGCGGGATAGAACTTGACCTTGGAGAGCTCGTCCAGGGCCTGCTTACGAAGACCGGTCTTGTCCATGGAGACGAACCATTGGCTCGTCGCGCGGAAGATCACGGGCTGCTTGCAGCGCCAGCAGTGCGGGTAGCTGTGGCTGATGTCCTCGTGCAGGATGAGCGTGCCGCGCTCCTGGAGCCACTCGATGATCTTCGGGTTCGCGTCGTTCACGTTCATGCCGGACCACGGGCCGCCAGTGCCCATGCCGTCGCCCTTGTAGAAGTTTCCGTCGTCGTCGACCGGCATCACGACGGGGATGTTGAAGCGCATGCCCGCGTTGTAGTCGTCGACGCCGTGGCCGGGTGCGGTGTGGACGATGCCGGTGCCGTCGTCGAGCGTGACGTAGTCGGCGTAGATGAACTCGCCCTCGACACCCTGGTCGCCAAAGATCGGCTGCTTGTACTTGTTGTGGCAGAGGTCCGTGCCGGACATGCGCCACACCTCGCCGTCGGCGCGGCGGGCGAGCTCATAGGACTCGTACCCGAACTTCTCGCAGTCCTTCTCGACGAGCGCCTCGGCCATGATCTCGGCGCGACCGTCCACGACAACCGCGACGTAGTCGGCCTCCGGATGCAGGATGACGGCGTCGTCCGCGGGAAGGGTCCACGGGGTCGTCGTCCAGATGTCCACCCAAAGTCTGCCCTCGTAGGCCTCGAGGCCCTCGGGCACCGTCGTCATCTCGAAGCGCACGAAGATGGCGGGGCTGACTTCGTCGCCGTACTCGATCTCGGCCTCGGCGAGCGCCGTATGGCAATGGGTGCACCAATGCACGGGCTTGCGGCCGCGGTAGATGGCACCCTTGTCGAAGATCGCCTTGAAGATCTCCACGTCGGTCGCATCGTAGTCGTGCGTGTAGGTGAGGTAGGGGTTAGCCCACTCGCCCAGGACGCCCAGGCGCTTGAAGCCCTGGCGCTGGGTGTCGACCTGCTCGACGGCCATCTTGCGGCACAGCTCGCGGATCTTCACCGTGGGAAGCTGGTTGAACTTCTCGGTCCCGAGCATCTGCTCGACCTTGTGCTCGATCGGCTGTCCGTGGCAGTCCCAGCCGGGCACGTACGGCGTCTGGTATCCGCGCATCGACCAGTAGCGGTTGATGATGTCCTTCGAGATCTTGTTCTGGGCGTGGCCAAGGTGGATCGGGCCGTTGGCATACGGGGGTCCGTCGTGCAGCACGAACTTCTCGTGCCCCTCGTTCTTCTTGAGCAGCTGGCCGTAGACGTCGTTCTCGTCCCAGTCCTTGAGCCTCTCGGGCTCGTGCTGGGCGAGGCCGGCGCGCATCGAGAACTTGGTCTTGGGCAAGTTCATCGTCTTCTTGTACTGATTTGCCACCTCGTGTCCTTCCCTTTTCCTGGGCACCCACGAAAAGGAGCGCCCGTCCCTCCTGCTGGGACGAAGCGCTCCTATTACACTTCGCTTGTGACCACCCAGCGAGCGGATTTCCGCCTTACTCGGTAGACCTGTGTCGGCGGTCTCTCCGGCGGCGCCTACTTGCCAGGAAACGCCGGCTTTCGGACCGCAGCTCCGGGGTGATCTTCGCCTGGACACGACCGCGGGCTCCCACCGTCCCCGCTCTCTCTGGGCCGCCCCGTCCAAGGTACTCTCCCCATCAACGCAGCATGCCGAATGATAGCACTTGCCGGCCGTTCGCGGAACAATCGTGGCACGGGCCGACAACTAAATTGACATTTTGCATACCCGGAACTAGCGCCGGGCGAGAAGGACCGCCCTTCCCGCCCAAACAGAAAACGGGACCCCGCACATCTGCGAGGTCCCGTCCCAACCAACACCTACGACACGACTACGGGTGACGCCGGCGCTACTGCTCGCTTCCGTACTTCGGAGCGAAGCCGTCATCGCGGTTGAGGATGTTCATGAACTCCTCGCCCGTGATGGTCTCCTTCTTCTGGAGGTAGTGCGCGATCTCATGGAGCTTGAAGCGGTTGTCGCGCAGGGTCTTCAGCGCAGTCTGGTGGCCCTTCTCCACGATGGCGGTCACCTCGTTGTCGATCTCGGTCGCCGTCGCGTCGGAGCACGTGAGCTCCGTGCCGCCGCCGAGGTAGCGGTTGCGGGACTCGCCGAGCGCCACCATGCCGAACTTGTCGGACATGCCGAGCTGCGTCACCATGGCGCGGGCGATCTTCGTCGCCTTCTCGATGTCGTTCGCGGCACCGGACGTCATGTGCCCGAAGATGAGCTCCTCGGCGGCGCGACCGCCGCACAGCACCGCGATGCGCTGCTCGTACTCCTCGCGCGTCGTGAGGTAGTGCTCGTCCTCCTCCGCCTGCATGGTGAAGCCGAGCGCGCCTGACGTGCGCGGCACTATCGTGATCTTCGAGACGGGCGTCTTGCCGTCCTGGACGGCCGCGACGATGGCATGGCCGGTCTCGTGGTATGCGACGACCTCCTTCTCGTGGTCGTTCAGCACCGTGGACTTCTTCTTCTCGCCCGCGATGACCACGTCGACGGACTCCGTGATGTCCTCCTGCGTCACGCGGGAGCGGCCCATGCGGACGGCCCTGAGCGCCGCCTCGTTGATGATGTTCGCGAGGTCCGCGCCAGAGGCGCCCGGCGTGGTGCGCGCGACGAAGCCGAAGTCGATGCCGGGCTCCATCTTCACGTCGTTCGCGTGAAGCTTCAGGATCGCCTCGCGGCCCACGAGGTCCGGAAGCTCGACGGGGATGCGACGGTCGAAGCGGCCGGGTCGCAGAAGCGCCGGGTCGAGCACGTCGGGCTGGTTCGTCGCGGCGAGCACGACGATGCCCTTGTGGTTGTCGAAGCCGTCCATCTCGGTCAGGAGCTGGTTCAGCGTCTGCTCGCGCTCGTCGTTCGAGTTGATGGAGACGCCACGCTTCTTGCCGATGGTGTCGATTTCGTCGATGAACACGATGCACGGGGCCTTCTCGTTCGCCTGCTTGAAGAGGTCGCGCACCTTCGCGGCACCGCGGCCCACGAACATCTCGACGAACTCGGAGCCCGAGATCTGGAAGAACGGCACGTCCGCCTCGCCGGCGACCGCCTTGGCGAGCAACGTCTTGCCCGTGCCCGGAGGGCCGACGAGCAGCGCGCCGCGCGGGCAGCGGGCGCCGATGGCCGCGTACTTCTCGGGGTGGGCGAGGAAGTTCACGATCTCCTGCAGAGACTCCTTCGCCTCGTCCTGGCCGGCGACGTCCTTGAACGTGACGCCGGTCTCCTTGCCCTTGACCTCCTTGGCGTTGGAGCGGCCGAGACCTCCGCCCATGCCGAAGCCGCCACCGAAGTTCATGGAGGGGCCGTCGTCGCCCATCTGCTTGCGGAGCCTCCTGTTCAGGAGGTAGCCGCCGCCGAAGATGAGCACTATCGGGAGGACGTAGCTCAAGATCATGTACAGCCACAGGCTGTCGCTGTCGTTGGGAATCTCGGCCGAGAACTTCACGCCGGCGTTGCGCAGGCGCTTCACGAGCCCCGAGTCGTTCGGGAACTGCGTGGTCTCGTAGGTCACGCCCTCCTTGTCGGTCGTGAACCTTATCTTGCTGTCGCCGGTGTTCAGCTTGACGGTCTTCACGTCACCGTCGTCCACCATGTCGATGAACTGGCTGTAGCTCACCTCTTGTACCTGGGACTGCGTGATGCTGGGATACAGGTACGCACGCAGGCCGATTGCAAGCGCGATGGCGATGATCAGGTACACAATCATCGATTGTCGCTTCTTCTTGTCGTCCATATCCGTCCTAATCGGTTTCTCCGCACTGTGCGGCCACCCTGCGGGCCGCACGACTTTTCCCATTAATACCCAACGCGAAGGTCTTTAGCCACGGCGACGCGCAAACAACTCCCAGAACGCAACAGCGGAGCTCGCCGCCACGTTGAGCGAGTCCACGCCGCGCGCCATGGGGATGATCACGGTCCGGTCCACGCCGTCGAGCACCGGCCGCGTGAGCCCCGTCCCCTCCGTCCCGAAGAAGAGCGCCGTCTTGGCATCATGCCCAAGCGACGGGTCGCCCAGGCGCACGGCCCTCTCGTCCAGCGCCATCGCCACCGTCTCGAACCCCCTCTGGCGAAGCTCGTCCAGAAGCGCGCCCGGCCACGGCCGCGGCGCGACGGCCCACGGCACCAGGAACACGTTTCCCATGGACACGCGCACCGCACGCCTGTTGAGGGGGTCCGCGCACTCCGGCGCAAGCACGACGCCGTCCACCCCCAGGGCGGCCGCGTTCCTGAAGATCGCCCCCAGGTTGCTCACGTCCACCAAACCCTCGAGCACCGCAATGGACCGCGCGCCCTCTAGCACGTCGCGAAGCCCCCTTGCGGCCGGACGACGCGCGGCGGCCATGTAGCCCCTCGTGACGTTGAAGCCCGTCACCTGGCTCAGGAGATCCCGGTCCGCGACCAGGACGTCCACGTCCTTCTCGCCCAAGCCGGGAACGGCGCGCTCCAGCGCGTCCACGTGGCGCTCGTCCACGAGGACCGACGTCACGTCAAGCCCCCGCTCGAACGCGAGCTTGATCACGAAAAGGGACTCAAGTATTACGAGGGCCTCGTCCGGATGGAGGACGCTTCTAAGCTGCCGTTCGGAAAGCCGCAGGTAGGGATCGAGCCGACTGTCAGAGAGGCTTGTGATACGTGAAATTGCCATTGAATTCGTCACCATTCGTTAGGGGACAGGGCGTTTGGATAGAATTGTAACCCGTGAGAATCCGCGGCCCCAAAGGCGCCGCACCGACCATAGAATCAGAGGCATATCGTGACCGACAAGCAGAGACCGGAGCGCCAGCGCATCGACGTCATCAACGCGCAGGGCGAGAAGGTCGTACATACCTCGTCGCAGCGCGGCGCCAAGCCTGCTGGCAGAGCCGCTCGCGGCGCGCACTTCAGCCAACCCGCCAACGGGACCAAGGCAAGCCGGACCACCACCCAGGCGGCGCCAGCCATGCCCGCGACGGGCGCCGTCGTCGCAAACGACCCGCACCTTGACCAGGAGGCCATGCGTATCCACGAGCAAGGCGCTTCCAAGCGCGGCCGCAAAGGACGCCACGGTAAGACGGCGGCAATCGTCGTAGGAGCCGTCTGCGCCGTCTACCTGGGCGGATGCGCCCTTTGGTCGCACATGTACATGCCGAACACCACCATCAACGGCGAGTCTGTAGCATTCAAGACCGCGGACGCCGTCGCAAAGGAGATGTCCAACAAGCTGAGCAACTACTCGCTTTCCGCCAGCGGCGACAACGTGAGTCTTGCGCTCAAGGGCAAGGACATCGACCTGAAGTTCGACACCTCGGCGTACGCCGCGGACACCATGTCGAAGGTGAACGTCTGGGCTTGGCCGGTGAGCATCTTCACGGGGAACGACCTCTCGGCGAAGGCGGACGTGAGCTACAGCAAGGAGAAGCTCGCCTCCCTGGTGAAGACGGCCGTCGACTCCGCAAACCAAAGCGCGACGCAGCCGCAGAGCGCCACTGCGTCCTTCGACGAGAAGGAAGGCAAGTTCGTCGTCGTGAAGGAGAAAGCCGGAACCGCCGTGGACGCGGACGCCGTCACGAAAGCGGTCCGCAAGGCGATTCTGCAGGGCAAGTCCGACCTCGGTCTGGGCGAGTCCGAGCTTGTTCAGCCGAAGTACACCTCCAAGAGCACCGAGCTCGAGAAGGCCGTTGAGACCGCGAACAAGTACGTCGCCGCGAAGCAGACGCTCACCGCGAACGGCAAGACCGTTACGTCGGTGGAGCCAAAGACCATTGCGCAGTGGATAACGTTTGGTGACGACCTGTCCGTCTCCCTGAACACCGACGCCATCAAGCAGTGGGCTTCCGGCGACCTCGCGAAGTCGCTCAACACCGTCGGCGCTGAGCGCAAGTACCAGCGCGCGGATGGCAAGCAGGTGACGGTCTCCGGCGGAACGTACGGCTGGAGCGTCGACGGCGACCAACTTGCCTCCACACTCGCATCCAACATCGAGGGCGCGAAGGAGGCCAGCTTCGACGTGCCTTGGTCGCAGAAGGCCTCCGAGTGGAACCCCGGCGGCGCCGACTGGGGAAGCAGGTATCTGGACGTCGACCTCACCGAGCAGCACGTGCGCTTCTACGATGGAGGGAAGATCATCTGGGAGAGCGACTTCGTCTCTGGCGACCCGACCGAGGACCACGCAACCCCTACCGGCGTCTACTCCATCAACGGCAACAAGGGCACGAACCAGACGCTAAAGGGTCTCGACGAGAACCACGACGGCGAGCCTGACTACACGAGCCACGTGAACTACTGGATGCCGTTCATCACCAACCTGGTGGCGTTCCACGACGCCTCGTGGAGGTCCTCGTTTGGCGGCACAATCTATCAGGGCAACGGCAGCCACGGATGCATCAATCTTCCTGCCGCCGCGGCAAAGCAGTTGTATGACATCACGAAGGTCGGCGACGTTGTGGTGGTGCACGCCTAGGAGCGACGCGCAAGACGAGCAATGGACCTTGGATGGGCGGTCGGAGCCGTGTTAGTTCCGACCGCCCCTTTGTTAGCGCGACCAGCCAACCAGCCTCCCGGCACACACCTTGGCCAACCCTGCACGTTCGCGCAAACTCGGGGCGGGTGCGTTGCGCCGAAGTGGGCCCCATGGCAGAAACTGCGGGACATGTACCGGCGTTGCGTCCACATGTGTCATGTATAAGACCATCTGCCTGCAACTATGTGGAATCGAATCAATGTCTCTGGCAGCACGCCCCAGATGAGTTTGCGGGTTCTCGAAAGCCGAGGCTTGGTGTGTGTCGCGACGGGTGCGCGCCCGTCGCAACCTTGCAGGGTCGTGACAACCGGATGCGGGCGTGTGACGCCGGGTCCGAAATCGCGTTCATCCCCCTGCCTAAGGGCCCGAATCGACCATTCAGCTTCGCACTCTCCCCGCTCACGAAAGAGGCGGACCAGGCTCCGTTAGGAAGCCCGGTCCGCCCCGGCGGAATCTCTTGTGACACTACGTCGAACTAGAACGGCATCTTTCCACCCATTCCGCCGCCCATGCCCATGTTGCGCATCATGTTGGTCATCTGACGACGCGCCTTGCGGGAGTTGCCGCCCCCGTTGGTGAGCTGACGCATCTTGCCCATCATCTTGTCCATCTCGGACCACTGCTTCAGGAGCTGGTTCACCTCCTGGACAGATCTGCCGGAGCCCTTCGCGATACGCTTGCGCCTCTGGCCGTTGATGGTCTTCGGCTTCGCGCGCTCCTGCTTCGTCATGGAGTGGATCATGGCCTCGATGCGCGTGATCTGCTCGTCCGAGACGGCGCCTCCCGCCTGCTCGAGGGCACGCTCGCCACCGGGAAGCGACGCCAGAATCTTCTTGAGGCCGCCCATCTTCCTAATCTGCTGCATCTGCGTGAGCATGTCGTCCATCGTGAAGCCCTCGCGCAGCATGCGCTCGGCGTCGTCGATGTCCTTCTGGTCCGTTACCCTCTGGGCC
>CACWMM010000060.1:0-11292 GCA_902761955.1 uncultured Olsenella sp. | reverse complement strand
GGAGATCGACATGGTCCTGAACGTGGGCAGGCTGCTGAGCGGCGACGACGAGTACTGCACCAAGGACATCGCCGCGGTGGTCGAGGCGGCGCAGGGGCATCCCGTGAAGGTGATCCTGGAGTGCTGCCTGCTGGACGACGACCAGATCGTGCGTGCGTGCAAGTGCGCCGAGGCCGCGGGGGCCGCGTTCGTGAAGACCTCGACGGGCTTCAGCACCGGCGGCGCCACCGTGCACGACGTGGAGCTCATGAAGCGCACGGTGGGCGACCGCCTGAAGATCAAGGCCGCAGGTGGCATCCACACGCGCGAGGACGCCCTCGCCATGATCGCGGCCGGCGCGGACCGCATTGGCGCGAGCGCATCGATCGCGATCTGCTCGGAGTAGACGCGGAGCCCCGAGGCTTTTCATATGGCCACTCCTGTGGAGTGGCCTCTCTTCTGAACAATAAAATGTCAAAGTAAAAAGAGAGAGGGCCACGTACGGGTGGTCCTCTCTTGGCATCTGCCTTGTCTGACGCCGCGCGCTACTGCTGCGCGGTGGTGCGGCTGAGCCATGCCGGCTGCTGCGCGCTGATGACGCGGGCGCACACGCGGGCGCGGTCAAGGCTCATGATGGTCGTGCCCTGGTAGTTGCCGGAGGGCTGCGGCGCAAGCACAAGTGCGCAATCCGCCTGCGAGTCGCTTACCAGGCACAGCGGAAGCAGCAGCCTGATGGAGTCCGTCGCCGGTAGCTCGCGCGGACGCGGCACAGCGTGAGGGCGAGCGCCTCGTCCAGCGCGCGGCCGAGCCTGCGATACAGGCCGGGGTCGGACTTGATGGCGCGCGCAAGCAAGGCGAGGTCCTTCTCGCCCGCGGGGGCGCCATCGGCCGCGACGGCCTGGGACAGCAGTTCGCGTGCCGTGGGCGATGCCTGCAGCTCGTCCTCCAGAAACGCGCGGGGCAGCACGCCCAGACGGTGCGTGAGGATGGCGTCCGTGTCCAGCACGGCCAGGCGGCTGGTGTCTGGCGTCACGTCGCCCAGGGCGTGCAGGTAGCTGACGGGCTGGGGCAGGGGGTCGAGCCTTGCCACGAGCTCGCCGCCCAGCTCGCCGGAGCCCGCGACGCAGAAGCCGGCGGACTTCCAGCGGATGTCGCCCTTGTTGGGCGTGAAGCACGCGTAGATGTGCTGGCCGAACGGGGTGAAGAGCCCGGTGTCGAACGCGGCGAGCGAGCCGTCGGCCGCCTGCGCCACCAGGCCCTGGGCTTGGGCGCGGTGGAACGTGACGCACAGGTACTCGCGCAGGATGCCGTAGCGGCTGGGCTTGCCGACGCCCTCGCCGGGGTAGTCCCAGTGCTCCGGCGCCGCCATGGTCGCGAGCGCGCCGAGGTAGGACTCCCACGAGCCCACCATCGCGAAGCGCGCGAGCTCGCGGATGGGGCTCGTGGCGGCGGCGCCGCGCGATGGGCCGGAAAGCTCGCTCCACGCGCCCTCGTCCACCGTGGGCAGGCCCTCGATCCCCACGGGCTCGTGCATGGCGCCCGTGCCGTCGTCCCCGTCGATGCAGCTGATGCTCCAGCGCTTGCCGGCGCTCGCCTTGGCGGAGCGCTTCAGCGTGATGGTGACGGGCGTGTCGTCGTCCTCGTGCAGGTAGCGAAGGGGGAAGGTCACGCGGCTGCGCGTGCCGGTCAGAAGCGCCGTGGAGCGGGCGACGCTCCAGTCCTCGTCCAGCACGCCCATGACGTCCACGTCCAGCGGCAGCATCTGGTACAGCGCACGCAGGAACTCGTCCTTGCAGTGCACGTCGAGCGATATGGTCTGCGGCAGGTCTGACTGGGTGCTGAGGGTGGAGCCCTCCGGCTGCGTCTCAACGTCCTGCGGCTGCGGTGCGGGGCACGCGGGCACGGCGGGGCGCTGCTCCTCGAACGAGAAGCTTCCCTCCGCGGGCAGCGACCCCTCGGGCGCGGGCTCCTCGTCCTGCGTCGGGTCGTAGGTGATGGTGAGCGAGATGGACGGGGCATCCTCGACCACGGGCACCGCCTTGGGCTCTGGCGCGGCCTTTGCCGTGGCGTCCGGGTGCTTCTCGCCCGCGGTGGGCGCGGGCTCTGGCGCGACGGGCGCGGGCTCCGGCGCGGGCTCTGCCTGCGTCGCGGCCTCCGGCTTCGGGGCCGGCACGGACTCCGCCTGCGGCGCGGCCGTGGCCGCGTCTGCCTCGGTCGTGGGATCGTACGTGATCGTGAGCTTGATGCCCTCGCGCCCCTGCGGGGCGGCCTCGGGTGCTGCCTTCGCGTGGGCTGCCTTCGCCTGGGCCTCGACCTCGGCGGCGGTGGCCACGGCGCCGGTGCCCTCGGCAGCGGACGCGTGCCGCGGCTGCGGCGTCTCGTCCTTCTCGCCCGCGGGCATTGCCGGGTCCTTTGCGGGCTGCGAGTCATCCTTCGCCACAGGTTCCGGCGCTGCCTTTGGCGCCGGTTTTTGCTTCTTGTGGCGTGGCTTTGCGGGCTTTGCCACCTTGGCGGACTTCTTGCGCTTCCACGACTTGCCGCTCTGCACGGCCTTCTTCTGCGCGGAGGGCGCCTCGGCCGCGGCGAGGGCGGCGTCCAGCTCTGGGTTCGCCAAGAGCGTCGCGTACGTGCGGCCCTTCTTGAACACGGTCAGCTTCACCATGCCGTCCAGGGCGCCCAAAAGCTCCGTCACGTCCTTGCAGTCAAGGTCGTCCGGGGCTATGTCGTCTGCCGCCAGCACCTCCTCGAAGCGCTGTATGCGCTCCTGCTTTCCGGTTCCTACCTGGTTCTTGAAGAGGCGGTACAGGTACAGGCGGTTGCCTGCGGTGATTCTGGACATAATGGCGGGCCTTCCTATGGTTTTCGCGGGGGAGCGGGTCCCGGCGCGGTTGGTGTGTTTGAACGGTGCGGTGGTGCGTTTGTGCCGGGTGTGCCGCATTCGGGCGTCTGCGGCCGGCGTGCGACCGCGGCGGCATGCGTGCCACCCCGTGCCGCACGAAACCACGCCGCCCGTGTGGGCGACGGCCGCGTGCGGCATTGTGCGGGCCGACACGTCGCGTGCCGGCCCTGGCGCCTAGTTCACCTTGCGCAGGACGCACTCCACGATGCGCCTGCGGGCCTTGCGTGCCTCCGGAATGGGCAGCAGCGGCCAGTCGTGGTTCATGCCCTCGCCAATCACCATGTCGGACCTCACGCCCGCGGTGATCAGCTTCTGGGCAAGCTCCGCGCAGTCGGGATAGTAGATCTCCCGCGTGCCGGCAAGCAGCAGCACGTTGCGAAGCGCGCTCACGTCGCCGTTTATGGGGCTCAGGCGGAAGTTCTCTATCTCGTCCCCGTCGGCCCACAGGTCGCCCATCTGGGCCATTCCCCACGGCGCAAGCACCGGGTCCGCGTCAAAGTAGTCGCGGATCTTGGGGTTGCGCATCGACAGGTCAAGCTCCGGGCTTATGAGCACCAGGTTCGCGGGCTGCTCCAAGTTGTACTGCGGCAGGCTTTCCGCCAGGCCAAGCGCAAGGCCGCCGCCGGCGGAGTCGCCCATCAGCGTGATGGCGTCCGCGCCGTAGCGCTTGCACAGGTTCTCGTACACGGTGGTGAGCTGGGTGTACGACTCGTCGTAGTCGTGCTCCGGCGCCAGGGGGTAGATCGGCACCACGATCTCCGCGCCCGTCTCCTGGCACAGCTTGTCCACAAAGCGCCAGTGCGCGGGCGTGATCTGGCTCACGTATCCGCCGCCGTGCAGGTACAGGACGGCATGCTCGTTCTTGCCGGTCGTACCCACGTGATAGACCTTCATGCCGTGGGACGTCTCGTCAAACACCAGCGACCTCAGGCGCAGCCACGACGGAATGTGGTACTCCTGCTCGTTGGCAACGCGGCTCTTCTCGATGAAGTCGTCGTATCGCCCCAGGTCCTGGCCAAGCACGACGTTGCGAAAGCCCGTGGCGCGCAGCGCGCCCTCCATCGCGGTCGCGACGCCTGAGCGCCCAAACTTCGAGCGGGACCACAGCTCGAAGCCGCCCGCTGCGGCCGCGGCACCCGCGATGGCCCCGGTGACGGAGAGTATGGTCTTGGTGGTCTTCTTCATGCGGGCTCCAATCTTCGATACATACTCTCTAGTCTACCCCACGCGCCGCGGCGGCAGTCGGCGCATCCGGCGGACAGCGCGCCAGCGCGCGTGCGTCTAGCTGCGCATTGCCAACGCGCTCGCGCGTCTGCCGTGCTAACGTGGTGTGTCGGCAAATTCCGCAAGCGGTCGGGGGGAGAAGCACATGGCGTCACGGCAGGACCCGCCTCCCAAGTTCGACGCGCCCACCATGGCGGACGCGGAGGCGGCGCTCGCGCGCCACTTTGGCTACGCCAGCTTCCGCCCGGGCCAGGCCGAGGTCATCCGCGCCGTGCTTGCGGGGAGGGACGCGCTTGCCGTCATGCCCACGGGCGCGGGCAAGAGCGTCTGCTACCAGGTGCCGGCTGCGCTCATGTGCGGGCTCACCATCGTGGTGTCCCCGCTCATCTCGCTCATGGGAGACCAGGTCAGCGGCCTGCGCGAGGCGGGCATACGCGGCAGCTACCTCAACTCCAGCCTCACGCCGCGCCAGCAGGCAGTCGTCATGGCCCGCGCGCTCGACGGCTGGTACGACCTCATGTACGTCGCGCCGGAGCGCCTGGCAGACCCGGCGTTCCGTGCGTTTGCCGCGCAGGCCCGCGTGCCGCTCCTTGCCGTGGACGAGGCCCACTGCGTCAGCCAGTGGGGACAGGACTTCCGCCCCGCGTACACCGGCATCGCGGACTTCGTGGCGAGCCTTCCCGCGCGCCCGCCCGTCGTGGCGCTCACCGCAACGGCGACGGAGCGCGTGCGGCGCGACGTGGTCTCGCTCATAGGCCTTAAGGACCCGCAGGTCACGGTCACCGGCTTCGACCGGCCCAACCTCAGCTTCGCGAGCTTCGAGCTCAAGCCAAGGGAGCGCACGCGCTGGGTGTGCGCCTACGCCGCCGCGCACCCGGACGAGTCCGGCATCGTGTACGCCACCACGCGCAAGAGGGTGGACGAGCTTGCCCAGGCGCTGCGCGACGCCGGCGTGGCCGCCGTGTCCTACCACGCCGGCTACGAGGCGGACGCCCGCGAGGAGGCCCAGCGCCGCTTCGTGATGGACGACGCGCGCGTGATGGTCGCCACGAACGCGTTTGGCATGGGGATCGACAAGTCCAACGTGCGCTTCGTCGTGAACTGCGGGCTGCCGCTCTCGCTGGAGGAGTACTACCAGGAGGCGGGCCGTGCCGGCCGCGACGGCGAGCCCGCGGAGTGCTACCTGCTGTGGAGCCGCGGCGACATTCGCACGTGCCGCTTCCTCATCGACCGCGACGACCTTCCGGAGTCCACGCCCGCCGCAGAGCGCCAGCGCCTCGAGCGCTCGCGCCGTGCCCTTCTCAACCACATGGTCGACTACGCCCAGAGCGCCACGTGCCTGCGCCGGCGCATCCTCGCGTACTTTGGGCAGGACGTGTCCGCGCTGCCGGACAACTGCGGCTCGTGCTCCGTCTGCACCGGTGCCACGCCGGAGCGCTACCTCGCGCCCGCCCGGGCGTCGCACGCGTTCGGCCACGCCGCCTACGACGACGAGCTCGACGCCGCAGGCGGCGCCCGTCCCCGCTCCCGCCGCCGCGCAACCGCGCGCGAGGAGGCGCTGGACTACGTTGCCACGGACGGCGACGAGGAGCTGTTCCAGCGCTTGCGCGCCCTGCGCAAGCGCCTTGCGGGCGAGAAGGGCGTGCCCCCGTACGTGATATTCAGCGACGCGACGCTCAGGGCCATGGTCCGGCGGAAGCCCCGCGACCGGGAGGCGCTGCTCCAGGTGCCGGGCGTCGGCACCACGAAGCTCGAGCGCTACGGGGACGCGTTCCTGGAGGAGATGGCCCGCGGCTAGCGCGCCCGCGCGGGACGCACCCCGTGCTACAGATGCCGGTCGAAGTGCCCCTTGCGCGCAAGGTTTCGCAGGTTGATGACGGTGCCCTGCATGCCATGGGGAATGTAGTCCATGTGCTCCAGGTCGTACGGAAGGTAGTCAATAAGGCTCAGCGGCATGGTCTGGCGCACGCGGCCGTCCGCGTCCAGGTCGGGCTCGCGCGCGGGGTCCGGCGTCGCCTCTATGGCCAGGACCTTCGCGCCCTGAGCGCTCAGGCGGCGCTCGTACCAGCTCATGGGGTCGTCGGGCCGCTCAAGGCGCGCGTCCGTGGACTCCCACAGCGTGCGGAAGCCCGCAAGCGCCAGCTGCCCGCGCGTGAACTCCCACAGCGGGGAGCTGTCCGTCTTCAGCGTCACCACGCCTCCCGGGGCCAGCAGGCGGCGGTAGCGCACCAGGTTGTCCGCGTGCGTCAGGCGCTGCCACGCCTCCTTCTTGCGCGGGAACGGCGTGGGATAGTTCAGGATCACCTCGCTCAGCTCGCCGGGCGAGAAGTACTCCTCCAGCTTGCTGGCCACGCCGGGCGCAAACACCGCGTTTGCCACCCCGGCCTCCTGCGCGCGCTGCGCGGCGTACGCAATGCAGATGGGCTCTAGGTCCACGCCCACAAACAGCGTGCCCGGCTCGCGCGTTGCCGCCTCCACGGTCGAGGCGCCCTTGCCGCAGCCCATGTCAAGCACCACGCGGTCGTAGCGCGCGTGCGGCGACGCCGCGTCAAGCGGGTGGCAGGCCTCTGCCCAGCACCCCGCATAAGAGGCGGGGCTCGCCTCTATGGAGTCCGCGTAGCGCTCGAGCCGCTCCTCGAGCACGAAGTTCTTCGGTAGCCTTGCGTGAAGGGCGTGCATGGTGGCCTTCCTGTCGTCTTGTGTGCGGTGCCGCGCTGGCTGCCGTCCGTCCGGTGCCGCGTCCGCGCGGGCCGCCTTCCGTCCGGCGCCGCGTCAGCGCGGGCCGCCGTCCCGTCAGTCCTGCGTGCGGCCGTCGCCAAACTGCATGCGATAGTAGCGGGCGTACGTCCCGCCGCGTGCCAGCAGCTCGTCGTGCGTGCCCTTCTCGGCCACGCGACCGTGGTCGATGGTCACGATCTCGTCCGCGCCCTTGATGGTCGAGAGCCTGTGCGCGATCACGATGGTCGTGCGTCCGCGCGAGAGCTGCGCCAGCGAGTGCTGCACGGCCCGCTCGCTCTCGTTGTCGAGCGCGGAGGTCGCCTCGTCCAGAATGAGCACCTGCGGGTCCTTCAGGAACACGCGCGCTATGGCGATGCGCTGCTTCTGCCCGCCGGAAAGGCGCGCGCCGCGCTCGCCCACCGTGGTCTCGAACCCGTCGGGAAGCGAATCCACGAACTCCTCGATGTTCGCCTTGCGCGCCGCCTCGCGGATCTCGCGCGCGGTGGCGTCCGGCCGGCCGTACGCGATGTTCTCGGCGATCGTGCCGTCAAACAGGTACACGTCCTGCTGCACGATGCCTATGGCCTGCCGCAGGCTGCGCACGGTGACGTCGCGCACGTCCTGCCCGTCGATGGTGATGGATCCCGCTTCTACGTCGTAGAAGCGGGGGAGAAGTGCGCAGATGGTCGACTTGCCGCCGCCGGACGGGCCCACGAGCGCCACCGTGCAGCCGGGTTCCACGGCAAGGTCGAGCCCGTGCAGGACCTCCGGGCCCTCGTCGTACGAGAAGCGCACGCCCCGGTAGCTGATGGCGCCACGGGTGACGGAAAGCGGCCGTGCCCCCGGCGCGTCCCTGATGTCCGGCTCCGCCACCAGGACCTCCTCGAAGCGGCGGAATCCCGCGATGGCCTTCTGGAACGTCTCCGTGAAGTTCAGGATGTTGTCGATCGGGGTGGTGAAGAGCGTGATGTACAGCGCGAACGTCGCAAGGTCCTGCGGCTGCATCTGGCCCTTCGCGATGAGCCAGCCGCCCAGGCACACGATCACGGTGTACAGCGCGCCCATGAGCGCGGCGATGCCGGCCTGGTACGTGCCCATGGCGCGATACATCCGCACCTTGGAGTCCAGGTACGCGTCGTTGCTGGTGCGGAACTTGTCCTTCTCAACGTCCTCCGCGGCAAAGCCCTTCACCACGCGGATGCCGGCGAGGCTGTCCTCCACGCGTGAGTTCACGCCGGAGATGCGCACGCGGTTCTCGCGGAAGACGGCCTTCATGCGCAGGTTCGCGCGGAGGTTGTACGCGGTCAGCACCACGAGCACCGCCGCGAGCACCAGCGTGAGCGGCACGTTCACGAACCCCAGGATCAAAAACGAGCCTACGATCTCCACCGCGCCAATGAGCAGGAACTCCGGGCCGTGGTGGGCGGTCTCGCTTATGTCAAACAGGTCGCTCACCAGACGGCTCATGAGGTCGCCGGACTTGTTGCGGTCGAAGAACGAGAAGCTCATGCGCTGGTAGGCGGCAAACAGGTCCTCGCGCATGCGGCTCTCCATGCGGGCGCCCATGACGTGCCCCCAGTACGCCACGAAGTAGCGGCACGCAAAGCGCACGGCGTACATGGCCAGAAGGCCTGCCGCCAGGTATCCCAGCGCGCCGAGGATGGCGTCCGCCCCCTGCGTGAACAGCCCGCCCGTGAGCGTGCGCAGGATCTGCGGAAACGCGAGGTCGATGCCCGCGACCACGACGGCGCACGCGATGTCGCCCACGAACAGGTGCATCTGCCCCTGGTAGTAGCCCAGGAAGCGCCTCATGAGTCCGGCGGTGGTGAGCCTGGGCGCGCCTTCCTGGTCGCGTGCGTCCGTTGCGGTTGTGCGGGTATGCTGCATGCCTTGTCCTCCAAGCCACTGCGTGGCCATTGCGATGTGTAGGGTGTGGGGCCGCCTGCCGGCAGCCGAGGAACCATCATAGCCCACGCCCACGGAGGCACAGGTACGCATACGAATAACCCATCAGGTAAGGCCCGCGGCGCACAAAAGACCCGGCACCCGCAGGGTGTGCAGGCGCCGGGAGGTGTCGCTGGTACGTTGTGGAGAGTGGGGCCAGGCGAGAAGGGCGCGCGGACCTTAGTCGTCGAGCGTGACGGTGAAGCCCTTCTCGTCCTGCTCCTCGAGCATCTTGCCCTTCTGGTCGACGGGCATCATGGAGATGTCGTCCTCGTAGACCTTCTTGCCGGTGGGGTGCTCCTCAAGCCAGATCCTGTCGCCCACGGGCGCCCAGGCCTTCGCGTACTCCGTGGTGCGGGCGCACAGGTGGTCGACGCTCTCCGGCGTGACGTACTCCGTGGACTTCGCGTCCGCGGCGTGGACCATCTTCGGCAGTACCTCGGGGTTCTCGAGCATCGGGCACGGGCGCAGCATGTTGTCGTTCCACGGCCAGTTTTCGCGGTACTGCTGGAACAGCGGCTGCTTCAGGCAGTCCAGCAGGCTCTGCTCCTTGATGTTGGCGTTGGAGTAGTGGATGAAGACGCAGGGCTCCACGTCGCCACGGGCCGTGATGTGGCAGAACACGCGGCCGCCGGCGATGCAGCCGCCCACGAACTCGCCGTCGTTCTGGAAGTCGAACTCGCCGTCGTTCTGGAAGTCCATCACCATGATGGCCTTGCCGCCGTCGTAGGCGCGCACGTCGCGGATGCGCTTGATCATGTACTCGCGCTGCTCCAGCGTCGGCATGAGGTCCGCGTTCGCGCCCTCGCCCACGGGCATGTAGTGGAAGTACCAGGCCCAGAGCGCGCCCTTCTCGATGAGCATGTCGTAGTACTCGTCAGAGGTGACAGCCTCGACGTTCGCGCGGGTGTACGCCGTGGGCGCGGGTGTACGCCGTGGAGACGCCAAACGGGATGCCGTTGGCCTTCATGAGGTCGAACGCGGCCATGACCTTGTCGTAGTCGCCCTCGCCGCGGCGGCCGTCGTTCGCCTCCTTCGAGCCCTCGAGCGAGACGGAGAACAGCACGTTGCCCAGGCGCTTGCAATCGTTGCAGACCTGCTGGTTGATGAGGGTGCCGTTGGTATAGAGGCTGAAGAGCGAGTCGTTGTGCTTCTCGGCCAGCTTCACGATGTCCTTCCAGCGCACCATGGGCTCGCCGCCGGTCATGAAGAACCAGTGGCAGCCAAGGTCGTTGGCCTGCTTCACGAGCGAGTCCATCTCGTCGAACGTGAGGTTGAGCGACTTTGAGTAGTCGGCGGCCCAGCAGCCCACGCAGTGCATGTTGCACGCGCTCGTGGGGTCGAAGATGATGATCCAGGGAACGTTGCACTGGTTCTTCTGGGCAGAGATCGTGGTCTCGCGCAGGCCGCGGAACGCCGCCTCGTACGCGCCGTTCAGAAGCGCGGTGTGAAGGATGTTCGGGTCGATCCTGCGGGCCATGTCGATGACCATGTTCTCCCACTTGGAGCCGGGGTAGAACGCCTCGCGCAGCGACTTCGCCATGTCGGGCGCGGTGCCGGAGAGCATCTTCTGTCCCATGTCCAGGAACTTCTCGATCGCCTCCTCGGGATGGTCGCCGCGGACGGCGTCGATCGCCTTGTCGAGCACGACGGAGAACGCCTTGCGCTCCGCTGCGTGCGCCAGCTTGTTCTGCATGAGAATCCACCAACCTCTCGGCCGCGGCAGGGCGAGAAGAACGTGCCCACTGTCCTGCACCTGCGGCTGTTCTGCGCGGGACGCGCCGTTGCGCCCCTATCTTCCCATGCGTGGGATTCTAGCCGTTCGCGACCGCCGGGTCGTGCTGTTTTTTGAAGCAGAGTCAAAATTGAACATATGGGTGACATTGCGTTTACATACATACAGTTACAGGCAAATATGTGCGAAAACGCACGACGTAGCTGCGGTCTGTGCGGACGCCCTTCTCGCCTGGCGGCACTGCCGGGGCGCGCTACAGCAGCTCGTCCAGCGTCTTGCCGTACGGCGGCAGGAACTGCCGCACGAAGTCGTCCACCTCGGGGTAGCGCTTGGCCAGCTCGTCGACGGCCGCCTGCGTCGTGGCCTGGGCGCTCGCGAACTCCGCGTTGCCCACGTGGGCCTCGTCCAGGCACTTGATGAGGGCGGATATCTTGTCCGCCGCCTTCACCAGGCCGCGCAGGTACGCGTCGTCCGCCTGCGCCGCGCCGTCGCCGTCTGGCGCGGGAAAGAAGAGCTCCCGGTACGAGGGGGCAAGGTCCGGCGGAAGCTCGTCCAGAAGGCGCCGTTCCGCCCGCGCCTCCACGTCCTTGTACGCGCCCAGGATCTGGCCGTTCGCGTACTTCACGGGGGTGGGCATGTCGCCGGTGATGATCTCTGACGCGTCGTGGAACAGCCCCACGAGAGCGGCCTTGCCCGCGTCGAGCGAGCGTCCGTAGCGCACGTTCGCGATGGTCGCGAGCGCGTGTGCGATCACGGCCACCTCCAGCGAGTGCTCCGAGAGGTTCTCCGGGTG
>CACWMM010000059.1:0-11678 GCA_902761955.1 uncultured Olsenella sp. | reverse complement strand
AGTTAAACTGAAGGGACTGACCCCGGAGGAGTTCCGGAATCAGTCCCTGAATACGGCTTAGTCTCTATTTGGCCGTCCAAGTTTTGGGACGCAGTTCACCCCGGATGCCGGCTCTTCTCCTTTAGGCAACTCCTTGGTGCGGCGCCTGTGCGGGCGTGCCCGCCTGGCACCTGCGGGTCGAGGGCGCTACTCGGCCTCCAGGAAGCCACCGGTCTGGCGGTCCCACAGGCGCTCGTACTCGGTGGGCTCTACCTAGGCGCTGGCATACAACCCCTCGATGTCTTGCCTTGGCATCTTTGTGGTTCCTATAATAGTTGTTAAAAAAACCTTTGTTTTGACAACCAATATAGGAGGAGCTATGTTTGTCGGCAGGAAAGATGAGCTAAAGCGGCTGGAGGATGCCTACGATACGGGCACGTTCCAGATGGCGGTCATCTATGGGCGACGGCGCGTGGGAAAGACGACCCTCGTCTCGGAGTTCGCGCGTGGCAAGCGAGCGCTCTTCTTCACGGCGCTCGAGCAGGCGGACGCGGACAACCTCGCAGACTTCACCCGCGTTCTTGCCGAGTTCTTCGGTCTGCCCGGGGGCGTGCGCTTTGACGGCTGGCGAGACGCCTTCGATTATCTGTGCGAGCGTGCGGAGCAGGAGCGCTTCGTCTTCGTGTTCGACGAGTTTCCCTATGCGGCAAAGCGCAACGGAGCGCTGCCTTCCCTCCTGCAGGTGTGTATCGACCACAGGTTGCAGGCGACGGGGACATTTCTTATTCTTTGCGGATCAAACCAGGGTTTCATGGAGAGTGACGTCCTTGGCCGCAAGAGTCCCCTCTACGGGCGCAGGACCATGCAGATGAGACTCGGACCCCTTGGGTATCGGGATGCCGCTGACATGGTCCCCTGGGCGACGCCAAACGAGGCGTTTCGCATCTACGGCTGCGTGGGAGGGGTCCCGTACTACCTTGCCCAGATAAGGGAGGGGAGGAGCCTGCGCGAGAACCTATGCGAGCTCTACTTCGACCCGGCGGGGTTCCTCTACGGCGAGCCGGGTATGCTGTTGCGGCAGGAGCTATCGGAGCCCGCCGCGTACAACTCGGTGCTTCGTGCCGTCGCGGGCGGCGCTACCAGGCCAAAGGAGATTGCCGAGAGAACCAAGATTGAGCGCAACTCCCTGGCGGGATACCTCACCACCCTCGTGTCGCTTGGCATTCTGGAGCGCGTAGTGCCCTTCGGCGAGAATCCTGAGCGCAGCAAACGGGGCATCTACCGCATCCGGGAAGCTGCGTTCGCGTTCTGGTATCGCTTCGTCATGCCGAGGGTGACGCAGATAGAGGATGGTGCCGGCACGTTGGCCCTCGCGGCAATAAGTGATGGTGACCTCGACTCTTACCTGGGTCTGCGATTCGAGCGGGTCTGCCGCGAGTGGCTCTTGGCGCAGGCCATCGAAGGAAGGCTTCCCCTGCGGGTTGACGCCTTCGGCTCGTGGTGGGGTACGGATCCCGACAGGCGGTCGACGACGGACATAGACGTCGTGGCCGCCGACACTCGAAGCAAAGGGCTCTTGGTGGGCGAGTGCAAGTACCGCGAGGAGTTCGACGAGACCGAGGCGATGCGCGAACTCGAGCGCCGCGCGGGCCTCGTCAGGGGCTACGAGCCCAAGTCCTTCTATCTCTTCTCGAAACATGTCCTGTCGGGCGGTACCATCGAAAAGGTCAAGGGTATGCCCGAGTGGCATTTGGTGACCGTGGAGGACCTGTATCGGTAAGACTCATCCACGCGGGTGGGAGTTCCGTCCCAAGAACGCCTTGGGTTGTCGCAAGATGAATGAGGTTTCGAAGAGGTGCTCGAGGCGACCCTCGGGCTTGGAGACATCTATCGCGAAGACGAGTCATCTACACGCGAGGCACTGCGCATGGGACATCGCGAACGCACTCACCTATGCTGATTGCAGGTTGAGTATCCAGACTCCTGCCCGCCCCGTTCGAGCGGGGCGGGCAAGTTCGCACGTGCAGTGGACCGGGATGTCCACAAAGGCCGCCTTGTGTCCTACTCGGCCTCCAGGAAGCCACCGGTTTGGCGGTCCCACAGGCGCTCGTACTCGCCGCCGGCGCGGCTCAGCTCCGCGTGCGTGCCGTCCTCCACGATTTTGCCGCCGGACAGCACCACGATGCGGTCGAGCGACGCCACGGTCGAGAGCCTGTGCGCCACCACGATGGACGTGCGGCCGTGCATCAGGCGCTCCAGGGCCTGCTGCACCAGCGCCTCGGACTCGGAGTCCAGGGCGGACGTGGCCTCGTCAAGCACCAGGATCGGCGCGTCCGTGAGGATGGCGCGCGCGATCGCGATGCGCTGGCACTGGCCTAGGCGATGTTCTCGCGGATGCTGCGGTGGAACAGCAGCGCCTCCTGCGGCACGTACGCGATCTGGCGGCGCAGGCTCTGCTGGGTGCAGCGGCTGATGTCCTGCCCGTCCACCAGCACGCGGCCGTCCTGCACGTCGTCCAGGCGCAGCAGGAGCTTCGTGAGCGTCGTCTTGCCCGATCCGGAGCGGCCAACCAGACCAACGCGCTGGCCTGCGGGAATGTGCAGCGTCAGGTCGTCAAACACGCGGTCGTCCTCCGCGGCGTCGTGGTAGCGGAACCCCAGGTGCTCGAAGTCGATGGCGCCGTCCGTCACGGCGAGCTCGCTCGCGTCCGGCGCGTCCTCCACCAGGCGCGGCTCGTCCAGGATCTGCGTCATCTGGGCCGCGTCGCCCAGGGCGCGGTTGATGCGCTGCATCATCGAGCTGGTGTAGTTGAGGCGCATCGTCAGGTTGTACGTGTAGGTGAACATCATGATGAGCGTGCTTGCGCCGATGCCAAACCACGCGTGGCCGCCCACCATGAACACGGACACCACTGCCATGATGAGCACGATGATGCCCGAGCTTGCGAAGTTGCGCCGCATGGTCGCGCGCATGCTCACGGTCTCGGCGCTGCGGGCGTCGCGGTCCGCCGCGTCAAACAGCTCGCGCTCGAAGTCCTCGCGCCCGCACGTCTTCACGGCCAGGATGTTGGTGACCGCATCGGAAAGCACGCCGGAAAGGCGGTTCTGCGCCTGCGACGTGCGCTCGGACAGCGGCAGGATCCTCTTGTACATCACCCACACGAACGCGATGTACACCACCATCATCACCACGAGGATGAGCACGAACGTGGGCACCTGCCACGCCAGCGAAAGGATGGTGGCCGCGATGGACGTGACCATTGGTATGAGCGAGAAGACCACCACGTCCACAAGCTGGCTGTACCCGCTCGTGAAGCGGCTGGTCTGGCTCACGAGCGCTCCGCCAAAGTTGCTGGTGTGGAACGTCATCGACTGGTTGGACAGCGTGTCGAAGCACAGGCGCGACAGGTGGTAGTTGCCGTTGATCTCCAGCTTGTACACGGTGTAGTCCTGCAGCTTCGACAGCACCTGGCCCACGAGGTTCACGAGCACCAGCGCGAGCACGTACGGCCCGAACACAGAGAACACGCGCTCGGCCGGCACGGGCGATGCCTGCACGCGGTCGACCACGAGGCCCATCACGTAGGTGTTCGCGAAGGTGAGCATGAGGGTGTAGCCGGCGCTCGCGATGACGGAGAGCGCCGCGATGCCTGGCTGCATGCGCGTGACGTCCCAGAACCTGGACAGGGTCCGGCGCATCGTCGAGCGCTCGAGGCGGGCGGTGTTTCGTTGAGACAAGGTGGTTCCTTTCCGTTTGTTGCGCGTTTCTCCCCTGGCCCGTCGGCATGTGGCGGGGCGGGGCGAGAAGTGCGTTTGCTTGTGTGTGCGGGGTGGCTCGGCGCGCTAGCGCTCGCCATCGCTCGAGAGCGAGTCGAGCAGCTTCAGCAGCAGCCTCTTGAGCTCCCGGGCGTCCTCCGGCGCCATGTTGACGCAGCCGCCCATGCAGTGCGGCACGTCGTGCGCGCGTTCGTGGAGCTCGCGCCCGGCGGGGGTCAGCGTCACGATCACGGCGCGCTCGTCCTGGGCGGACCGCGTGCGCGTGATGTAGCCGTGCGCCTCCAGGCGCTTGAGCAGCGGCGTCAGCGTGGCGGAGTTAAGGTACAGCCGGCTGCCCAGCTCCGTCACGGTTATGCCGTCCTTCTCCCACAGGACCATCATGGTCACGTACTGCGTGTACGTCAGTCCCAACGGGTCAAGAAACGGCTTGTACCTGCGGGTCAGCTCCTTAGAGGCCGCATACAGCGGAAAGCAGAGCTGGTTTTCTAGCGCAAGCGGGTCTGGGTTCGCGGGCGCCTGCGCGGGCGCGGCCGGGTGTGCGGAAGTCGCCTGGTGCGCGGTTGTCGCCTTGCGTACGGGCCTGATATGTTTCACGTGGCCTCCTTGCGGTTAGGTGGTGGGTCGGTCTATGGCGGGGCAACTTAGGTGCGCTAAAGATGAGCGCAATATTATATAGTGTACGATTAATATCGATAGTACCCGATTGCACGCGAGAAAATCGCCACATCGCGGTGCGGGGTGGGGAGTCGCGTGCTGCGTGCTGGTTGCCGCGCGATGCACGGTGTGCGAAGCTTGATTGCCTTGCACGTGTCTTGCGAAGGGAGAAGAGCGTGGAACTGAGGACGGAAAGGCTCCTGCTGCGCCCGTGGGCGCCGTCGGATGCGGAGACGCTCTACCAGCTTGCACGCGATCAGGAGGTGGGGCCCGCCGCTGGTTGGCCGGCACATGCGGACGTGGGGGAGAGCCTTGACACCATCCGCGGCGTGCTTGCGGCGCCAGAGACGTATGCAATCGTCCAGCTGCGTGACGGGGCGCTTGTGGGGTGCGTCGCGCTCAGGTTTGGCGAGGACTCGTGCTCTGGCTTGGACGCGGAGCCCGAGCTCGGCTTCTGGATCGGACGTCCGCACTGGGGCCGCGGCTATGCAACGGAGGCGGCCTCGTGTATGGTGGACCGCGCGTTTGCTGACCTTGGGTGCGATGCGGTGTGGTGCTGCCACTATGACGGCAACGCGCGATCGGCACGCGTCCAGCAGAAGCTGGGGTTCGAGTTCGTGCGGCTTGACCCCAACGGGGACACGCGTCTGGGATACACGCTTCCGGAGGTAGAGAACGTACTGCGCCGCGACCGGTGGGAGTGCCTGCGCGCGTGACGGCGCCAGTGCGTGACGGCGCCGGCGCGGGTACGAGGGCGCGCCGCAGGGGCACGGGGAGCTACCGTCCGCGCATGCGCCTGCCGGGAAGGAGCCTTGTTCTTCTCGCCCGCCGTATACTTCTAGGTGCGGTTTCTTGACGGCTTGGCAAGGCGGGCCGGCGGGGTGGCGTCGCGCGGACGCGCTTTCGGCCCGACGACTGACCTGGAGGTCACATGGGCGCATTCTTTGGCGCGGTATCGCGCCGCGACGTCGTTCTGGACGTGTTCTTTGGCGTCGACTACCACTCCCACCTGGGCACGCGTCGCGCGGGCATGGTGTCGTGCCTGCCGGAGGGCGGCTTCAAGAAGGAGATTCACTCTATCGAGAACACGCCGTTCCGCACGCGCTTCGACCACGACCTGCCGGGGTTTCGCGGCACGTGCGCCATGGGCTGCATCAGCGACATGGACCCGCAGCCGCTGCTTGTGCGTTCGCACCTGGGCGTGTATGCAATATCCGTTGTGGGCAACATTACGAACTTCGATGCGCTGGTGGATGAGCTTACGAGCGCCGGTGCGCAGTTTATGGCCATGAGCTCGGGAAACGTGAACATGTGCGAGCTTGTGGCCGCGCTGGTGAACTCCCAGGACAACCTGCTTGACGGCATTCGCTATGCACAAGAGAAGATCGAGGGCTCGCTGACGCTGCTCATCATGACCGAGGACGGCCACCTTGTTGCCGCGCGCGACCGCATGGGGCGCCTGCCCGTGCTGGTGGGGAAGGACGACGACGGCTACTGCGTGTCGTTCGAGAGCTTCGCGTACGGCAAGCTGGGCTATGCGGACGAGCACGAGCTGGGGCCGGGCGAGATCGTGCGCATTGGGCCAGACGGCTACGAGGTGCTGGCCAAGCCGTGCGACCGCATGCGGATCTGCGCGTTCCTGTGGGTGTACTACGGCTATCCCAACTCCAACTACGAGGGCGTGAACGTCGAGGTCATGCGCTATCGCAACGGCCGCATCATGGCGCGCCGCGAGGAGGTGGAGGGCACGCTGCCCGAGGTCGACTACGTCGCCGGCGTGCCGGATTCCGGCCTGCCGCACGGCCTGGGCTTCGCCATGCAGACGGGGCAGACGTTCGCGCGCCCATTCGTGAAGTACACGCCAACGTGGCCACGCTCGTTCATGCCCACCAACCAGGCCATTCGCAACCGCGTCGCGAAGATGAAGCAGATTCCCGTGCCGGAGCTGATCGACGGCAAGCGCCTGCTTCTGGTAGACGACTCCATCGTCCGCGGCACGCAGCTGCGAGAGACCGTCGACTTCCTGTACAACACGGGCGCCCGCGAGGTGCACATGCGCTCCGCGTGCCCGCCCATCATGTACGGTTGCAAGTACCTTTCGTTCTCGCGCTCGAACTCCGACTACGAGCTCATCGCGCGCCGCAAGATAAAGGAGCTCGAGCCCGACGGCGGCGAGGACCACATCGCGGAGTACGCGGACGACACCACGGAGCGCGGCCGCTGCCTGCTGAAGTCCATCTGCGAGGAGATGGGCTTCGACTCGCTGCGCTACCAGTCGCTCGACGGCCTGCTCGAGGCCATCGGCCTCGACCGCGAAAAGGTCTGCACGTACTGCTGGGACGGTCGCGAGTAGGCCGCACGGGTGGCCGCCGCCCGATGCGTCGCGCGACGGTGGCCTGTCGATTTTGGTTGACCACCGATTGCGGGTCCACTTTGTGGAGAAGAGCGCTACGATGGGGTCGCAACAATAACAAACTGGAAAGTTGGTTTCGGACAGAAGGGGCTAGATATGAAGTTCTTCATCGATACCGCGGACCTCGACGAGATCAAGCAGGCCTCCGACTGGGGTATCCTCGCCGGCGTCACCACCAACCCGTCGCTCTACGCGAAGACTGGCGGAAAGCTCGCCGACTTCGAGGACCACATGGTCAAGATCTGCAAGATCGTGGGCGAGGACGTGCCCGTGTCCGCCGAGTCCACCGCCGAGACCACCGAGGGCATGATCGCCGAGGGCGAGCACCTGGCGTCGCTCGCGCCCAACATCGTGGTCAAGCTGCCGATCTGCGAGGAGTCGCTGCCCGCGACCCACAAGCTCGCGGCCGAGGGGATTCGCGTCAACATGACGCTCGTCTTCTCCGCACCGCAGGCCCTTCTCGCCGCACGCGCCGGCGCGCGCTACATCAGCCCGTTCGTCGGTCGCTTCGACGACATCGGTGACGACGGCATCGAGCAGCTCGCCAAGGTCGTCGAGTGCGTGAAGAACTACGACTACGGCTACTGGGACAAGGAGGGCGGCCCGGAGATCATCACTGCTTCCGTCCGCACACCCAACCACGTGACGCAGGCCGCGCTTCTGGGCGCGGACATCGCGACCGTGCCGTTTGGCGCGCTGAAGAAGTGCGTGCACCACCCGCTGACGACCGAGGGCCTCGCGAAGTTTGCGGCCGACTGGGCGAAGGTCACGGGGGAGGCCAAGTAGGCAGAACCTAGGCCTTGCGAACGACACTGGCAATCATGGACCCGCCTTGGAGCTTCCGGGGCGGGTCTCTTTTGTGCGCGGTAAGCGAGCGTGGGCAATGAGGTCTGTGGCTAATAATCCTTGCGCATGTCTCCACTACCGGATCGATGAATGGCTGTCTACGACCTGAGCTTGCGTCCACTGCACAAGTTGATCAAAGTCAAGAGATCCGTCTGCCACACCCATCATGGTTTCAAGCAGCTCTTGGTGGATAGGCTTGAAGTCGAATCCATACATCCTCAGGTATACGCCTAGGAGTGCTGTCCCAGTTCTTTTGTTTCCGTCGAGAAAGGGATGGTCACGTATTATTCCGAATGCGTATCTACAGGCCTTGCAAATTTCGGTTGGATAGAGATCGTGTCCGTCAAAGGTCTGAAAGGGCTGAGACATGGCTGAGTCAAGCAATCCCTCATCTCGAACCCCATCCACACCGCCAAACATTGTGATGGCTGCAGAGTGAATTGCGAGGACTTCCTCCTTCGTGAATGCGTACGCGGTCATTTGGCGAGCTTCTCGAACACATCGGAGTATTCATCCATGAAGTCGACAGCTACGTCTAGGGAACTCTGACTGTTACTGACAGGCTGAATGATGACCCACGGCTTGTTGTTCTTGAGCACAGTAACGGGTCGTCCCGTTCTATTAACTTCTGCGGTAACGCGTGAAAAGTTGTTCTTTACCTCGGCAAGCCCCATGGTTAGCGCTGACACGATAACTCCTCTCTTATATGGTCAAAATAAAGACCATAATTTAGATTATATATATGATAGGACAGGCGTGCGGAGGATGCATGCGTGTATTCGCTTGGAGCAAGCGAAAGAGAGAAAAGTTTTTTTAGACCGCCCCATCCGCGCATTCCGCAATGGTTGGACCCGCCTTGGAGCTTTCGGGGCGGGCCCCTTTGTCCGCGGGTATTAAGACTGGGTGGCAGGAGAGACTGGGTGGCAGAAGCGTAAAACATGTGGTAAATACCAATAGTTACCATAAGGAACCTACAGCACTATAAAGTGCCTACTTTCAAGATATATTTGCCTCCGTATAGTTCTAGCTGTCAGACGAAAGAAGTCGACGCGGCACTTCGCCGCGGCTGAACTAGAAGGAGATAGACATGACTGACGCCAGGAAGATTGCCGTCGTTGCATCCAACGGCCGTACCGGCCAGCTTATCGTTAAAGAGGCAGTTGCTCGCGGCTTCGACGTGACCGGCTTTGCCCGCAGCGCGAACAAGTTCGAGGCCCAGCACTTTGTGCAGAAGGACATCATGGACATCACGGCCGATGATCTTGCCGGCTTTGAGGCTGTGGTCGACGCCTTTGGCGCATGGACGCCCGAGACCCTTCCCCTGCACACCACTACTTCGCAGCATCTTGCGGACGTGCTCTCTGGCACGCAGACTCGTCTGCTCATCGTTGGCGGCGCGGGTTCGCTCTACGTAGACCCCGAGCACACGACCCAGCTGTACGAGACGCCGGACTTCCCCCAGGAGTACGTTCCGACCGCGTCTGCCCAGGCAGACGAGCTTGCCGAGCTCCGCAAGCGCGACGACGTGAGGTGGACGTTCGTCTCTCCCGCGGGTGACTTCCAGGCGGATGGCGAGCGCACCGGCTCCTACATCCTCGCGGGGGAGGAGCTCACGCTGAACGAGCGAGGCGAGTCCGTCATCAGCTACGCCGACTTTGCGATTGCCATGGCGGACGAGGTCGAGAGCGGCGATCACGTGAAGCAGCGCATCTCTGTGGTTCGCAGGTAGCGAGATTCCAGTCGCACGAACTTGAGACGCCTCGCGGCACGTGTCGCGAGGCGCCTTCTTGTGTGTCGGGTGCCGAGGTGACGAGTGCGAACGTAGAACATTTTTCCTACACATTTTACCCAACTGGGAAAACGCGGCCCGAACGTCAACCTTGGAATCAATGTTCTACGTTTGCGCATTGCTGCCCATTGTTTGACTGCTCCTGGATGTACGCGTATGTCGTTATGGTGTGGATGTCGTTACGCTCACGTATCATATGCGCGTAACTTTTTGTCGCAAAACGCGGCCGGCATGGACAGGAGAGCGAATGCAGCGTAAGTACCCCAACCTCTGCAAGCCCATCACCCTTGGGAGGACCACGTTCAGGAACCGCATGTTCAGCGCGCCCATGGGTGGCACGGACATCACGAACGACGGCTGCATCGGTCCCAAGTCGACGGCGTTCTACGAGCTGCGAGGCAAGGGCGGCGCAGGTGCGGTCACCGTGTCTGAGTGCATGGTGCACCCTCAGACGGACGGCAGCCACGCCTACCACCTAGACGAGTCCATCCTCAACTCTCTGGCATGCGCCACGTACACCGCTGACGCCATCCGCCGCCACGGCGCCATCCCATCGTTGGAGCTTTCGCACTCCGGCATGTTCGCCGGTACGTACATGACGGACAAGAGCCGTCAGCACGGACTCAACCAGTGGGGCCCGTCGGACACCGTCCGAGCCGACGGCGTCGCCGTGCGTGCGCTCTCGCAGGAGCAGATCGCGGACATCGTCCGTGCCTACGGCCACGTGGCGGGGCTCGCAAAGCGCGCCGGCTTCGAGATGCTCATGATCCACGGCGGACACGGCTGGCTCATCAACCAGTTCCTCTCGCCCCTGTTCAACCACAGGACGGACGAGTACGGCGGCTCGCTCGAGAACCGCTGCCGCCTTGCCGTCGAGGTGCTGAAGTCCGTGCGCAAGGCCGTGGGCCCGTTCTTCCCGATCGAGTTCCGCATGAGCGGCGCAGAGTTCTGCGAGGGAGGCTACGACCTGGAGGAGGGCGTGCGCATTGCCCAGGCGATCGAGCCCTACGTCGACCTCATCCACGTATCCGCCGGCACGTACCAGAAGACCTTCGGCATCACCCACCCCTCCATGTTCGAGGCTCACGGCCGCAACGTCTACCTTGCCGCAAAGATCAAGCGCCACGTGAGCAAGCCCGTCGCAACCCTCGGCGGCCTGAACGATCCGGAGCAGATGGAGAAGATCGTGGCCTCGGGGCAGGCGGACGTCGTGTACATGGCGCGCGCTCTTCTCGCCGATCCCTTCCTTCCGCGCAAGGTGACCGAGGGACGCGACGACGAGATCGTGCGCTGCCTGCGCTGCTTCACGTGCATGGCGGAGCGCGCGGCAACGTCGGCGCGCCGCTGCACCGTGAACCCGCTCATCGGCCGCGAGTCCGAGGGCGACGAGGTCGTTCCCGTGCCGGAGTCCCGTCGCAAGAGGGTGCTCGTTGCGGGCGGTGGCCCCAGCGGCCTGTACGCGGCGTACACCGCGGCGCGGCGTGGCCACGACGTGCTGCTGTGCGAGAAGGAGGACGAGCTCGGAGGCATCCTCAAGGGCGAGCGCGCGTTGCCGTTCAAGCACGAGATGTACGAGCTCACGGGCACCTACGAGCGTCTGGCGCGCAGGGCCGGCGTGCAGATTCGCCTGAACTGCGAGGTCACGCCCGAGCTGGTAGAGGCAGAGGGCGCGGACGCGCTCATCGTCGCGGTGGGCTCCTCGCCGCTCGTGCCACCCATCCCCGGGCTCGACGGCGACAACGTGATCGTGGTGAACGACTACTACAAGAACGTCGACCGCGTGAGCGACAACGTCGTGGTGTTTGGCGGCGGCCTCGCGGGGTGCGAGTGCGCCATTCACCTGGGGCAGGAGGGCAAGCGCGTCCATCTTGTCGAGATGCGCGACGAGCTGGCGCCGGACGCGAACGTGCGGCACCGCCCGCTGCTGCTTCGCGAGGTCGAAAAGTACGTGACCGTCCACACCGGCTACAAGGGGCTGCGCGTAACGGACGAGGGCGTCGTGTGCGCCGACGCAAGCGGCGACGAGCACCTGGTGCCGGGCACGACGGTCATCTGCGCGCTTGGCCAGCGCTCCAGGACGGACGTGGTCGAGGCGCTGCGGGACAGCGCGCCCTTCGTTCGCGTGATTGGCGACGCCGCGCGCGTATCGACCATCACGAACGCCGTGTACTGGGGCTACCACGCGGCGCTCGACATCTAACGGTCCCGTTGCGCGCTCGGC
>CACWMM010000058.1:0-15712 GCA_902761955.1 uncultured Olsenella sp. | reverse complement strand
CGAGGGCTTCGTCGCGAAGGCGGCCCCTGCCGTCATCGAGAAGAAGCGCGCGCAGCAGGCTGAGCTCACGACCACGATCGAGCAGCTCAAGGGCCAGATTGCGGACTTCGAGTAGCATCGGTGCGCTGCCGCGCGCACACAGTGCGGCAGCGCGAAGGCCTCGCGTGATAGCGTGACAGGAATGGGGCGGTCGCTGGCATGATGCCGGCGGCCGCCCGTTTGCAGGTTCTTCTCGCCCGCGCGCGGCGCGTGAGCCGTGCTACGGCTGCCGGGCCATGTCTGCTGGCTACGCCTGCTGCGGGCGGGGGTAGAACTCCCAGTACAGCGCGGGGAGCGGCGGGCGATGCCTGCCGCCGGCGTCAACGAGCGCGCCATCGCGAATGAGGTACGCGCCGTCGCAGACCTCATCCAGGTCGTTCAGGAGGTGGGACGACATGAAGACGCAGCGGCCCTCTTCCGCGTACGCGCGGACGCGCTCGTTCGCGAGCTGGCGGTTCGTGGGGTCGAGCGCGTTCATGGGCTCGTCCAGCAGCAGGACCGGCGCCCGCGTCGCGAGCGCGACCGCGATGGCGGCCTGCTGGCGCATGCCCTGCGAGAGCGTGGCGATGCGCTTGCGCCTGAAGCCGCCGGCCGCCATGTCCGCGAGCGTGTCGCGCTCCGGCGCGCCGCGCCACAGACAACGCACGAGCTCGATGGTCTGGTCGGGCGTCAGGTGGTCATACAGCACGGAGCCGTCGCCGGGCAGAAGGAAGACGGACCTGCGCCACGCGGCCTGGCTACGCGGGCTGACGTAGCCGTCGTCCGCTGCCGCCACGGCCACGGCATCGACGGACGTGGCGCGCGGGCGCTGCGGGACGCCCGCGAGCGCGGCAAGGAGCGTCGTCTTGCCATAGCCGTTTGGCGCGACGAAGCCCACGACGCCGCCGCTCGCAAGCGAGAGCGCGCCTGTCACGAGCGGATGGTTCCTGACGTAGCCCACGCGGACTTCGCGTGCCACGAGCAGCCGTCCCCTGAGGATGACCTGCTCCGGCGCCGCCCTGGGCGCACGGCCGTAGGACCTCGCGAGCGCGGCCGACCTCGCGAGTACGCCGGCCAGCCCCATGAGCGCGATGAGCACGGCGATGGAGAGCACGCCCCGCGTCGCGTTCGCGCCTGCTATGGGTATGGCGTTCTGGGCGCCTATGCCGCCGAGCCTGCCAAGGAGCCTGTCTGCGGAGAAGTACGTGGATGGCAGGGATGCTAGCGCGTCCGGGAAGATCGCGCCCAGGTCATAATAGTCGTCCAGGCACGGCGGCACCAGAAGCGCGATGCCGGCGACCATGACGGCTGGCGCCCGCAGCGAGGTCGCGAGGTGGCAGAGCGTGCCAAGGCAGAACCCCGCAAGGAGGAAGAACCCCGCGTACCGCACAAGCTCGCGTACGAGGGTCGTCCTCACGAGCACGTCGTCCTGCCAATAGATGATGGGGTAGGCGAGGTCTCCCACGCCGTTCCTGACGACGCCCAACACAAAGGCGGGAAGCATGGGCACGAGCGAGAAAACGAGCGCGAGCAGTGCGCCGAAACATCCCAGGTACAGCCACATGCCGGCGGGGGAGAGCGGCGCGTGTGAGAGGAGCCTGGACGACGCGTTCTCCCGCGCGATGACCCACAGCAGGGCAAACGGCGCGAGCAGCAGCACGGGGGAGGGCAGCGCCCCAAGGTAGTATGCGACCAGCACCAGCCCGGGCATCTCGTCCGTTCCCTGGTACAGGGCGGGCGAGCTCAGCCTGCATACCGCGTTAAGAAACGTGGCCGTGAAGGTATACAGCCTTCGCGTTTCTGGGTCCGACGACTGGCCCTGGGATTTCTGCTCCCTGATCTCCCGAAGCTCGTAGCTGCGGACCTTGCGGCAGTATTCGGCCGGGTCCGCCTCTTCGACAATCGACTCGAGCCTTCTGGCCTGCCGGTGGTCCGCATCGCTTATGGTCCCACCCTGGTGAAGGAGGAAGCTGTACGTCTCGTAGTACCTGTCCACCGAGTAGTTGTACGCGCCATCCGTGGCAAACGGCACGAAGGTGGCAAGAAGGGCGGCCCCCGCGATCGCGGCGAGCATGGCCAACACCCACCGCCTTCTGGACAGAAGGACGTAGGACCTGAGGTGGGGAACGCGGGACATGGCGGTGCCTCCCAATCAGATTCGCGTATCGCGCGACGGCCGCCGTCCCGTATGGGTGCGAGGGCGAGCCGTGCCTCCATGATAGGCGCGTGCCGCGACCCGCCCCGCAAGATGCACGAAGAGGGTGGCAGACGGTACCAAGGGGGGGCGAGCTGCCGCGGCTCCGCGCATGGGAGCGCGGCGGTGGCGACCAATGTCGCACTTCGAGAAGTGCGACGGCCGGCATTTTGACGTTTTCGCAGGTGGATGCCTAGAGAGGGTATGTCGCACTTCGCGAAGTGCGACGCGCGCACGCAGTGCCGCGCCGCAGGCGGGCGGCGTGCTGCGCCCCACGTGCCTAGTGCACCCCGTCCGGCCGCGCGCTCGATTAACAGATTCGAACGTTTGCCAACTTGCGGCGCGGCACCGGCGCACCTTTTGTAGAGTGGTTAAAAGCTTGTTGACTGCCGATGCATGGCCGCGCCCGCAGCGCGCGGCTGGCGGGGAGGTATGCCCATGCACAGGGAGTTCCTGATGGGAAACGAGGCGATGGCGCTCGGTGCGCTCGCCGCCGGCGTGGACGTGGTGGCGGGGTATCCCGGCACGCCCTCGACGGAGATCATCGAGACCGTCGCAAAGCGCAACCCCGGCGACGTGTACGTGGAGTGGTCCGTTAACGAGAAGGCCGCGCTCGAGGTAGCGGCCGGCGCGTCGTACGCGGGCGCCCGCTCGCTCGTTACCATGAAGTGCGTGGGCCTGAACGTTGCCGCCGACCCCCTCATGAGCCTGGAGTACATCGGCGTCAAAGGCGGCATGGTCATCGTGGTCGCAGACGACCCCGGCCCCATCTCGTCGCAGACCGAGCAGGACACGCGCACGTTTGCCCAGTTCAGCAAGGTGCCGTGCCTCGATCCGTCCGGCGTCGCGGACGCGTACCAGATGATGCGCGACGCGTTCGCGCTCTCCGAGGAGCTCCACAGTCCCGTGTTCCTGCGCCCGACCACGCGCGTGGACCACGGCTACGAGGCGGTCGACGTCCTCGAGCCCGAGGACTACCTCAAGAGCGAGCCGGAGGGCTTCGTGAAGGACTCCTCCAAGTGGGTCATCTTCCCGCGCCTCTCCGTGCAGGCGCATGCGTGCATCGAGCAGAGAAACGCCAGGCTCTCGCACGAGCTGGGCTCGTATGCCGGAAACTTCGTGGACTGGGAGGCCGGCCACGCCGGCACTGCGCCTGACGACAGTGCCGCAACTCCCGCCGCGGCCGTGCGCCCCGCTCGCAAGGCAATCGCGACGCACGGCATCAACTACCAGTACGTTCGCGAGAACCTGGCCGAGGGCGAGTGCCGCGTGCTGCGCGTGGCGACGCCGTTCCCGTTCCCGGACGACCTTGCGCTCGAGTTCCTGGACGGCGTGGACGAGGTCCTGTGCGTGGAGGAGCTCGACCCCGTGATCGAGCGCGCACTGACGGCGCTTGCGGGCAGGCACCACCTGGACGTTGTGGTGCGCGGCAAGCTCACCGGCGACGTGAAGCCGTCCGGCGAGAACTCCGTGGAGTACGTGGGCCAGGTGCTCGACGCGTTCCTGGGGCGTGGTGCCGCGGAGGGCGCCGCCTGGCCGGATCCGCCACAGCTTCCCGTGAGGCCGCCCGTGCTCTGCGCCGGCTGCCCGCACCGCGCGAGCTTCTACGCCGTAAAGCAGGCCATGCGAGGCAAGAAGACCATCTACTGCGGTGACATCGGCTGCTACACGCTGGGAAACGCCCGTCCGCTCGACATGTGCGACACCTGTCTGTGCATGGGCGCCGGCATCAACATCGCCCAGGGTGTGGGCCACGTGGAGCCCGACACGCACTGCTTCGCGTTCGTGGGCGACTCCACGTTCTTCGCGTCCGGCATCACGGGCGTCGTGAACGCGTTCTACAACCAGGCCAACATGACGCTGTGCGTGCTTGACAACTCCACCACCGCCATGACCGGCCACCAGCCGCATCCCGGCACGGGCCGCACGGCAATGGGCGAGAAGGTCACCCCCGTGAGCATCGAGTGCGTCCTCAGGGCGATCGGCCTTTCCGTGGTCGAGACGGTGGACCCGCTCGACCTGCAGGCGACCACCAAGACCGTCGCGCGCGTGGACGCGGAGCCCGGCGTGAAGGCCATCATCTTCAAGAGCCCGTGCGTGTTCCTGTACAGGCCAAGCGCGCAGAGCCACGTGGACCCCGCGCGCTGCGTGGGCTGTCAGCGCTGCGTCAAGCAGCTGGGCTGCCCTGCGCTTGTGCCGCAGGCAGACGGCAGGGTGGCGATAGACGGCTCGCAGTGCACGGGTTGCACGCTGTGCGAGCAGGTGTGCCCGTTCGACGCGATTTCGGGAGGCAGTGCGTATGAGGCGTGACATCGTGTTGTGCGGGACGGGCGGCCAGGGCACGGTGCTCGCGTCCCGCCTCCTTGCAACGGCGGCCATGCGCAAGGGCCTTCCCGTCAAGACGGCCGAGACCATTGGCATGGCGCAGCGCGGGGGTTCCGTCCTCAGCCACGTGCGCGTGGGGGAGGGCGTGGCGTCGCCCCTGGTGGGTAGCGGCCGCGCGGACGTCATCCTGGCGTTCGAGCCGGCGGAGGCCACGCGCCAGCTTCGCCTGCTTAAGCCCGGCGGCGCCGTCGTCGTGAGCAATAGGCCCGTCGTGCCGGTCTCGGCCGTCACGGGCGGCCCGGAGTACGACCTCGACGCCGTCATGGGCTACCTTGAGGGCGCCGTCAGCAACCTCACCGTGGTGGACGCGGACGCCGCCGCGCGCGAGCTTGGCTCGGCAAAGGTGCTTAACGTGCTTCTGCTGGGCGCGGCCGCGCGCACGGGCGCGCTCGGCTTTACCGTGGACGAGGTGCGCGCCGCCGTGCATCACGTGGTGCCGGAGCGCTTCCTCGCCCTGAACGACCGCGCGCTCGACTACGCCAAGGAGGAACCATGCAGATAAGCGACACCCAGCTCGAGCTCGTCAACAGGCAGATCGAACGCCTCCGCGCGTCGGACAACTTCTATGGCCGCCGCCTCAAGGAGGCCGGCATCACCGGCGTGACGGACGCCGACGACTTCAGGCGCCTGCCCTTCTCGTCCAAGCAGGACCTCCGCGACGCGTACCCGCTGGGCCTCGCCGCGGTTCCGGAGGAGAAGATCGTGCGCATCCACTCGAGCTCCGGTACCACGGGAACGCCGGTCATCGTGCCGTACACCGCGCGTGACGTTGAGGACTGGGCCACGATCTTCGCCCGCTGCTACCAGATGGCCGGCGTCACCAACCGCGACCGCGTGCAGATAACCCCCGGCTACGGGCTTTGGACCGCGGGCATCGGCTTTCAGGCCGGCGCGGAGAAGCTCGGCGCCATGGCCATCCCCATGGGCCCTGGCAACACGGAGAAGCAGCTCAAGTTCATGATGGACATGCAGTCCACGGTCATCTGCGCCACGTCCAGCTACGCGCTGCTGCTTGCTGAGGAGGTGCAGAGGCGCGGCCTTCAGGACAAGATCTGCCTTCGTCGCGGCGTCATAGGATCCGAGCGCTGGGGCGAGAAGATCCGCCAACGCATAAACGAGGGCCTCGGAATCGAGTCGTTTGACATCTACGGTCTGACGGAGGTGTACGGGCCGGGCATCGGCATCAGCTGCTCCGCCAACGACGGCATCCACTACTGGGACGACTACGTCTACCTCGAGGTCGTCGACCCAAAGACAGGGGATGCCGTGCCGGACGGCGAGTGGGGAGAGATCGTCATCACCACGCTCGTGAAGGAGGGTGCGCCGCTCATCCGCTTCCGCACGCACGATCTCAGCCGCATCATCCCGGGAACGTGCCCGTGCGGGAGCCCGTTCCCGCGCATCGACACCATCCGCGGCCGTTCGGACGACATGTTCAAGATCCACGGCGTCAACGTGTTCCCGCGGCAGGTGGAGGAGGTCATCGCGTCGTTCCCGCAGCTGTCGAGCGAGTACCAGATCCGCCTGTCGCACCTGGAGGGACGCGACACCATGCGCCTGTACGTTGAGACGGACGGCACGCAGGACTTCCTCGCGCTCGCGGACGAGGTCGCGCACGAGTGCCGCAACCGCATAGGCTTCACGCCGCTCGTAAAGGTGGTCGAGCTAGGCGTCCTGCCGCGGAGCGAGAAGAAGACCCGCCGCGTGTTCGACGAGCGCTACGAGTAGCCGTCCGCGCGGCGCCGCCGATGTAGTGAGCTTGTGCGCAACCTGCACAAATGCCCATCGCGTGCGGCGTCGGCGCGCAGTCTGTTACAATCTTCTGCGATGCTGCAGCTTCCTGCGAGCGTGAGCCGGGAAGCACGTATGTCAAATAAGAAAGGTCACTAAGACATGTCTGAGCTTCTCGACCAGCTGATTACGCCCGAAGTCCGCATGGTGCTCTACCTCATGGTTGCGTGCCTCGTCATGCTCTACATCCTCTCCATCGTCTATGTCATCCGCGACGCCCAGCGCCGCGGCGCGGAGCCCTGGTGGCTGTGGGCCGTCATATCGATCATCCCCATCGTGGGCCTTCTGGCGTACGTGATCCTGCGTCCCAGCTCCTACCTGGTTGACCGCGAGGAGCAGGACCTGGACATCGCGCTTCGCGAGCACCAGCTCAGCCACTATGGCATCTGCCCCAAGTGCGGCGCGCCCATCGACCGCGACTTCGTGGTGTGCCCCATCTGCAACACGCAGGTGAGAAACGTGTGCCCCACGTGCCACCGCCCGCTGAACGCGGACTGGAAGGTGTGCCCGTACTGCCGCACCCGCATCCAGTAGCGCGGCATTCGGAAGCGTCGCGCAAGAGATCAACCGCAAGGGCACCGCGCCATCCGCGGTGCCTTTTTTGTGGCCGCAATGCCACTGCGGCGGACACCTCTGGGCGTCCTCTGTGCCCACGCATGTGGCTTTTGGCTGACACAGAGGTCGCGGCCACACATCGCACGAAGCTGTTGTAAAGTAGTCACGTCTGCAATTGGTTTGCGAACGGCCGCGTGCCGTCGGCAAACGCAAGTCGTGCCGTTACGGCACGGGGGAGTCGTCAGGTCATGCGTTCGAACAGTGACGAGTACAGGTTCTGCCCACGCACGCGCGCAAGTCGCGCCATCGCGAACGGTATTCCCACCATCACCACGACGACTATCTAGGCGCCTGTCCTTTCGATGGGACGGCCGCGCGCCGTCCTGCGGCAGGCGCCGCGCTGCGTCGACCCAAGGGCCTCGGCCGGGTGCGCACGCTCTTCTCCCTTGATCCAACGGAAGACATTTTACGGCAATGTCTGAGGGCGAAACCCATGGCGGGCCCGCCCCACATACGAAAGGTTATTAGCATGAAGGTTCTTTTTAACGACGGCCACGTGGACGAGGTTCCCGCCGACGAGGAGCTCCACGTCCTGCGTCACTCCGCGGCGCACATCATGGCGCAAGCCATCAAGCGCCTGTACCCCCAGGCGGACTTCGCGTACGGCCCCGCCACGGACAACGGCTTCTACTACGACATCGACCTTCCCGAGGGCACGAAGATCTCCGAGGACGATTTCCCGGCCATCGAGGACGAGATGCGCAAGATCTGCAAGGAGAACCTTAAGTTCGAGACGTACGAGCTCCCGCGCGCAGAAGCAATCAAGCACATGGAGGAGCGCGGCGAGAAGTACAAGGTCGAGCACATCGGCGACCTTCCCGAGGACGCGCGCATCACGTTCTACAAGCAGGGCGAGTACGTCGACATGTGCGTGGGCCCGCACATCCTCTACACCAAGGCGCTCAAGGCGTTCAAGCTGACGGGCGTCTCTGGCGCGTACTGGAAGGGTGACAGCAAGAACAAGATGCTCACCCGCATCAACGGCGTCGCCTTCCGCAACAAGCAAGAGATGGACGAGCACTTTGCCCTGCTTGCGGAGGCCGAGAAGCGCGACCATCGCAAGATCGGCCAGGAGATGGACATCTTCATGATGAACGAGGCCGGCCCCGGCTTCCCGTTCTGGCTGCCCAACGGCATGCGCATCCGCAACGCCCTCATGCAGTACTGGCAGGAGATGCAGGACAAGTACGGGTACGACCAGGTTCAGACGCCCATCATCCTCTCGCGCAAGCTGTGGGAGACCTCCGGTCACTGGGACCACTACAAGGAGAACATGTACACGACCCAGATTGACGACGAGGACTACGCCATCAAGCCGATGAACTGCCCGGGTGCCTGCCTCATCTACAAGAGCAAGCCACGCAGCTACCGTGACCTGCCGCTCAAGCTGGCCGAGGCCGGCATCGACCACCGTCACGAGCTCAAGGGTGCCCTGCACGGCCTCTTCCGCGTTCGCGAGTTCCAGCAGGACGACGCCCACCTGTTCATCCGTCCGGACCAGATCACGGAGCAGGTCGAGGACGTCGCGCACCTGATCACGGCATACTACGCGCAGTTTGGCTTCCCGTATCGCGTTGAGCTCTCCACGCGTCCGGACAACTCCATGGGTTCCGACGAGGACTGGGAGCGTGCGGAGGAAGGCCTCAAGAAGGCCCTGGAGGACATGCGCGTCGACTACAAGCTCAACCCGGGCGACGGCGCGTTCTATGGCCCCAAGATCGACTTCCACCTGCAGGACTGCCTGGGCCGCGAGTGGCAGTGCGGCACCATTCAGCTCGACTTCCAGCTGCCGCACAACTTCCAGCTGGAGTACGTCGACAAGGACGGCACCAAGAAGCAGCCGATCATGATTCACCGCGCCGGCTTCGGCAGCTTCGAGCGCTTCATCGGCATGCTCATCGAGCAGTACGCGGGCAAGTTCCCCACGTGGCTGTCGCCCTGCCAGGTCAAGGTGCTGCCCGTCAGCGAGAAGACCCGCGACTACGCCAGCGAGGTCGCGCAGACCCTGCGCGACGCCGGCGTGCGCGTGAAGGTGGACGACCGCGACGAGAAGATCGGTTACAAGATCCGCGAGGCCCGCTCCGTCGACCGCGTCCCCTACATGCTCATCCTGGGCGAGAAGGAGAAGGAGGCCGGCAACATCAGCGTCCGCGACCGCGCGACGAACGAGACCACCCAGCGTGACCTGGCCGACTTCGTGAGGGACATCACGGAGGAGATCCGCGAGCGCCGCGGCTAGCCCAAAGCTAGCAATAGCGACATCGCCATGGCACGACAGGGGCCGTCCCGCGGGGCGGCCCCTTTTGCAACGTCGGCACGCGACGCGCGCCATGGAAGCACACGGCGGCAGGAGGGAAGGGCGATGGAGCAGGAGCAAGGGCGCACGGACGCAGCTTGGCGGAGGAGGCACTGCGGGACGCCTGCCGCACCTTTGCCCGGGCGCTTGGCGGCAGGAGCCGCGCGTGGGTCGTGGCGGCTCCTGACGTCGAGGACGTGGCACGCCGGCTGGGGATCGACCCCGGCGCCGTTGTGGAGCCCCTGGGTGGGGCGCCCGTACGCATGCGCGACGTGCGGGCATTGGCGCGCCACCGGGACGAGGCGCCTGCCGCGGAGCGCGTGCCGCTTGCCGTGGACGTGAGCCTCACGTCTGCGCTGGGGTGCCCCGCCGGCAGGCTGGGGGCGGACGTCACGCTCGCCTCGCTCGACCGCATCGTCTGCACGCCTGCCTGCGGCATGGTGATGGTGGGCCTTCGTCGCGAGGCCCTGCAGGGGAGGGACGGTTGCGCCGGCATGGCGGACGTGGCCTCCGCGCTGCCCGTGCCGGAGGTTTCCCAGCTTCAGGCTCTTGCCGCCGGCATGGCGGATTTCGATGCGCGCCGCCGCTGCGCAAACGACAACGCCCAGGTCATGGCGGCATACCTGCGCTGTCATCCCGCGGTGCGCGCCGTGCGTTACCCCGGGCTCACGGACGACCCGTCGTACGAGGCCGCAGCCGCGAACCTCGAGGACGGCTTCGGGCCCGCGGTCGACGTCCTTGTGGACGCAGCTGTCGCGGCGAGCGCGGCCGGCCGTGGCACCAACGGCGCCGTCGACCTGTGCGGGCGCTACGTGCCCGGCGGCACAGCAAGCCGCGTGCAGAACATGGCCACGGCCGAAGACGGCGCGTGGCTCAGGGTCGAGTGTGGCTGCGGAGACGCGAGGGAACTCGTGGCCGCGGCGGAGGCTCTTCTCCGCCGGTAGACCCTGTCCTGCGCGCCGTTATGCGCGTCTGTCGTAGCGTGCGAAGTCAAACGCGACGCCCGCCTTCGTGATGCCGCCGTCCTCGCGCTTAGCAAGCGTCCACGCCGGGTCGTCGTCCAGGTTCGGGAAGAACGCGTCCGCGCCGGGCACCACGGTGTCGTTTCTGGTGACGTAGCAGCTGGTGCAGTGGGGGAGAAGCGCGCGGTACAGCGACTCGCCGCCTATGAGCCAGACGCGCGTGTCTGTGGCCGTCGCGTCCAGCGCCGCCTGGGGCGACGTCACCACGTCCACGCTCGTGCCTGCGGCAAGGTCCTCCGCCTTTGGCGGCACGTAGCTGGCGTCGTGCGTCACGATCACGTTGCGGCGGCCCTTGAGCGGCCCTCCCGGGAAGCTCTCGTACGTCTTCCTGCCCATGATGCACGTGCAGCCGCGCGTGAGCTCCACAAAGCGGTGCATGTCCGCCTTGTTGCGGACCAAGAGAGCGCCGTCTTTGCCGATGGCCCAGTCGCGCGTGACGGAAACGATGGCGTCCATGGTCCTCCTAGATTGCTATAGGGATGTCCTTCACCTGCGGGCCGTGGCTGTAGCCCTCCACGATGAGGTCGTCGGTCGTGAAGTCGTAGAAGTCGTGCACGTAGGGGTTCAGGTGAACCTTCGGGGCCGGGTAGGTCGGCCGGCTGATGAGCTCGCGCACGATGTCCACGTGGCGGTCGTAGATGTGGGCGTCCGCGATCATGTGCACCAGCTCGCCGGCGTGCATGTCGCTCACCTGCGCCACCATCATGAGCAGGATGGCGTACTGGCACACGTTCCAGTTGTTCGCGGCCAGCACGTCCTGGCTGCGCTGCACCAGCACCATGTTCAGCGTGGGCTTGTCGTCGCCGGGGTGCTCCGTCACGTTGTAGATCGCGTTGTACGCGCACGGGTACAGGTGCATCTCGGACAGGTCGGAGAACGTGTACAGGTTCGTCATGATCCTGCGGCTGAACGGGTTCTCGCGCAGGTCCTTCAGCACGCGGTCCATCTGGTCGTAGTCGCCGTCCGCGTAGTGGCTCACCTGGCCCACCTGGTAGCCGTACGCCTTGCCGATGGACCCGCCCTCGTCTGCCCACTCGTCCCAGATGTGCGGCTTCAGGTCGTGTATGTTGTTCGACTTGCGCTGGTAGATCCACAGCACCTCGTCCATGCAGCTCTTGAGCGCCGTGCGCCTCAGCGTGAGCGCGGGGAACTCCTCGCGCAGGTCGTAGCGGTTGCATACGCCAAACTGCTTTATGGTGTACGCCGGCGTGCCGTCCTCCCAGTGCGGGCGGACCTTCTGGCCCTCCGTCGTGGTGCCGTTCTCGATGATGTCCTGGCACATGGATATGAAGATGTCGTCAGCCTTGCTCATGCGTGTCTCCTCCTTGGGTGGGGTCCGGTGCGGGCGTCCTCGCCTCGCTATGCGCGTGCGTCCGTGCGGGACGGCGCGCCGCACGCGTCGGCCATGCCGCCCTGGCTCCACCAGCCGCCCTGGTCGTCGAAGGTGTCCCACGCGTCGGAGTCCCCGTACGCGCCGTCGGGATCGCCAAGCTCCAGCGTGTCCGCGTGACGCCCCAGCTCGTCCATGAGGGCGAACCTCGTGACGCCCGCGACGAACCCCCCGAGCGCGTTCGCCAAAAGAAGGAGGACCACCACGCCGACCGCTGCGATCACCACCGGCTTCGCGCCGGAGTTCGCGTTGTCTGGAGACGTCGTGGCCGATGCCGTCTCGATAACGGCGGGACGCCTTGCGGCGTCTGCCGAAACTATGCTCGTCTGGTCGCTTGCGACCTGCTGGTTGTCTGGCATGGAAGTCCTCTCTCTTGCTCAGGGCACTATCATAGCAGCTGCACGGTTGGGCGAGAAACGCCTGCACCTGGGCTTACCAAGCGCCATGGTTTCGCGGGCATTGGCTCCGTTGCAGCTACAGGCGCCCCTCCGTGAACACCTCGTCCCAGCTCATACCCAGGCTCATGACCACGTCGCGGTCCGCGGGAAGCCACTCCACGTCAAGAAGCTCGTCGCGCGAAAGCCAGCGCTCCGCCTCGTGCTCCCTCGAGCGGGGCGTCTCGCCCGCGGCGGGGGTGCACGCGAACACGTCCATGCTCAGGTGGAAGCCGTCGTAGTCGTGCTCCACCGTGTCTAGGTAGAACACACCGCCCAGCTCGCAGCCAAGCTCCTCTCTCACCTCGCGGCGCAGCGCCTGCTCCGGCGCCTCGCCCTTCTCGACCTTGCCGCCGGGGAACTCCCAGCCGTCCTTCATGTCGCCGTAGCCTCGCTGGGCTGCATACACGCGGTCGTCCATCCAGATGACCGCCGCCACCACGCGCACCACCGGCCTGTCGCTTCGCGCTTCCATCAGCTGCGCACCTCGATCCTCACGATCGCGTACGGCTTGCCGTCCGGGCGGGCGAGCCTGACGGTGCGGCCACCCTCGGAGCAAAACACCTGCGGCTCCACGGTGTCGTGCAGCAGCGCCATGGACTCGTACTGCACCGTGATGCGCCACGGCACGAGTGCCTGTCCCGTCTGCTCGATCGCGTCGAGTGCCATCTGGATGTACTGCGCGTTGTTGACGTGGCCGTTCGTGTCCAGGTGCTGGCGCGTCACCGTGATCGAGGGCGCGCACGCGAAGTCGCCCTCGACGTCGATCTTGCGCCTTGTGGGCGGCATGTCCAGACGCGGCGTGTCCTCCAGGTAGGCCATCTGGGACTTGGGGAACTTGACGGGCCGGCCGAGCTTCGTGTCGTACAGAAACCACAGCGAGTCCGCGCGCACGTACGGGGTGCCGTCCTGTCCCGCGATGGTGAAGTTCCTGCTGGCGAGGAGCCGCTTCACGCCGTAGCACCACGTGCTGACGGCGATGGGCGTGTTGAAGCGCGGAAGGTCCTCGATCTCTATCTGCCAGGCGGAGAGGAACCACGCATAGTGGTTCCTCTTCATGTCCTCTATGCCGATGCCAAGGCTCTCGCTCTGGAAGCACGAGCAGTCCTGCAGGTAGTTGACGAGTCCCAGCCGCGACAGGCGCGCGTCGCTTGCGCACTCGCTGTAGCGGACCCTGCTCTCGAACGTGTACATCTGACTCCTATCGCATCGCAAAGGCCCCCGGAGTCCGGGGGCCAAGGTGTTCCCGCTTTGTTGTGCCTAGCCCAGCTCGACGCGGTTCCTGCGGTCGAAGTACGGGCTCGCCTGGTCGACGACGAGCTTGTTGCACTGGGGGATGACATGGGCCTTGTAGCCCATGACCATGCCGGGGATGGTGTCGCCGTCCACCTGCATGGGGATGGGAGAGTCGGACCGCACCTCGATCTCCCTGCCCGAGAAGTGCTCGATGAACGGCCTGCCGCCCTTTGCCTGCTTGTCGAAGAGTCCCGTGAAGATGGGGACGAGCAGCTGGACGGCGTCCGAGGTCTCGAGCACGATCACGTCGAGCTTGCCGTCGGACATGGAGCAGTCCGGCACGATCTGGATGTCGGCCTGCATCTTGGCGGTGTTCGCGACGATGCACGCGATGCCGTCGCGCTCGAACGTCTCGCCGTCGACGGTGATGGTGAAGTGCTCCACCTTGGGGTGGGCGTTTGCGAGCGCCGCGGTGAAGTACGCGGCCTCGCCTATGATCTGCTTGTTGGGGATGGCCTCGCGCATGAGGACGGCGTCGTATCCCGAGCCCGCCATGAGGCCGAACCCGCGCGAGTCGCTGTTGCCGTCCGTATCCTTCCACGCTATCTCGCCAAAGTCCGCGCGCACGAAGTAGCCGTCGCGGCACGCCTTCGCGATGGAGGCGGGCTCCGGGGCGTTCGCGAGGTTCTCGAACACCAGGTTTGCGGTGCCGGACGGGAAGACGCAGGTCAGAACGTTGCGATCGCGCAGCTCGTACAGCAGGCTCGTCACGGTGCCGTCGCCGCCCGACACGACGACGAGGTCGAAGGACTCCGCGTCGCGAAGCTCCTGCTGCCCCTGGGAGCTGGAGTCCAGGCCGCGGATGACGATCTCGTCGTCCTCTCGCATGAGCGCGTGGACGAAGTCGAATACGTCGATCGAGCTCATGCCCGACTTGAGGTTGTGAACGATGAGGATGCGCACGGTGCCCTCCCGCCTTGTTATGTATCATGGTGTAGTCGCGTCGACGTCGCGAGCCATATCCCCACAGGATAGCGTAACGCCCGTCGGCACAGGGCGACTGCCTACACAATCAACGAAACGAGCTTTTGTGTATATATCCGACTCAAAGGAGCTCGCCGCGTTCTGCGAGCGGGCCGCATCGTCGCGGGTGCTTGCCGTCGACACGGAGTTCCTGCGCGAGAAGACCTTCTATCCCAAGCTGTGCCTCATCCAGGTGGCGACGGAGGAGGAGTCCGCCGCCGTCGACCCCATCCTCATCCGAAACCTCTCGAGCCTGCGGGCACTGTTCGAGGACGAGAAGATCACGAAGGTGTTCCACGCCTGCACCCAGGACCTCGAGGTCATCCTCGAGGAGATGGGCTGCATCCCCACGCCCGTGTTCGACACGCAGGTCGCGGCCGCGTTTCTGGGATACCGCCAGCAGATTGGCTACGGCGCCCTCGTGGAGGCGTGCTGCGGCGTGAGGCTCCCGAAGGCGGAGTCGCTCACGGACTGGTCGCGGCGGCCTCTCGACCCCGAGCAGCTGCAGTACGCGGAGGACGACGTGCGCTACCTGCCCGGCATCTACCGGCAGATGACGGAGGAGCTCACGCGCCGCGGCAGGATATCGTGGATCGCCCCCGAGATGGCCGAGGTCACGAGCCGCGAGCACTTCTCGCGCCCTCCGGAGCTCGCGTACCTGCACCTGAAGCGCTCCGGCTCGCTCACGCGCAAGCAGCTTGCCGTAGCGCGCGAGGTGAGCGCGTGGCGCGACGTCGTCGCGGCGGACCGCAACATCCCGCGCAAGTGGGTCGTGTCAGACGAGGTCATCATCGAGTCGTGCAAGCGCGTTCCGCGCTCCGTGGACAGGCTGCGCCGCATTCGCGGCACGGAGCAGCTGAGCGCACGGGACGCGCAGGGCATGGTCGACGCCGTGAGCCGCGGCGTGGCGTGCCCGCTGGACGACTACCCGCAGACGAAGCGTCGCGACCGCCCGTCGGCAGAGACGGAGAGCGTCGTGGACCTCATGTACGCGATGCTACGCCTGATATCCGAGAAGAGCGGCGTCGCCACGCAGGTGATCGCGACGAGGGACGACCTCCTCGACGTCGCGAGCGGCAGGAAGGGCTCGCGGCTCATGAAGTCGTGGCGCTACGAGCTTGCCGGAAGGGAGCTCGAGGGGCTGCTCTCTGGCAGCGTCGGCCTCACCGTGAAGGACGGCAGGGTGGAGCTGCTGTAGCTCCGGGGGAATTTGTGTCAACCTATTTCTTTACCGGGTTTCGCCAGCGGTGACAGTCGGGCAGCGATGTCGAAGACTGGGCATGCTGACGCGCGGCCCCTGTACAATGG
>CACWMM010000057.1:0-9735 GCA_902761955.1 uncultured Olsenella sp. | reverse complement strand
AGCGACCAGGTTGTCTACGGCGGCGGCAACATCCACTGCATCACCCAGCAGGAGCCTTCCGCCCAGACCAAGTAGCCTAAAGGCAACTGCAAGAAAGCATGACACAGCCGAGAAGTGCATGTAAACGAGGCGGGACGTCCCACGTGGGCGTTCCGCCTTATCTTGCAGATACCTTGTGTCTGGAGACCGCAGCTGCGAGTTGCATGCGACTCTTGACGCCGACCTTTCGATAGATGCTGTTGATATGTTTCTTTACCGTCGACTCCGACACATAAAGCCTGTCGGCGACGCTGCGGTTGCTCTCGCCATCGAGCATGAGCGAGAGGACCTGCTCTTCTCGCCTACTGAGCCCAAAGTGCTTCGCTATTCTTGTAGACTCGTCCACGTCTACGCTCTGCTCGTCATCCGCGATGCCCCTGGGGAATAGCGTGCCGAGGCGTGCGCTCAGATGGCGAGCAAGTTCAAGAAGTGTCCGCATCTGCACTGGAGAAAAGTCACCCGCCTCTCGTTCGCGAAAAAGTGTGACACTTCCAAGCGGTATGCCATCCAATGCGAGGGTGGCGCCGCACCCATAGTAGACGCCTTGCGGTCGCATCCACTCGCGATAAATAGGTGTCTCGTCACGTTTCGCAACATCGACGAGGTCGAGGTCTCGGTAGACTTCCACTTCGTGGGGATTAAAGCTCCAGGTTGTATAGTCCAGGGCGGCGTAGCGTAGGTAATAGGAAGACAACGTGTCCTTGCTCATGGTCGTGCTTATGGCATGCGTATAGGTGACGGTTTCGTCCTGCCTTACCACCGCAAGATCGAACATTGAGGAGCGGTGGGGGATAAGCGCGGCAACCCTTTCAAGTGTGCCACGCTGTAGTGAAAAGACGTCCCTTTGCTTCGCAATCCAAAGTGTTACATCGTTAACCTTCTCCCACGTACCTTCGTCCAGAGATGTTGCCACGACACTTTTATGGCCTATGCATGAAGAGTCATCCATCGGCGCTCACCCACCTCCCAGTAGCTCCTTAGTCTGACACTTTCCGGAATCATTAGAACTTTTGGTTAGTCACAAGGTAGACGTTCGTCTGTGGAAGGTGTTCGTGCGTTCCATTGTTCAGATTGAAAAGACGCAGGAATATTGGGGTGTCCAGCAAGAATGGAAGGAGAAGAGCATGCACACCATTCACGAAGCAGAATCTACACCGCTGCAGGACGGATTCTATATGCCTGGCGAGTACGAGGAGCAGGCACAGACGTGGATTCTGTGGCCGCATCGACCGGATGTGTGGCGCGCGGGAGCAAAGCCAGCTCAAAAGGTCTTCGCTGAGGTCATAAAGACCGTCGCCCGATTCCAGCCGATTACCGTTGGCGTGAACCCAGAGGACTGGCCTGCTGTAAACGAGATTCTGGGCGAGGTTGATAACGTCCGAATAATGTTGATGGAGTACAACGACTCCTGGATTCGCGACCCCGGCCCCGCATTTCTCGTAAATGACGAGGGTGACCTTGCGCTTAGCCACTTCCACTTCAACGCGTATGGCGGGCTCGTGGATGGCCTCTATTTTCCGTGGGACAAGGACGCGTCGCTTGGCTTGCAGATAGCCAACATCGAGCAGGTGCCGCGCTATCGTCCGGACGGCTTCATCCTCGAGGGTGGATCCATTAACTGCGATGGCCAGGGCACGGTCCTCACGACGGAGATGTGTCTGCTTCACCCTGGGCGCAACGCATCGGTCACCGACTTCGAGCCTGGCAGCGAGGAGCTCAAGGCCTACTGCGAGGAAGAGCTGAAGAAGTACCTTGGGGTGCAAAAGGTGATATGGATCAAGGACGGAATCGATCCCTACGAGACGAACGGCCATGTGGACGACGTCGCGTGCTTTAGTGCGCCTGGCGAGGTGTGCTGCATGTGGACCGATGACCCAAGCCACAAGTTCTACAGGGAGTGCCAGGAGGCGTACCAGACCCTCAGCAACGCGACGGACGCGCGTGGCCGCAAGCTTAAGGTACACAAGGTCATCATGCCCAGCAAGTCCGTCTATATGACTGAGGAGGAGGCCTCGACGATAGACCCGGTCGAGGGCGTCCTCCCGCGGACACCTGAGGATGCGTTTGAGCCCAGCTACCTCAACTTCCTGCCTATAAATGGGGCTGTGCTCGTTCCACAGTTTGGCGACCCCAACGACGAGCAAGCGCTTGCAGACATCAAGGCTGCCTACCCCGACCGCGAGGTGATTGGGCTCCACACGCGTGAAATCATATATGGCGGAGGTAACCTGCACTGTATTACGCAGCAGCAGCCGAAGCGGCGCGTAAGGTAGCTAGCACTCCCCGCCGTAGATGTAGACGATAAACCCGTCGCCCGTGTCCTGACTGTGGTCCTCGGCAATACGTTTCATGCCGATGTGATCGTAGAACTGGTAATCCGAATGGTTGTCGCTCATAAGGAAGAAGCGACTGCATCCCTCGTCACGCATGCGGGCACGGGCTTCGTCTAAAAGGCGGCGGCCCAGGCCGAGCCCCTGCCACTCCGGGCGCATTACGATCAGGTTGATTTGACCCTGCGCGTATTCGTTTCCCGATGCCGCAAAGCGGTCGGCAGTGGCCTTCTCGCGGCTGTCACCAAAGAGAGAGCCTTCCAGGTCGTCGTCAGCCGTCTTGGCACGCTCGGTGGCTTGGGCGAGAAGGGTCTCATACGCTGGTTGCCACTCTGGATTGGTTCGGGGCGCGCCGTGGTCGAAGATTCCGACCAGACATGTGGCCACGACTCCTCCGTTCCTTTCCGCTACCAACGTGATGGGGGAGCGCTGCAGCTGCATGGCGGCGTTGAGGCGACCGCAGAGCGCCCAGTCATCCAAGGCTCCTGACGCTCGTATCCAGTTGCACCAAAGGGAGTTGTATATGCCGGCGATGTGGTCGAGGTCCTCCTGGCGTGCTTCTCTGATAGTTATATCGTTGATGTCCACTTCGACTCCGTTCGCATCCGTTCCGAGACGTCCTGACGTCTTGGAACGGAATCCTTCCGTTAACGTGTGTGTGAGGCTGATACCCTATCCTGTCCATCGCGGGGGTCTCGTTCCGTGATGGGGAGAGAATGTTCGGTGTGTGGGAGAAGGACTGGTTCCATGGAACTTGCCTGGTTCATTTTCACGTTGGCACTTATGATGCTCTCGATGACGGCGTGTGCCGCGAACAGCATGCTTTGGCTTATTGCGGGGCGCAAGGATTGTCGCGCTTCCTCGGCGGGTTTCGCCGCATACTTCTTTTCCGTCGCACTTATATTCTTCGACGAATATGTTCAGGTAAAGCCATCCGTAACGTCCTACATCACCACTACGGGTCTGCTTCACCCGTGGCTCGAGGTTCCTCTTGGCGTATTTCTCGCCGGTGCCTGCTTCTCCTGGCTTTGCTGTCGTCTGGGCATTAAGACTGATGAAAAGGGGTTCTGGGCGCCTTTGGTCGCCTTTGCTGTTATCGAAGTGCTGCTCTGTCCTGTGGCCGGTAACACGACCAGATTGCGCACCTTTTCGTACTGGTCGGTTCATGACATTGCTCTTATAGGAATGATCATTTATGGATTCTGGTACGCGAAGTTCCGAGCGAGCGACGCGGTACGGTTGACTATGCGCCCCAACAGATTGTTCTATGCACTTGTCCTTATCATGGCGCTAGCAGTGCTCGCCGAGGACACGTATAACATCCTTGTGTCGACACCGGATCTCAGGAATCCACTTGTTCGCGAGTTTTACTGGCACCTTACAGAACGAAATCTGGCGGAAAGTGTTCTGGCGACCGTGTTAGCCATCCGCTCCATGTCTTACGTTCGCAATGTCATGCGGGTCTATTCGCACCACCCTGCTGAAGACGATGCTGTATGGGAGGACGGCGGCGCAGCGGTGGACTTTGATGCACGCGTCCTGCGATTCTGCGATGACGTAGGTATGAGTGCCCGGGAGCGGGAGGTGTTTCGGCTTGTCATGCGGGGAAAGGATACCCAAGGCATCGCAAGCGAGCTGTACATCTCTCCGGGAACCGTGAAGGCGCACTTGCATCGTATCTATACAAAGGCAGGAGTTACCGGTAGGCAGGAGCTCATCTCGACATTCTGGAAACACTAACGTCAGATAATCGTTCCCTAAGGAATCGCTTGCTCTTCGCGTCTGGCGTCCTGATACATAGAAAGCCCTGTTCAGGGCAGTGTAACCGCAATTAAACCCCGGAAGCAGTCCAATAACCCTGAAAGGGTCTCGCGCTGTACTGCCCTGGGCGCGACGATGCCCCCAACGTCCGCGGCTAAGGCTGCTCGCTGCGGATCCATGTCCATACCTGAGAATGGGGGAACGATGGCGGAGACAACTGCAGAAGCCACTGGCGGGGACCTTGAGCTTCTCACGGCGCCGGTCAAAAAGACTTACAACAAGTATGCGCTCGTGACCATGCAAGGCATGGCCGCCCAAATCATCATGGTCATACTCGAGGGCGTAATCATGGGTGCCGGCCTGGGCGCCCACGGTCTCGCCTGTGTGTCAATCATCATGTCGGTCGAGTACATTAACCTCTCGTTTGGCAATCTCTTTGGAACGGGCGTGCCTACGGTAATGGGAAACTGCCTTGGGGCGGGCGACCGCGAGGGGGCCAAGCACGTGTTTGGACAGGGGTTCTGGTTCACCACCTACGTCGCCATTGTGGTGGCAGTTGTGTTTGAGCTCTTTGCTGCGCCCTTGGCGACATTCTTTGGCGCCACGCCGGATATCCTGGCGGACTCTGCCGCAGGCATCCGCACCTTCGGCGTCTTCCTCGCGTTGACGATCATCGGTCAGATGCTTACGGGCGTGCTCCGTGTTATTGAGAAGCCACAGCAGTCTGCGAACCTGATGACTGCGTCGGCTATAATCGCAATCGGCTGGCTTGCGCTTGCCGTTTTGGTGCTCCGACTTGGTGTTCCGGGGGCTGGCATCTACTACGGTCTCTCCATTGGTATTTGGGCTGCTGGCATCGTCTACTTTGTTGGCCCCAAGGCGGAGTTCAAGGTCACGGCCAAGGAGATGAAGCCCGACTTCGCTGTTTGGGGGCAGATCTTCAAGATCGGCTTCCCATTCTTTGTGACGCAAGCGGGCACCTTTGTCTACAACACCGTAGTCAACAACCTCCTTGGACAGCTTGGTGGCAAGGACGGCTCCCTTTACATCGGTGCTTTCGCCGTTATCAACGGCTACATCGTATACATCATCATGATGTTCGTGAACGCACTCACCTATGGCCTGCAGCCGCTTGCCTCTGTCAACAATGGTGCAAGTCGCTACGACCGCCTGAAGGAGGCCCTCGACTGGTCGCTTATCGTCCAGGTAATAGTCACGGCCATTCTTACTATCGTGGTCGTCGTGTTCGCTGCACCTATATCCGGTTTCTTCGATGGTGGTGACCCCGCCCTCACTAGCGCGGCCGCACATGCGGTCCGCATAATGTGTCTCGCCTCTGTTCTTGGCTTCATGGGAGCCATGGTGAGTTCTTATCTCCAGTCTGTCGAGAAGGTCATGCTTGCTACGGTTGCATCCCTTCTGCGCTACGTAATTCTTGCGTGCCCCTTGATGGTTGCCGTTGGCAACGCCATGGGCACCGTGGACGGTGTCTGGTACGGCCTGCTTACAGCCGACATTCTTACGGGCGTTGTCTGCCTGGTCATCGTGGCTGCAGAGAATCGGCGGCTGGACAAGCTTGCTGGGGACCCTCAGGCGAAGGCCACTCAGGAATAGGCAACGGGAAGCGAGAGGAGATTAATATGCTTGCAGACTATGTCATTAAGTCACGTAACGTGTTCACGGGCGACGGGAGCATGCCGTTTGCGGGTGGCGTTGCGATTGCCGGCGACAAGATCATCACCTGTGGTGACGAGCTCCACCTTGCCCCGTTCGTGGGGCCCCAGACCATCGTACGCGACTATGGCGACAAGCTCGTAATGCCTGGGCTGATTGACTCCCACACTCACTTTGCTCAGGGGTCCATGACATCTGACGAGGACTTTTGCGTCAACCTCATCGATTGCACGAGCTTTGAGCAATGCATGGAGCGCGTTGTCAGCTTTGCTGATTCTCATCCGGACAACGAGTGGATTCTTGGCACCCAGGTAATCCAATTCCAGTGGGATGTGCCAGAGATGCCCACGGCAGCGATGATTGACGAGTATCTGGCGAACCGCCCCGTCGTACTGCAGCAGGTCGACATGCATACCGTAAGTGCAAATACCCTTGCGATGCAGAAGGTTGGCATAACGCGCGACACCCCCGACCCCCTGGGAGGCAAGATTTTGCGCGACGAGGACGGCGAGACAACGGGCGTCTTCTCGAACACCGGCTCGGAGTCATTGCTCCACGCGGTCTATGCACCGCCCCTCGACCGCGTGCGTACGTCCTTCTCAAAGACGGCTCATGCTGCTAATGCCTATGGAATAACGTCCGTGGGAGCGGTCCATCCCACGTTCGTGGGTCTTGACGATCCGTATGCAGTCTTTGCGGACATGAGCCGCGACGGAGGCCTGCCGCTGCGCATGTTTGTGTACACGGATCTTTTTGAGCTTGAGGACAAGACGCCGGAGCAAATCAAGACGGCGTGCTCCTTCCCGGGCACGACCATCGAGTGGCGCGGCTTCAAGCAGTTCATCGATGGCGTCTGCTCCGACCATACGGCATGGATGATCGAGCCCTACGCAAACGCCCCCGAGACCTCCGGCGAACCTGCGGAAGATCCGGAACAGCTGAGAAGGAACATCCTCAGGGCATGCGAGTTGGGGTATCCCGTGCGCGTGCACGCCATTGGCGACCAGGCCGTTCGCTTCGTGCTCGACTGCTTCGACGAGGCGGACGAGAAGTACGGTCACAAGGGGCTGCGGCATTGCATGGAGCACAACGAGACCGTTCAACCGGAGGACCTCCCACGCTATGCGCGCCTTGGCGTTTCGCCCGCGATGCAGCCATGGCACATGCTTCTTGACATGGCCGACCTTGCGAAGGACGCTGCGGTAGGCCCTGAGCGAGCCGCTCTGTCCTGGCCGCTGAAGAGCCTTGTAGACTCCGGCGCTAACGTGCATCTTGGGTCGGACTTCCCCGTGGTTGGACTCGATCCGATGGAAGAGGTCTATGGCGCGGTCTACAGGATGCTCGAGGATGGGTCTAACCCAGAGGGGTGGTTCCCTCAGGAGCGTATAAGCATGGCACAGGCGTTAAAGGCCTACACCTATGGTTCTGCTTACGCGATGGGAGTCGAAGATCGAGTCGGAACGCTTGCCGCGGGAAAGCTCGCGGACGTCTGCGTGCTCGACCGGAATCTCTTCGATTGTGCTCCGCGCGAGGTGCTCGAGACCCGTGCCGCGATGACCATGCTGGGCGGCAAGGTGGTGTACGAGGCATAGGACAGCTGTCCTTCTCGCTCAATTGGACGGGTGTGGCCCAGCAAGGGGTAGCGGGCGCACCCGTCCTACCGGTCGTAAGACGGTGGGGGTACAAAATAAACCCAAGTAAACTGCGGTATACGTGCCTGTTTAACCGGCCTGACATTACAGTTGTGATATTGTCCGCACGCCGCGCGCATCCAACGGAGGCCCCATGGCCAGAAAGAAGCTGCGTCTTAAGGACGTGGTCCTCTCCATAATCTGCGTCGTCTTCACCATCGAGGCGTGCGCGCCTGCCGCGGCGATCGGCAACTCGTCCGTGTTCTGGTGGTTGCTGCTGTTTGTCACGTTCCTGGTGCCGTACGGCCTGATCGTGGCGGAGCTGGGAACCACGTACGCCGAGGGCGCCGGCGTGTACGAGTGGGTGCGCGACTCCCTGGGCAGGCGCTGGGCAACGCGCGAGGCGTGGTACTACTGGGTGAACTACTTCACGTGGCTTGCGTCCATCGCCGTGCTGTTTCCCACCACCATCGGCGGCATGCTGGGGCACCCGCTTCCCGCGTGGGCGTCCGTCGCCATCGAGCTTGCATTTATCTGGTTCGTGGTGTGGGTCTCCATGCAGGAGGTGGGCGACATCTCCTGGATCATGAATCTGGGCGCCGTCGTCAACGTCCTTCTCGCCCTGGGCGTTGGCGGCATGGGCATCTGGTACGGCAGCCGGCACGGGTTCGTGTCGCCGCTCACGCCGCAGTCCATGCTGCCAGACTTTGGCAATCCAACCACGTTCACATACCTCTCCGTCATCATCTACAACTACATGGGCTGCGAGGTAATTGCAACCTTTGTCGACTCGATGGAAAGCCCGCAGCGCGACATGCCCAAGGCCATCGTCGCGTCCGGCCTCACGATCGTGGCCATCTACCTGTTTGTTTCGCTTGGCATCTCTACCGCCGTGCCGCACGACAAGATCAACCTGGCTTCCGGCGTGGCGGACGCCGTCGCCGCGATGGCCGGCGCGCGCAGCTGGCCGTTCATGCTGGTATCTTTGGGTTTTCTGCTCTCGTGCTTCGCGAACATGATCAGCTGGTCGCATGGGGTGAGCTCCGTGACCAACCGCGCGTCGAAGGAGGGAAACCTTCCGCGTGCCTTTGGCGCTCAGGATAAGAAGGGCCGCCACCTTGGCTCGTGCATGATGACGGGCGTGTGCACGTCTGCCCTGGTGGTGGCCGGCCCGCTGCTGGAATCGCTGGGCATCGGCATCTTCTATGTGGCGCTGTCGCTCGACATCGTGTTCACGCTGGCCTCGTACGTGCCCATGTTTCCCGCGTTTCTGCGCCTGCGCAAGATCGACCCAGATCGCCCGCGTCCCTTTAGGGTGCCTGGCGGTCGTGTGGCAAACGCGCTGTTCTGCTGGGTGCCGGTGGTGGAGCTGGTTGCGTGCATCGCGATATCGCTCGTGCCGTTTGGCACGGCGCCGGACCAGCTGAAGAAGCTCCCCCTGCTTGGCGCGACCGTCGCCGTCATCCTTTTGGGCGAGGTCGTGCGCCACGTGAGCTACCGCCACGCGACCGAGCGCGCGAGCGAGCTTGGCGTGGAGCTTCCCGCCGCGAAGATGGGGCCGGACTGGGAGCGCCGCCACAACATCCATCCGCGCGCGTACCACCTGGGGCACGGCGGCAGGCGCTAGCCGCGGCGGGTTTTGCGCGCACACGTGCTCCATGCGGGCGCCCGTGTCAAACTCATCTCGCCAAATCGCATAAAACAGGCAACAGACGGCGCATCTGCGGGTATCATAAGACAACATAGCAGTTAGCCATCGGAGGTTCCCGCGCCGTCCGCGCTTTGGGGCGCGTGGGGGACAGAAGGGGCCCAGCCGGTCTTGAATCCCGTCATCGTCATACCATCCTACTGGGCGGAAAGCGACGCTCCCGCCAAGATCGGCGAGGTCGGCGTATATGACCACGCGACGCCCGTGACAAAGCCGCTGCCCGAGCTCGAGACCTGTCTCTCGTCGCTCGACACGGTGCGCGGCGTGCTGAGGGTCGTGGTGCTTCTGGTGTGCGACCCCGCATGCGAGAAGAGCGCGCGAGCGCGGGTCGACGGCGTCTGCCGTCAGCATCCCAGGCTGAACCCGCTGGTCATAGGCTCGGCGGAGGCGAAGCTCATACGCGCGGCCATCGACCGTGCCGTGCCGCGGCTCGAGGGCGACCCCGTGTCGCTTCGCGGCTACGGCGCCATCCGCAACATGGGGCTGGCCGTCGCGGCGGTGCTCGACCACGACGTGGTGGTCTTCCTGGACGACGACGAGGTTGCCCTGAACGAGAACTTCCTGATAGACGCCGTGTACGGCATGGGGCTCA
>CACWMM010000056.1:0-9736 GCA_902761955.1 uncultured Olsenella sp. | reverse complement strand
TCCGTCGGCTCGCGCACGTACGCGAGCTTTCGCGACTGGGAGCTCGCGTTCAACAAGATATACGACAGCCCCAAGCCCAAGCCGTGGCGCCAGTGGGCGCACGACGGCGCGCGCCAGATGGTGGAGTCCGGTACCACGGCCGCGGCAGACATCGTGTCAGACGTGGAGGCGGCCGACGCGCTCGCGTCCCAGGGCATGCACGGCATCGCCTACTGGGAGGTTATGGACTGGAACAACGAGGACTGGCGGCGCAAGGGTCCGGAAGACCTGCTGGAGCGAATCCACGACATCCGCGCCATGGGCGTGACGGAGCTTGGCATCAGCCCGCACGCGCCGTACTCGCTGGGCTCCGGCCCGCTGCTCGACCTGCCGGACATCGCGCGCCAGCTGGGCATGAGACTCCACATCCACCTGGGCGAGACCCCGGCCGAGGCCGGCAAACTGCCGTCGCGCCTCACCAACCAGACGTCGTGGGCGTGGAACCGCACGGAGTGGCAGAGCTTCAACGACCTCAAGCGCGCCGGCGCCGGCGCAAGCGCCATCCAGTTCCTCGACCAGCTGGCCGTCCTCGGGCCGGACGTCCACATCGCACACGGCGTGCACGCATCGCGAGAAGATCGCAGGATCCTGCGCCAGAGGGGCGTCTCGGTCGCGCTCTGCCCGCGCTCCAACCGCATCACCTGCACGGAGGCGGATGCGCCCATCGCGCGCTACCTCGAGGAGGGCAACCCCCTCTCCGTCGGCACGGACTCGCTCTCCTCGAGCCCCAGTCTCGACGTCCTGGACGACGTCGCGTTCCTGTACGACCTTGCCATCAGCCAGGGCTACGAGGAGCTCGACCTCTCGCACCGCCTCATCAGGATGATGACGCTCGGTGGCGCGGAGGCCATGGGCCTCAACTGCGGTCCCAAGCGCATCGGCCAGATAAACGTCGGCGCGTCCGCCGACCTCGCGTTCTTCGACGTACCGGTCGACGTCACGTCGCCTCAGGCGCTCGAGGACACGCTGGAGCGCTTCGTCCGCCACGGCTCCGGCACCTGCCGCGCCACCGTCATCGAGGGAAGACTCGCATATGACCGCATCTGGAGTTAGCCCGTACGCCCAGCGCCTGATCGACGCACTGGACCTGGCACCGCACCCGGAAGGCGGCTGGTACCGCCGCACGTGGCAGTCGCCCATCGCGGCGCCAACCGGCACACCCGCCGACGACGCGTCCGCAACCGCCGCCGGCGCCGCGGACCTCTCGGAGAACTCCACGTCCGCGCGACCGCTGGCCTCGCTCATCTACTTCCTACTGCCCGCCGGCGACTCCAGCGACTGGCACGTCGTCGACGCGGACGAGCTCTGGCTCTGGCACGGCCCCGGCGCCGTCACCATCGAGCTCGCCGGCTCGGGCGCGGCGCCGGACCCCGCCCAGCTTAGGGCCACGACGCTGCGCGTGGACCAGGACGGCGCCCTCACGCAGCTCGTGGTCCCCGCCGGCGTGTGGCAGCGCACCGTCCCCTCGGGCGAGGACGCCCTCGTGTCATGCGTCGTGAGCCCGGGCTTCGTGTACGCGGGCTTCAGGCTGGAAGACCACTAACGGCTTTCGTGCTATGCCGTGAGCGCGCAGACCGGTATCGCGTAGATGCCGTCCTCCACGCGGTGCGCGTACTCAGACACCCCGGTTATCACCGCCATGAACTCCGGCGACCTCACGCGGGCACTCGGGTTCTGCGTCAGCTTGCGACGCAGGCGCCTCAGGCTCGCTGCGCCCTCCTCCACCTTCGCCTCGCTCGTCTTGACCTCGAACGCGGCCCACCTGCCGTCCGCAAGCTCCACTATCGCATCCACCTCGAGACCGGCGGAGTCACGGTAGTACCGCACGGGCACGTCGCCGCACAGCTCCTGCGCCTCCGCATACACCTGAAGGTCGCGTATGCAGAGGTTCTCGAACACAAGGCCAAACGTCTGCCAGTCGGCAAGCAGCGCGCCCGGGAGCAGGGCCAGCTGCGCCACCGCGAGAGAAGGATCCGCCAGATAGCGCTTCGGCTTCGTGTTCACGCGCTTCGCGGAGCGCGCCGGCGGAACCCACCCCGGAACCTCATCCAGCAGGTAAGCCGCCCTCAGCAAGTCGAGGTACGAGGAGATGGTGCCTTCGCTCAAGGGCTCGCCCGCAGAGGAGTCCCCCGCATCCGCGGCAAGGGTCCTGTACGTCGCCGCCTGGCCCAGGTTTCTCGCAAGCGAGAAGAGCAGCCTCCTCATCAGCTCGGGATCCTTGCCTTGGTCTGGCACCGTCGACATGCGAAACAGCCGCAGGTACTCTCGCGCTATCTGCTGCGCGTCCGCGGCGGAAAGGTCAATCGCTTCCGGCCAGCCTCCCCTACAGGCAAGATCCACCAACCTCTGCGCGTCCGTCTTCACCTGCACCGGCTTGAACTCGCCCGCAAAAAGGCCGGCGAGCGACACCTTTCCGACGGAATCCCCGCTCTCATACAGCGACATAGGCCGCATACGCACCCTGCCAATGCGACCCGCCCCACTATGCTGCGGCAGTTCGTCCTTCTCGCGCACAAGGGGTGAGGACGACCCCGTGAGTATGAAGGAGCCTCTGACCCCCCTCGCGCTGTCTACCTCGTGACGCACGTAGTCCCATATCGCTGGAACACGCTGCCACTCGTCGACGACGTGCGGTCTCTCTCCAACGAGCATCGAGCTCGGGTCATCCGTGGCAAGCGCCAGGCTCTGGTCCACGTAGCTCACGCTGTTCGCATGCCTAAGGGCCGTCCACGTCTTGCCGCACCACTTCGTGCCGGCGATTTCCACTGCGCCAAATATCCGCAGATACCGCTCGACCTTCTCGTCAACAAGGCGCGGCAGGTACCCTCCGGGCGTGATGGACATTCGATACCCTCCAGAATCAGTTCATTCCACACGGGGGACATCTCCCCTGCTAAGACCCATGGTACCGTTTTTCCACCCTATCTGATGTGGATTTTCCACCCTGACCGATGTGGATTTTCCACCCTGACCGATGTGGATTTTCCACCCTACTCGATGTGGATTTTCCACCCAGATTGCCGCTGGCTATCGCGAGTCAAGTCCCTCGGCCGCAAGCCTCGCGATGACGCCCGTGGTCACGTCCGCGGCAAGGCGTGCCGTCGCCACGAGGTCCGCCTCGCGGCCGTCCAGCTCCTCGTACGGCTCACCGCACACGTTGCTGATGGAGCGGATCGCAAGGAACGGCACGCCGGCACGCGCCGCCACCTGGGCCGCCGCCACGCCCTCCATCTCCTCGCAGTCCGCGGCATAGCGGCCGCGCACCTCGCGCAGCACATCGGGCGCCGTGCTGAAGAGGTCGCTCGTCGCGATGGCGCCGCACACGTAGCGCGGCGCGTGCGGCGCAAGCGTGCCGTACTTAGAAGCGCTCGCGTCCGCGCCGGACTCGCGCACGTTGTCCACGCGCTCGAACGACCGCGCCTCCAGTTCCTCCTTAGCCAGGCGCACCAGCCGCGCGTCGGAGGGAAACGACGTGAGGTGAGGCTCTGACTCCGCGATGATGTCCATGTCCGCCTCGAGGCACTCCAGGCGCTCGCCCACCACAACGTCTCCCTGCCCGATCCTGGGGTTGAGGCTCCCGGCGATGCCGCTGAACAGCAGGACGTCCGGCTGGCACGCATCGATGAGCAGCTGGGCGGATGCCGCCGCGTTGATGGTGCCCATGCCGCCGGCAGCGGCCACGACGTCGAGGCCCGCGACGGAGCGCCTCGCAAGCTCCACGCCGCAGCGACAGCGCGGCTCTTCTCCCCCAAGCTCGAAGAACGCGAGCGACTCCTTGCGAAGCGCGCTGAGCACGGCGACGGTCTTGATCATGAAAGCCCCCCTGACGATGTGCCCGGACGCCACCGGGCGCTGCGATGGCGTTTGTCCCAATGGGATTGCGATGCGGCTCTTGCAATGTGACTCTGCAAGTATAGCCAAGGGCGGCGCCAAGGCGGACGGTGCGAAGCCAAGACGCACGGCACGTCACCATGCAGTCTGGAGGAGGCCCGAAATAACAACATTGCGTAACAAGATGCCGAGTTTTATATGCCATTGCACGGCCCGTAATCCGCCATTTGCTAGTGTGGGGGGCGTACGCATGAGAAGAGCCTCCCCCTTTGGGGACGCGTGAAAGGAACAGCGATGAAGTCCATCACCGATACCGCCATCAGCAGGCGCCAGGCCATCGCGCTGGGAGCCTCCGCGTTCGCGACGCTTGGCCTCGCGGCCTGCGGATCGTCCAACTCGAGCGACTCCGGCAGCTCCAGCAAGAAGAGCGGCGGCGTGAAGAGCCTGACCCACACCGAGGGCAAGCTGACCGTCGCGACCGGCAACCCCGCCTACACCCCGTGGGTGATCGACGACAAGCCCCAGACCGGCAAGGGCTTCGAGGCCGCCCTCATCTACGCGCTCGCAGACGAGATGGGCTTCGCGAAGAAGGACGTCAAGTGGGTCCGCACCACGTTTGACGAGGCATACGCCCCCGGCGAGCACGACTGGGACCTGAACATCCAGCAGGTGTCCATCAACTCCGACCGCAAGAAGGCCGTGGACTTCTCGCCCGCGTACTTCCGCCCGACGCAGGCCGTCGTCCTGCAGAAGAGCAGCAAGTACGCCAGCGCCACGAAGTGCTCCGACCTTGCGGACGCCAACATCGCCGTGATGGTGGGCACCACCGCGTACGACTACGTGAAGGACATCATCAAGGGCGGTAAGGACGAGGGCATCAGCATCTTCGACGACAACTCCGCCGCGGCGCAGGCCGTGACCTCTGGCCAGTGCGACGCGCTGGTGACCGACACGCCGCAGGCCGTGTACATGGTCCAGTCCAAGCAGATCGACGACGGCCTTGTGGTGGGCCAGATCCCCGGCACCGAGGACAAGGAGGGCCTGGGCATCACCCTGGCGAAGAACTCCCCGCTCACGAAGTACGTGAAGAAGGCCATGAACGCCCTCATCAAGGACGGCACGGTCAAGAAGCTGCAGGACAAGTGGCTTGCCGAGTACACGACGGACATCCCCACGCTGAAGAAGTAGGGAGAAGCGCCGCCCTCCGACGGCCGGGACCTTGGTCTCGGCCGTTTTTCGTCAACCGTTTTGGCAACCCACCCCAAGAAAGGGGGCTTCCCGAATGTATGGCTCTTCCAAGGGCGCCGTGAGCGACGTCGAGCTGGAGCGCGAGGAATACCGCAGGAAGCAGAACGTCCGCTCGCACCTCACGAGCCTCGTGTCGTCCCTCGCGTTCGTGGGCCTCGTGGCGTTTGGACTTTCCAACTCCCCGGGCTGGCCTCGAGTACAGCAGTCGTTCTTCTCGCCCGAGTACTTTGCGCAGGCGTGGCCGCAGGTGCTTGACGGGCTGCTGCTTAACCTGCGCGTGCTGGTGGTCGCCGTCATCGGCGTCGCCATCCTGGGCACGGCGCTGGCGCTGTGCCGCATCACCACGTCCGCGGTCATGTTTCCGCTGCGCGTGGTTGCGCGGCTGTACACCACCATCATGCGCGGCATCCCCATGCTGGTCGTGCTGTACCTGATTGGCTTTGGCATCCCGGGCCTGGGGATCTTTGGCCGCATAGACCCGGCCATCCTGGGTACCGTCGCCATCATCATGTCGTACTCCGCCTACATCGCGGAGGTGCTGCGCGCCGGCTTCCAGGACGTGCACCCGTCGCAGCGTGCTTCCGCGCGCTCGCTGGGACTCACGTCCGGCCAGACCATGCGCCTGGTGATCATTCCGCAGGCGCTGCGCAAGATCGCTCCCGCCCTGATGAACGACTTCATATCGATGCAGAAGGACGTGGGCCTGATCTCGACCCTGGGCGCCGTCGACGCCGTGCGCGCCGCCCAGATCATGGTTGCCAAGACGTACAACTTCACGCCGTACGTGGTCGCAAGCGTGCTCTTCATCCTGCTGAGCGTGCCGTTCATCCTGCTGAACGACTGGTACTCCGCAAAGCTGCGCCGCCGCGAGCAGACGGGAGGCATGGTCTAATGCCAGACATCGCACACGAGGGAACCGCGGCCACCCAGGGTGGCGCGCCGCAGAAGGTCCTGCGCATCGACAACGTGGTGAAGCGCTTTGGCGACAACGTGGTGCTCGACCACATCTCGTTCGACGTGAACAAGCACGAGGTGGTCGCGCTTTTGGGGCCATCCGGCTCGGGCAAGTCCACGCTCATGAAGTGCGTCAACATGCTGGAGCGCGTGAACGACGGCCAGATCTGGCTCGGCGAGACCGACATAACGGACCCCCGCATCAACCAGGACGAGTGCCGCAAGCGCATTGGCGTGGTGTTTCAGCAGTTCAACCTCTTCCCGCACATGACCGTCCTCAACAACGTGACGCTCGCCGCGCGCAAGGTGTTCAAGTGGAACCGCGCGGACGCGGAGGAGAAGGCCATGGCCCTCTTGAAGCGCATCGGCATGGACCAGAAGGCCCGCGAGTACCCGGACCGCCTTTCCGGCGGCCAGCAGCAGCGCGTCGCCATCTGCCGCGCTCTGATGGGCGACCCCGAGCTGCTGCTTCTGGACGAGGTCACCTCCGCGCTCGACCCCATGCTGGTGGGCGAGGTGCTCGAGATGGTGTCCGAGCTGAAGGACCAGGGCGCCACGATCCTGATGGCCACGCACGAGATGAGCTTCGCGCACAAGGCCGCGGACCGCATCGTGCTTCTGCGCCGCGGCAAGGTCGCGGAGAACGGCACCCCGGCAGACGTGATGGACAACGCGACCGACCCCGAGACGCGCGCGTTCTTCCACAGCTACAACTCGTAGCGCCGGCCGCACCGCTCGCAACCGCTAGCAAGCCGCCTCACGCCTTGGTGCGTGGGGCGGCTTCTTGCATATCGATAATTGCCTGTGTATAGTAACAATTATACAGTGTTGGTATCTTATCCTACGTCTTTGGAGTACCAATGGCATCCAATGCAACTCTTAACACAAAAGTCGATCCAAAGGACAAAGCCCTCTTCTCAAAAACCGCCGAGGCATTGGGGATGAACGCCTCCACGGCACTTAAGGTTTTTGTCCTGAAGTTCAATGAGTGCGGCGGCTTCCCATTCGACGTAAGACGTGCCCCAAAAATCAACTATAACAACCCCTCAGTGCTTCATTCTTCTATCCAGAATGGCAAGTTAGTCGTTCCCACCGCCTGGAGGGACGATGACGATGACTGACGCCGGGCCCCATCCCTACGAAGTATGGCGTCTCTCATTCTTCTTTGAAGACCAGCCCGACGTGAAAAAAGAAAGGCCAGCCATCGTTGCCGTTGTTGATCACACGGACGAGATAGCGCTTGTGGTAAAGGTAACTGGGCATGGCCCTCAGCCAGAGTTCCCAGGCGAAATCAGGATTTCGGACTGGAAAGAGGCGGGTCTCACCAAACCATCAACCGCGCGATGTTCCAAAACGATGACCGTACCTTTGATGTCCTTCCAAAAAGCTACGAAGTATGGCAGTTTGACCGTCAAAGACGCCGTCGAGATAGAAGACACTCTTCGCGGGCTTGGCATCATTGCGTAAGCATTCTTTCTTAGATTGCCTCGCGCGAGAAGAGCGCGGCGCCGGGGCCGCGCCTACCACGTGAACGCATCCAACATCGCAGTGCACCCCAACAGCACGTCGTCGTACGTCGCGTCGAAGTTGCCGGTGTACCACGGGTCCGCGACGTCACGATCGACTCCCGCCCAGTCAAGCAGGCGCGACACCTTGTGGTCGGGATCGGCCGCGGCACGCTCGCGCACGGAGGTGGGGCGCCAGCTGAAGCCGTAGCCCTTCTCGCCCAGAAGCAGGCGACAGATGCCGTCCATGTTGTCCTGGTCCATGCCCACGATGTGGTCGAACGCGGCGTAGTCCGCCGGGCCCATCTGGCGCGCAAGGTGGTGCCCGCACGGCACGCCCTCCGCGGCAAGCTTCGCGCGAGTCCCGGGGTGGACGTCGTTTCCCAGCTCCTCCCTGCTTGTGGCGGCGGAGTCTATGTGGAAGTCTTCCGCAAGACCGGCGCGGCGCACAAGGTCTTGCATCACGAACTCCGCCATGGTCGAGCGGCAGATGTTTCCGTGGCAGACAAACAGAATGCTGTGCGCGGGCTTATGCATGGGGCTCCCATCGGTGCGCGGACGTTGCAGACACAGTCTATACTGAACGGAGCAAAGTCGAGGCGGGCGCGTCCCGCACAAGGAGGAACCATGGCAGACACCGACCTGACGGCAGAGCAGCAGAAGCTGCGGGACGACGCGCAGGCAACGTTCAGGCGCGTGCAGTTTGCGCTGCAGATGAAGCACCCCGATCAGGCGCTGCGCATGCTGACACCGCTTCTGGACCGCTTGCAGAAGTCTGCGCAGGAGGAGCCAGACTGCCTGCCCGACCGCCTGGACTTCACGGACCCCGCACAGGCGTACCTGTACCTCAACGCGCACCCGGACGTCGACCCCAACGCCGTGAAGCCCACCGTTGCGCCGTACACGGACGCGTACGGCATCCACTCCGCGCTGCTGTACGCGCTGGGGCGCTACGAGGACGCCGCGGCCGCCATAGACAACGCGCTGCGCTTCAACACGGCGGACGCCGGCCTCTACCTGGAGCGCGCCATGTCGCACGAGGCCCTGGGAGACTTCGACGCGGTGGAGCGCGACATCGAGGCCGCGTGGCCGCTCATCATTGTTGCAACCGACCTCGCCCGGTACCACGCCTTCCGCGCAAACGTGCTGGTGACGCAGGGCAAGTACGACCTCGCGGCCGCGCACTACGCCGTGTACGAGGACTTCGACCCGGACGACGTCTACGCAGACCCGCACGCGGAGCTGCACGAGCTTGCCCACGCAAGCGGTCGCGGGCACGGGCTCGCCCACCTTACCAGCGCGGAGGCCGCGCAGCGCCTGAAGCGCGCCGGCGAGAACTACGGCCCGTCCAAGCTCGCGGTCGACACCATGCAGGAGCTGCTGAACGACACGCTCAACGCCGGCAAGTTCGACGACGCGCGCTACGTGGTGGCGGGACTGTGGGCGATCACGCACTTCGACGGCTGGAAGACGCTGCTCGACAAGCTGGACGAGCTCGCGAGCCTCTCCGCGGACGAGCGCCGCGACAGGGCTAACGCGTTTCTGGCCAAGGCCGCCCAGGACGAGAAGGACGGTGACACCAATGCCTAACGATGCAGCCAACGTCGCGCAGGATGCGGAGCCGCGAGACAAAAACGGTCTGACCGAGGCCGAGTTTCTTGCAAGCTACACGCCGAAGAAGTACCCCCAGCCCTCGCTCACGGCAGACATCTGCGTGTTCCGTCGGCATGACGGCGGTCTGCAGCTTCTGCTGGTGCAGCGCGGCGGCCACCCCTACCTGGGACGCTGGGCCACGCCCGGCGGCTTCTGCAACCCGGACGAGACCGCGGACGCCTGCGCGGCGCGCGAGCTTGAGGAGGAGACCTGCGTGTCCGGCCTGAAGCTCGAGCCCATAGGCCTGTACAGCACGCCCGGCCGCGACCCGCGCGGCTGGACGGTCTCGTACGCGTTCGTCGCGCTGGACGACGCGGGCTCCATCCCCGTTGCCGCAGACGACGCCGCGCGTGCCGCGTGGTTTGACGTTGCCGCGACGCTCGTGGGACCCGTGAGCGACGGCGACTCTGTGACGCTTGCGCTCGCGCACGAGGGCACGACGCTCACGAGCGAGTTCACGGCGCGCGAGCAGCCCATCACGCACCGCCTGCGCGCGCAGGACGTCA
>CACWMM010000055.1:0-21692 GCA_902761955.1 uncultured Olsenella sp. | reverse complement strand
GCCGATGAACTTGTCGTCGCGGATGCCGATGACGTCGGCCATGAAGCTGATCATCGTGGCGGTCTCGCGCACGGTCTCGCCGTGGGCGATCTGCGACTTTGCCTCGTCCAGGTCCTGCAGCTGCAGGCCAAGCAGGTTGGTGCCGGAGGCAAACGAGAAGCGCGTGCGCGTGGAGTTGTCGCGGAAGTTGGACACCGCAAGGCCGGACTGGAAGATGCGCGTGCTGATGTTGCGCTCGCGCAGGTTCCTGAGGGCGTCGGCAACCAGGTACATGGCGCGCAGCTCGTCGGTCGTCTTGTCCCACGTGTGCAGGAAGTCGTTGTTGTACATGTTCTTGAAGTCGAGCTTGGCAAGCTGCTCCAGGTACGGCTTGATGGTCTTCTCGCTCATGGCGTTTCTCCTTACTGTTGTGTCGTGGTGCTACTTGATGTCGTTGTCCGTGAGGGAGGCGCGGAACTCGGTCGCGTCACCGTCGGCGGCGCTGGGGTCGTACAGGTTCAGGGCCGCGACGTACAGCGCTGCGCACGTGGGCAGGTCCTGCTTGTAGGTGACCTCGTTGGGCGCGTGGGCCTGGGACTCGGCGCCGGGGCCAAAGCCGACGCACGGGATGCCGTAGCGGCCCTGGATGGAGACGCAGTTGGTCGAGAAGGTCCACTTGTCGCACAGGGGACGACCCTCGCGCTTGTCCATGGACTTCGGGCAGCCGATGCGCTTGTCGCCAAAGAGTGCCTTGTGCGCGTCGACGAGGGCCTTGACGTGCGGCGCGGTCTCCTTGTTGATCCACGTCGGGAAGTAGGCCTCGGTCTCGTACACCTCGCCGGTCCAGCTGGGACGGTCGTACATGTACATGGAGACCTTCACGTCGTCACCATACTTCTTGACGGAGGGCAGGTCCTCGATCTCCTTCAGGCAGGACTTGTAGGTCTCGCCTGCGGTCATGCGGCGGTCGATGCTGATGGCGCAGGAGTCGGCGACGGCGCAGCGGGAGGGGCTGGTGTAGAAGATCTGGCTGACGGTGCAGGTGCCGCGGCCCAGGAAGCGGGCGTCCTCGTAGTGCTCGGGGTTGTACTTGGGGTCGAGCATCTTCACGAGGCCCTTGATGGAGGTGGACTCGTCGGCGCCGTTGTTGTTGAGCGCACGCACGTCAGAGATGATGTCGGCCATCTTGTAGATCGCGTTGTCGCCGCGCTCGGGGGCAGAGCCGTGGCAGCTGACGCCCTTCACGTCCACGCGGATCTCCATGCGGCCGCGGTGTCCGCGGTAGATGCCGCCGTCCGTGGGCTCGGTGGAGATGACGAACTCGGGCTTGATGCCGTCGACGTTGTAGATGTACTGCCAGCACATGCCGTCGCAGTCCTCTTCCTGCACGGTGCCGACGACCATGACCTTGTAGCCCTCGGGGATGAGGTCCATGTCCTTCATCATCTTGGCGGCGTACGTGGCGCTCGCCATGCCGCCCTCCTGGTCGGATCCGCCGCGGCCGCCGATGAGCTGGTCGTCCTCGAAGCCCTCGTACGGGTCGAAGTCCCAGTTGTCGCGGTTGCCGATGCCCACGGTGTCGATGTGGGAGTCGATGGCGATGATCTTCTCGCCCTCGCCCATGAAGCCCATGACGTTGCCGAGGCCGTCCACCTTGACCTCGTCGAAGCCCAGCTTCTCCATCTCGGCCTTGATGCAGGCGACGACCTCGCCCTCCTCGCAGGACTCGCTGGGGTGAGAGATCATGGCGCGCAGGAACGCCGTCATGTCCTTGCCGTAGGCGTTAGCCGCGGCCTTGATCTTGTCGAAGTCCAGGTCCTTCATGTGATCCTCCTTGCACGGGCCTTGCGGCATGCAGGCGAGCGTTGCCCCGTTGGCGATATGACGCTTTGTCTGTATGCCATACTTTTTGTTTGGCAAGACCATTAAACCACGGTGAGAAGCCGATTCAAGCGAGAATGCCTAACTTTTTGTTTTTGCTACAAACGGTTGGTTTGAAGACGCCAACGGTATGCGTCGCCGGGACCTGCCGAGGGAGCCCTGGGACCGCGTCGAATGTTATCTGTACGAAACCAATTCGAAATATGCATGGAATCGATTCCGATGTCGCGTGCCATGCACGCGCCTGGAACCGGGCGCGACCCCGTTTGCGGCCGACGCCCGTCCGCTCGCGGCGACCCGGGCGCGAAGCTCTTCTCCCCATGGGCGCACCAGAACGAACATCTTCCGTGCGCGCACGAAGTACGCGCATTTGGACTTGGACATCGGTCGTCAGACGGTTCTGGAGCGCCTGCGCAAACGGCCCCGCAAAGCCCGCGCGCACCCCGGTGGCAACCGGCACGCCGCCCACCAGACGCCCGCACGACGGCCACGGAGAGGAGAGGGAATGGCAGACAACGACACCCCCACCTCCGGCGGAATGAAGAAGGAGCTCACGCTCTTCAACTTCTTCACCATCGGATTTGGCGCCATCATCGGCACCGGATGGGTACTGCTCGTAGGCGACTGGATGGTGCTGGGCGGAGGACCCATCCCGGCCATGATCGCCTTCGCCATCGGCGCGATATTCCTCGTGCCCATCGGCATGTGCTTTGGCGAGCTCACCGCGGCGATCCCCATCTCGGGCGGCATCATCGAGTACGTCGACCGCACCTTCGGGCGCAAGATGGGCTTCCTCACGGGCTGGATGCTGCTTCTGGGCAACGCCCCGCTGTGCCCCTGGGAGGCCATCGCCATATCGACGCTCCTGACCGACCGCTTCGCGGAGTTCCCGGCCCTTGCGTGGCTGCGCTCCGTCAGGCTGTACACCATCATGGGCGCCGACGTGTACCTGTGGCCCACCCTCATCGCGCTCGGCTTCGCCGTGCTGGTGATCTTCCTCAACTTCCGTGGCGCCGGCGCCGCGGCGAAGCTCTCGAGCTTCCTTGCGAAGGCGCTTCTGGCCGGCATGATCCTCGCGATGGTCATCTCTATCGCCACCGGCTCGCCCTCGAACGCGCTTCCCGTGTTCTCGCAGGTCAAGCACGCGGCGGGTGGCTCTGCCACCGAGGCGACGTCGCTTCTGGGCGGCATCGTGGCCGTGCTGGTCATGACCCCGTTCTTCTACGCGGGCTTCGACACCATCCCGCAGCAGGCGGAGGAGGCGTCCGACAACCTCGACTGGAAGAAGTTCGGGCTTGTCCCGGCCATCGCCCTTCTCGCATCCGGCGCGTTCTACCTCATCTGCATCTACTCGTTCGGCACCATCATCGACTGGCACGAGTTCGTGCGCTCGTCCGTCCCCGCGCTCGCGGTGCTCGAGCGCATCAACCTCTTCTTCTATGTTGCGATGCTCATCATCGCGACGCTTGGGCCCATGGGTCCCATGAACTCCTTCTTTGGCGCCTCGACCCGCCTGATGCTCGCCATGGGCCGCAAGGAGATGCTCCCGAAGTCCTTCGCAGAGATCGACCCCACATCCGGCGCCCCGAAGAACGGCAACATCGTGATGGCCGTCCTGACGCTCGTTGGCCCCTTCCTCGGCCGCAACATGCTCGTGCCCCTCACGAACGTGGCATCGCTCGGCTTCATCTTCGCGTGCACCATGGCCGCGTGCGCCTGCATGCGCCTGCGCAAGACCGAGCCCGACCTGCCGCGCCCGTACGAGGTGAACGGCGGCAAGGCCGGAATCGCCTGCGCCATCGCCGCCGGCGCCATCGTGATCGGCCTGATGGTGCTTCCGTTCAGCCCCGCCGCCCTGAACGGCGTGGAGTGGGCGATCACCGGCGGCTGGGTCCTCATTGGCATCCTGATCCTGGCGCTGTACGGAAACAAGCACGCCGCCGCGGACACGCATCCGTCTGCCGGCGCGGCAAAGGCCTGACGGCCGCAAAGCAAGGCTAAAGCGCGCGCAACGCGCGACTAGCGATACGCAAGAGACAAAGGCTTGTGCGAATTGGAGGTATTGTTATGGGCAAGATCGCGTTCAAGGGTGGCAAGCTCGTAGACGGTACGGGCGCATCCCCGGTCGAGGACAGCCTGGTGCTGGTGGACGACAAGAAGATCGCCTACGCCGGCCCCGCCACCGAGATTCCCGAGGGCTACGAGGTGCGCGACATCTCTGGCCGCACCATCATGCCGGGCATCGTCGACACGCACATCCACTTCTCGGGCAACCTCACCGACAACGACAACGACTGGGTCATCGAGACCGTCGCCCAGAAGCAGGCCTGCGCCGTGAAGCAGGCGTACGACGCCGTCACCCACGGCCTCACCACCGTGTGCGAGATTGGCCGCAACGGCATCGCCATCCGCGACCTCGTGAACATGGGCGTCATGAAGGGGCCGCGCATCTTCGCGACCGGCCTGGGCTTCTGCCGCACTGCCGGCCACGGCGACTGCCACAGGCTGCCGTTCGAGATGTCCAAGACCGGCCACCCCTGGGGCGACCAGGTGGACGGCCCGTGGGAGCTCCGTCACGCCATCCGCATGCGCCTGCGCGAGAACCCCGACGCCATCAAGATCTGGGTCACCGGCGGCGGCATCTGGCGCTGGGACTCCGGCCGCGCCCAGCTCATGAGCACCGAGGAGATCAAGGCCGTCTGCGACGAGTGCGCAATGGTCGGCATCCCCGTGTGGTCGCACTCCTACAACTCCATCTCGGGCGCGTACGACTCGGTGCGCTTTGGCTGCGAGCAGCTCATCCACGGCTTCGAGCTGGACGACAAGACCATGGACCTCATGGCGGAGAAGGGCACGTTCTTCACGCCGACCGTTGGCTTCCTGCCCAGCTGGTACGCGACGTATCCTCCCGAGTGGACGCCGGAGCTGGACAAGTGGCCCGGCAAGGACAACGCCGAGAAGGGCATCGCGCGCTCGTACGCCAACCTCAACCGCGCGTACAAGCTCGGCGTCACCCTCACCGTGGGCTCCGACTCCTTCAGCTTCTCCACGCCGTACGGGTACACCACGCTGGACGAGGTGTACGCGTGGGTCGAGCACTGCGACATCCCCGCGATGGACGCGATCGTGGCCGCCACGCTCAACGGCGCGAAGATGGTTCACCACGAGGACGAGTTTGGCTCCCTCGAGAAGGGCAAGTTTGCCGACCTGCTCGTTATCGACGGCGACCCGCTGGCCAACATCCGCGACCTCACGCCTGACAAGATGGAGGTCATCATGAAGGAGGGCGACCAGATGATCAAGGGCGCCCTGTAGGCGCCCCCACGCTAGGGGCCGCGGCCACGCCGGCTCGCGACCCCCGCGCGTAACAGAGTCAACGCTCCCGGGAACCGGCCTCGTCTTTGCGGCCGGTTCCCATCTTTGTGCCCACGCTCTTCTCGCCCGGCGCCCCCACGCGCCGCTGGCCTAATTTGCGCCGGGGTGTGCCGGACATAAAACCTAGAATCGGCCAGGCGCCGCGCAACGCATGTGCAAGTTGCGGGCGCGCTTTGCATTGGGCAGACGGCGCGGCCACACGCGGTGTGTCGCGGGGATTTGGGGGCAGGCGTGGAGGCAAACATCCGCAAGTTCCGGGCGTTCGTGACGAGCGCCCGCCTCGGCAGCTTCACGCGCGCCGCCGAGGAGCTGGGCTGCACGCAGTCCACCGTGAGCCGCATGGTCGCGAGCCTGGAGGCCGACTGGCAGCTGAAGCTGTTCCACCGCCGCGGCGCCGCGCTGGTGCTCACGAGCGACGGCCAGGCCGTGCTGGAAGACGCCGAGCGGCTGTGCCGCAGCCACGACGACTTGATGCGCCACGTGGAGTCCCTGCGCGGGCTGAGCTCCGGCACCGTCACCATCGCCGCACCGTCGAGCATCGTCGCCCTGCGGCTGGCCCGGCCGCTTGGCGAGTTCGTGCGCAGGCACCCCGGCGTCCAGGTGAACATCATCGAGAGCACGTACGGCGAGGCGCAGAACCTCATGGAGAGAGACGAGGTCGACCTTGCGTTCGTCCCCCACCACATGAGGGCGGAGGGACTCGAGTGCACCATGTTCGAGCGGGACGAGCTCGTGATCGTGGCGCCGCGCGGGCACTTTACGCAGCCGGGCGCCATACCCGTGGAATCCCTGATAGACGAGATGTTCGTGGCGGACACCGAGACGGCTCCGCTCCTGCAGCGCGAGCTCCACCACTCCGACGTGCGCTTTGTCACCTCGAACACGACGGCGATCCTGGCCCTGGTGGAGGCGGGACTGGGAATATCGCTTCTGCCGAGCCTCGCCCTCGAGGGAGGCGACACCCGCCTCGACGTGCGCCACCTGCAGACGCCCGCGTGGCGCAGCATGTACCTGGTGCACCACCGCCCCGCCGACCTGAGCGCGGCGGCGCGCGCGTTCTTGGAGGTCCTGTAACAAGGGGGCGGCCGGCACGCACGCGCACCGACCGCCCAGGCTGGCCCTTCTCGCCGCGGCACCTACCGCGCGAAATCGCCCTCCAACTCGTCCTTCACGCGCTTGGACCAGTCCACGTCGGACGGGTCCTCTGCGCCCACGTGGCCGTTCACGATCTCGACGGCCTTCTCCACGCCGTTGATCACGTTCATGTAGCCGGTGCAGCGGCACAGGTGGCCGGACAGGTTCTTGCGGATCTCTTCCCGCGTGTACGTCCTGCCGGAGTTCACCATCTCCATCGCGCTCATGATGATGCCGGGGATGCAGAACCCGCACTGGACGGCGAACTCGTCCACGAACGCCTGCTGCACGGGGTTGAGCGTGCCGTCCGGCGCCTGCAGCCCCTCCACGGTCACGATGTCTTTGCCCTGCGCCCAGTCCGTCAGGTACAGGCAGGTGTCGGTGGCCACGCCGTCTATCAGCACCGTGCACGCGCCGCACTCGCCCACCTCGCAGCCGCGCTTCACGCTCGTCATGCGCAGGCGGTCGCGCAGCGTGTCCAGAAGCGACTCGCGCGGGTCGTAGCCCACTTGCACGGGCCTGCCGTTGAGCGTGCACTTCAGAATCCTCATGTCCATCAGATATCTGCCCCTCCCCTGCGGGCCGCGAAGATCAGCGAGCGCCGCGACATCTCCTTTATCAGCTGCATGCGGAAGTCCTTCGACGCACGCCACGAGTCTCGGGGGCTGGTGTCCCGCTGGGCGAGAAGGCCGATCTTCTCGGCCGCGTCCGCGACAGTGAGCCCGCGCACGCCGTCCTCCGCGCCGCGCGCGCGGATGGGCGTGGGCGGAGAGCCTCACCAGGCAGCAGCAGCCCATGGTCGCGATCTCGAGCGCGCGGCGCTTGCCGTACTTGAAGTAGTGGCCGGTCCAGCCCTCGTAGTTCGCGCGCGGGATGCGAATGTTTACCAGCACCTCGTCACGCTCGCGCACGCTGCTGCCGGGCCCCGTGTACCACTGATCGATGGGGATGGTGCGCGCGCCGCGCGCAGACCTCACGTCCAGAAGCGCGCCGTACGCCAGCAGCGTGGACGCCGTGTCCGCCGAGGTCGCGGCGTTGCACACGTTGCCGCCGATCGTGCCGCTCACGCGCAGCTGCGGGCCTCCCGGCGTGTCGCACGCGTCGCACAGCGTCTGCACGGTGCGCTGGGCCACCGGGCTCGTGGTCACGCTGTGGAACCACGTGGTCGGCCCGATCTCCACCGTGCCGTCCTGCGCCAGGCACACGCCGGAAAGCTCGTCCGTCAGGTTGTGGATCGACACCAGGTGCGCGCCGGCGAGCTTGCCCTCGCGGCACTTCACCAGCACGTCCGTGCCGCCCGCAACGACGATGGCCTTCGGGTCTTCCGCCAGCGCGCGGCAGGCGTCCTCGACGCTCGTGGCCTCGTACAGCGATTCGATGTCGTACATCAGATGAGTCCCTCCCTCTTGAAGCCCTCGAACAGGCGCTGCGGCGTCATGGGCATCTCGTAGAACTTGACGCCCGTCGCGTTCAGGATGGCGTCGCGGATGGCGGGTGCCGGGCTGATGATCGGGGTCTCGCCCACCGCCTTGTTGCCGTACGGGCCCATCGGGTCCTGCGTCTCGACGTTCTCCGCGATGAGCTCCGGCACGTCCATCGCCGTGGGGACCTTGTAGTCCAGAAGCGTCGCGTTACGCACGCGGCCGGTCGCGGGATCCACCAGCAGCTCCTCGGAAAGCGCGAAGCCAATGGACTGCGCCATGCCGCCATGCATCTGCTGCTCCACGAGCTTGGGGTTCATGAGGCGGCCGTTGTCCTGCACGCTCACGATCTTGTTGACCGTCACCTGCGCCAGCGGCATGTCCACGGTGACGTCGCAGAACGTGCACCCCGTGACGAGCGCGTTCTGGTGCACCGTCGCCTGGCCGCGCGTGGATATCTGGTCCGTCTTGTGCAGGTTGTAGTACGCCTCGAGCGCAAGCTCCGGCAGGTCGACGACCTTGTTGCCCGCCGCGTCCCACACGGCGTGGTCGCGCAGGTCAAGCTCGCCCTGGAAGTCCGGGTACAGCCGCGCCGCCAGCTCTAGGATGCGCCCGCGCATCTTCTGCCCGGCGTCCTTGCACGCCGCGCCAGAGACGAACGTCTGCCGGGACGCGTACGCGCCCGGGTCGTACGGCGCCACGTCCGTGTCCTGCGTGCTCACGATGTGGATGTCCTCCGTGCGCACGCCGATGGCCTCCGCGGCCATCTGGCAGAACACGGTGTCCGCGCCCTGGCCGATCTCCGTCGCGCCCATCTGCAGCTGGAACGTGCCGTCCTGGTTGAGCGTTATCTGGCAGTTCGACGTCTCGAGCGCAAACGGCGCGACCGCCGTCTTGTAGACGAGAAAAGCCACGCCGACGCCGTGGCGTATGGGGCCATCCTGGCGTGCGTACTCCCGGCGCTTCTCGTCCCACCCGATGAGCTGCTTTCCGCGCTCGACGCACGCGCGCAGGCCGTCCGTGCGGTACGAGATGGTGTTCGAGGGGCTGAACTCGTCCACGTAGCCCGGGGCGATGGCGTTCTTCATGCGGAACTCGACGCCGTCCCAGCCCATGTCGTGCGCGATGTCGCCCATGAGGCACTCCGCGGTCCAGATGCCCTCCGGCACGCCGTACGCGCGCATGGCGCCGGTGTGCGGGCCGTTGGTGTGGACGGTCCACGCCTCGCAGCGGATCGCGTCCTCCTGCGTGTGGTACAGCCAGCGGAACGTGTTCACGGAGTTCAGGACGAGCGCGTGCCCGTGGTGGATGTAGCCGCCCGTGTTGGACCACGCCCTGATGGAGCGCGCGTGCAGGCGCATGTCGTCGCCCACGGACGCCTCGACCTCGAAGTCCTTGGGCTGGCGGCCGGACGTGTCCCAGAAGCACTCCTCGCGGGAAAGCTCCAGCTTCACGCAGCGCCCGCCAACCTGGTGGCACAGCCAAGCGTTCAGGGGCTCGAAGTGGATGTCCTGCTTCGTGCCGAAACCGCCGCCGATGTAGGGCTTGATCACGCGGACGCTGCCCCAGGGGATGTCGAGCGCCTGGCCGATGATGCGCCTGCAGATGTGCGGAATCTGCGTGGACGAGACGCAGGTGAGCTTGCCGTTCTCCTCGTAGCAGTACGAGACGCACACCTCGATGTGGGCCTGGCTCTGCTCGCCCGTGAACGCGTGGAAGGCGAAGTGGTGGTACTTGGGGTCGCGTACCGCGTCCTCGACGCTGGAGTAGCCCATGGCCTTGAGCTTGTCTTCCGGCGTCACGGCGAGGGTGTGGCCAACAATGTTGTCCGGCTTGCCCTCCTGCACGGGCGGGTTCGTGCCCTGCATGGCCTCACGCGGGTCGTACGTGACGGGATACTCCTCGTACTCCACCTTGATCTTGCGGAGCGCGCGATTTGCCGCGACCTCGTCCTCGGCGACGACGGCGGCGATGTTGTCGCCGTAGATGCGCACGCGGTCGTCGAGCAGCTTGCGGTCTGCCACGTCGCGCTTTTGTGCGGCGGAGGCGGCATACCAGGGGTGCCCCGCGACGGGGAACTTGGTGTCGGGCACGTCGAAGCAGGTGAAGACGGCCACGACGCCCGGGACTGCCTTCGCCTCCGTCACGTCCATGGAGACGACGCGGCCGTTTCCTATGGTAGAGTGGAGGATCTTGGCCACGAGGCACGGCTTCGGGCACAGGTCATCCGTGAACATGGCGCGACCGGTGACCTTGTCACGAGCGTCGACGCGCTTGACCTGTCTTCCAACCTCCCTGTACTTCTCCAATTCTTGCTCCTCTCGTACAAATTTTCTTATGGCCTAAAAAATGTTAATTCTTTATTACGCGCGACGCACGGGTGGCGCGTCAGACGGTAGGTGCGCGCAGGTGGCCGCGAGACGCTTTGGGGAAACAGAACGCGACACAATGACGTGCCGTGACCGTTACGACGGATGAGTTGCATGAACGACGTCCGGACGACGATACTTGTACTGACGGCAGTGGTTGGAGGAGCGATGGACGATGCGATAAACACCTCGGAAGATCCCGTATGGCATCCGACAGAGGCAGCGGACTCCGACCCGCTTATCGCGGCTGACGGCTCTGTGGTCAGCCGCGAAACGCTAGACGAATGGTGCGAGTTCCTTGACCACGACAGGTGGCCTACGGATTGGGAAAACCGAAGCGATATCGTCCACGGAAAGCCCTCGAACCGCTGAGGCGCAGGCGGCCGCAAGACGCAGCAGTGCCCGGCACCGTGGGACGCGGTGTCGGGCACTTTGTCTATGGCGCGACATGCGCGCTGGTCAGGGGCTGGCCACGCGGCGGCTCAGGGGTGTCGCGGGGGGCCAGGGGGTGTTTTCCGTGAAGGCTACTCGTCCTTCTCGCTCTGCCATGCGCCGTTCCAGACGATCTGGCGGTAGCGGACGGGGTCGGTGTCGCCCTCGGTCGAGAAGAGCAGGACCTGGGAGTCGGGACCGAGCTCGAGGGTGTCGCGGAGCTCCGCGTAGGCGGGATCGGTCATGATGGTGGAGATGACGCCCATGCCGACGGCGCCGGACTCGCCGGACGTGACCGCGGGATCGCCCTTGACGGGGGCGGCCAGCATGCGCATGCCCTTGGCGCTGACCCAGTCCGGGCAGCTCACGAACGCGTCCGCATGGTTGCGCAGGATGTCCCAGCCGATGGTGTTGGGCTCGCCGCACGCGAGGCCGGCCATGATGGTCTTGAGGTCTCCGCCCACGATGCGCGGGTCGCCATCGGCCACGACGGCACCCTGGTACAGGCAGTCCGCGGCGCCGGCCTCCATGATCACGAACTTGGGCGGGTTGCTGGGGAAGAGGTTCGTGAAGAAGCCGACCATTGCGCTGGCGAGCGAGCCGACGCCGGCCTGGACGAACACGTGGGTGGGGCGGTTGACCTCGAGCTGGCGCAGCTGGTCGGCGGCCTCGTTGGCCATGGTGCCGTAGCCCTGCATGATCCAGGACGGGATCTTGGTGTAGCCGTCCCACGCGGTGTCCTGCACGATCACGCCGTGCTCGGTCTCGTCGGCCTCCTTGGCCGCGAGGCGCACGCAGTCGTCGTAGTTGAGCTCCTCGATCGTGACCTTGGCGCCCTCCTTGGCGATGTTGTCGAAGCGGGTCTTGGTGGAGCCCTTCGGCATGTGGACGACCGCGTTCTGGTGCAGGCGGTGGGCCGCCCACGCGACGCCGCGGCCGTGGTTGCCGTCGGTCGCGGTGAAGAACGTGGCGTGGCCGAAGTCCTTCTCCAGCTGGTCGGACGTGAGGTAGTCGAAGTCGCAGTCCGCGACGTCGCGGCCGGTCTCCTCTGCGATGTAGCGGGCCATCGCGAACGAGCCGCCGAGCACCTTGAACGCGTTGAGGCGCCGAGGCCGAGGCGCTTCGCCATGCCGTCGAGGTCCGCGAGCGGGGTGACGGAGTACTGCGGGAAGCTCTTGTGGAAGGCGCGCGCCTTGGCGACGTTGTCGAGGCTCATGACCTGGAGGTTCTTGTCCTCGCCCTTGGGCATGTGGTTGGCGACCCACTTGATCTGCGGCTGCATCGAGCTCATGGTCGGTCCTTTCCTGCGGGCGCACCCGCGCGAGACGCTTTGCAAACATGTTGTCTGCAACCATTACTTTTTGTTAGTACCTACTGTAGCGCGTGGTCGGCAAATAACAAGTATGGTATACAAACTTTTTGTTTTGTTCCGCGGGCGGTAGGAGTGCCGCGGCGGGTGGGCGCCGCGCACGGCGTGCGGGCGCGGGCGGAAGGCCAGTGGGCGCGGCCGTGGAGCAGAGCGGGCAGGCGCTAGCGAGAAGTGCCGCGCTCGGCGGCGACGCTGCGCACGAGCTGGCGCACCCTGCGGCTGAGCTCGCGGGCGCTGGGGCGGTTCTTCTCGCCCACCCAGCGGCGAAACGCGCTGGTGATGCCGCCGGCGAGGAAGTCGCAGGCAAGATCGTCCTCCGCGGCGCCGACGATGCGGCCAAGGCGATCGCGCACGCCGAGCTGGATGCGGGCGACGACGTCCTCGCGCGCGCCGGTGCGCAGCAGGCGGCCGAGGCTCGAGGCGCCGTCCGTGACCATGGCGCCCAGGCGCTCGATGGCGCGGGCGAGGCCCTCCTCGTCCGTGGCGGCCGCGGCCTCGTCCAGGACCTCGCTCACGGAGCTGACGGCCTCGTCCTCCATCTCTTGGATGACGGCGCCGACGCTGGCGTAGTGCGCCATGAACGTCTTCTTGTTGATGAGGGCCGCGTCCGCGACGTCCTTGGGCGTGATGTCCGCGCCGCCGCGCTGGGCCATGAGGGCGAGCAGCGCCTCGCGGATGGCGCGGCGGGTGCGCGCGACGCGCTTGTCCTGCGCCTTGGTGCCGACACCCTTTGCGGAACCATCCTGCGGCCGGCTCATCACGTTCCTCTCCCCCGTCCTTTGGTGACAGGGTACCACGAAGGGCTATTTCCCGATTTGCACTTATTTCCAATTTTGGAAATAATGGGACAGGGGCGCCTTTGGCGCCAAGGACGACTGTGGCCGCGGGATGCGGCGCCGAGGGGGATGGGCATACGCGCGGAAAGGCAGACGAAAGGGAGAGGGGCGTTGCCGAGTCGTACGCGCGGATTGCGGGGCCCGTCGTGCGGACGGCGGAGTTCAGGCAGATGGCGGCGTTCACGCAGCACGGCGACACGTCCACGATGGAGCACTGCGAGGCCGTGGCGTACTTCTCGCTCGCGTTTGCGCGGGCGATGCGCCTGAGGCTGGACGAGCGGTCCCTGGTGCGCGGCGCGCTGCTGCACGACTACTTTCTGTACGACTGGCACGACCATGCGCCGGACCGCTGGCACGGCTTTACGCATCCGCGGCGCGCGCTCGAGAACGCGAGCCGCGACTTTGCGCTGAACGGCATAGAGCGCGACCTGATCGCGCATCACATGTTCCCGTTTGTGCCCGCGCCGCCCCGCCATCGCGAGGGGTGGGTGGTCACGCTGGCGGACAAGTACTGCACGCTGCGCGAGGTGTTCATGCGAAGGCCGTACGCGCCGCTTGAGGGGACGGTGATGTAGCGTGACGCACCAACTTGTGATGAGCCTTGCGTACCTTGCGCTGAGCTGCACGATCATCAGCGTGGGCGGCTGGGTGTGGGAGACGTGCTACTGCAGCGTGGTGGAGCGCCGCCTTGCGAGACGCGGCATGCTGTTTGGGCCGAGCTGCCCGATCTACGGCGTGTGCGCCATCGTGGTGTGGTTTGTCCTGGGCGGCGTGCGCGACACGGCCGCGCTGTTTGTGCTGGGCTTCGTGCTGTCGACGGCGCTGGAGTACTGCGCCGGCACCCTGCTCGAGCGGCGCTTTGGGCGCAGGTGGTGGGACTACTCCATGTTCCCGCTTAACTTTCGCGGGCTGGTGTGCCCGCAGGCCAGCTGCGTGTTTGGCGTGTTTGCGGTCATAAACGTCAAGCTCTTGCAGCCAACTATCCTAGGCGGGCTCGCGACGCTTGACCACGGCTCCGTTCTGGCGGCGGCCGGGCTGGTGTGCGCCGCGTATGCGCTGGACCTTGCAGCCACCGTGCTGGCGCTGGACGGCTGGCGCCCGCGGAGGCCCCGCCTGCCAAGGGCGCTGCGGCTGCCCCAGGCGTAGGGCGCGGGCCTGCGGGCGGCGCGACGCAGGCACGACGGCGCCCGCAGGCCACCTGGACCCACGGGCGCTGCAGCGTCTGACGCTATGGCGGTCCGCGCGGTTACCGCGCGGTGCTAGCTACTTTCCCGCGTCCCCCTTCAGCACGGAGAGCCGCTCGTCTCCCCATACGCGCTTGCGCGTGTACGGCGTGCCGTCCAGCGGCAGCCTCCAGCGCAGCTCGCCGTCCAGCTGGTGATAGGCGTTCTGCACGGCGGGCGCGGTGCCGATGGTGGCGATCTCGCCAATGCCCTTGCCGCCGTAGCTCACGGGCAGGAGGTGCTCCTTCTCCACGTAGATCGCGTGGATGTTGGGGATCTGCGTGGCGTGCAGCAGGCCGAGCGTGCCGTACTTCGCCTGCGGCACGCCGTCCTTCAGCGGGAAGTCCTCCGTCAGCGCGTAGCCCATGCCCATGAGCACGCCGCCCTCGATCTGGCCCTGGATGGCGATGGGGTTCACGACCTTGCCGGAGTCGTGCGCCGCGTAGATCTCCTTTATCTTGCCGCGGTTGGGGCCCTTCTCCTCCAAAACGACGACCGTGGTGCTATAGCCGTAGCAGATGTGGCTCTTGGGGTTGGGCTTGTCCGCGCCCAGCTTGTCCGTGGGCTCGAAGTACGCGTAGCCAAACTCGTGGCCCTCCAAGGCGAGAAGAGCCGCCCTCGGGTCCGCGGGGTGGATGCCGTGGCCCGCGACGAGCGCGCTGCCGTCCGCGTAGCCAAGGCCCTCGTACGGGGTGCCGTCCTCGTAGGTGATGGTCTTGCCGTCGCCCTTGGCGCGCACCGGGCCCTCCGGCACGGCGCGGCCGGCCTCCACGGCGAGCATGGCGTCGCGCAGCAGGAACGCGGCGCCGCGCACGGCCTCGCCGGTCACGACGGTCTGGCGCGATCCGGACGTTGTGCCGGAGTCCGGCGCAGCCTCCGTGGAGCACTCGCCGTTCGCGAGCGCCTCGAGCGGAAGCCCCGTGGCCTCGGCCACGTCCTGCAAAAAGACGGTGTTGCAGCCCTGGCCGATGTCGGACGTGGCGGAGTACACCACCGCGTGCCCGCCCTCGACGCGGATGTTCGCGCGGCCGGCGTCGGGAAGTCCCACGCCCACGCCGGAGTTCTTCATGGCGCACGCGATGCCGGCATGGGAGGCGTTCTTCTCGTACACGTCCTTCACGGCGAGCAGCGTCTCCTTCAGCGCGGTGGAGCAGTCCGCGATCTGGCCGTTTGGCAGGACCCTGCCCGGCTCCACGGCGTTGCGCCAGCGCATCTCCCACGGGCTGATTCCCACCTCGCTCGCGAGCAGGTCAATGCACGACTCGAGCGCGAACTCCGTCTGGCACACGCCAAAGCCGCGAAACGCCCCCGCCGGCGGGTTGTTGGTGTAGTAGCCAAAGCCGCGGATGTCCGTGTTCTGGTACGTGTACGGGCCCACGGCGTGCGTGCACGCGCGCTCCAGCACGGGGCCGCACAGGCTCGCGTACGCGCCGGTGTCAAAGTTGACCTCGCAGTCAAGGCCGGTCAGGTGCCCGTCCTCGTCGCAGCCCAGCGTGAACGTGCCGTACATGTAGTGGCGCTTCGGGTGGAAGGCCAGCGACTCCTGGCGCGTGAGCTTGCACTTGACGGTGCGCCCAAAGTGCACGGCCGCCAGCGCGGCCAGGTGCTGCACAGAGACGTCCTCCTTGCCGCCAAAGCCGCCGCCCACCAGCATGGTCTGCACGACCACGCGCTCGGGCTCCGCGTCCCAGCCAAACATGTGCGCGACTTCCTTGCGGGTGTCGTAGGCGCCCTGGTCGGTGCTGCACACCTTCACGCCATCCTTGTACGGGAAGGCGACGGCGCACTCCGGCTCCAAAAACGCGTGCTCCGTGAACGGCGTCTCGAAGTCGTGCGTCACCACGTGCGCGGACGTGGCCAGCGCGGCCTTCGCGTCGCCGCGCGTGATGTGGCGGCTCTGGCACACGTTGTCGTGAAGCACCACGTGGTTGCCAAACGCGTTGAAGCTCTCGTGCACCAGGGGCGCGCCCTCGGCCTTCGCCTCCGCGATGTTGCGCACGGGCTCCAGCACCTCGTAGTCAACCTTCACCAGACGCTTCGCCTTCGCGAGCGTCTCCTCGTCCTCGGCCACCACCAGGCAGATGGCGTCACCCACGCAGCGCGTGACGTCGCCCTCCGCAATCATCACGTCCCAGTCCTGGATCAGGTGGCCCACCTGGTTCACGGGCACGTCGCGGGCGAGAAGAACGCCCACCACGCCCGGCAGCGCCTCGGCCTTCGACGTGTCGATGCTCTTGACGCGTGCGCGCGGGTACTTCGAGCGCACCGCGCTCGCGTAGCACATGTCCGGATAGTCCTCGCGGTTGAGGTCGTCCGGGTACTTGCCGTACCCCAGCACCTTGCGGCGCACGTCCACGCGGAAGGCGCGCTCGCCAACCCCGTACGCGTCGCCCTTCTCGAGCGCGTCGTCCATCTGCTCGTCGCCGCGCAGGATGGCCGCGGCCTTCAGGATGCCCTCCACAATCTTCTTGTAGCCGGTGCAGCGGCAGATGTTGCCGCGGATGGCCCACTTGACCTCCTCCTCAGAGGGGTCGGGGTTGCGGCGCACCAGCATGGCGCCGCTCATGACCATGCCGGGGATGCAGAAGCCGCACTGCACGGCGCCCACGGCGCCGAACGCGTACACAAACGCCTCCTGCTCCTCGTGCGAAAGGCCCTCCACGGTCTCTATCGTGCGGCCCTCGGCAAGCCTCGTGGTGATGACGCACCCCTTGGTTGCGATACCGTCGACGCCCACGGTGCACGTTCCGCACGCGCCCTCGCTGCAGCCGTCCTTCACGGACGTGAGGCCCATGTCGTCGCGCAGGAAGCGCAGCAGCGGCTTGTCCTGGCTGGTGGTGACCGTCTTTCCGTTGACGGTGAACGTAAACTGCTCTGCCATGTCTTCCCTACCTCACGGCCATGATGCCGTTGGCATCGTGTATGGCACCGCGCGGGCACTTCGTCGCGCACATGCCGCATGCCACGCACTTCTCGTCGTCTATAACCGCGCGGCCGTCGATCACGTGCACCGCGCCCATGGGGCACACGCGCTCGCACACGCCGCAGCCGATGCAGCTGTTGGGGCAGGCCTTGCGCGCCGCGGGCCCCCGACCCTGGTTGGAGCACCGCACCTGGATCACGTTTGCGGCGGGCGCCAGGCTGATGAGGTGCTGCGGGCACGCCGCGACGCACTTGCCGCAGCCGCGGCACTTCTTGCGGTCAACCTGCGCCACGTGGCGCTCCGCGTCCACGTGGATGGCGACAAACGGGCAGGCGGCCTCGCAGCTGCCGCCGCCGAGGCACCCCCACGAGCACACGCCGATTCCCTCCGGGTGCGCCGCCTTGATTGCGGCGCAGTCGTGCGGCAGCTCTTCCCGCACGATGCCGTCAAGCAGCGCCGTGGTGCCCACGCAGTGGACGCACGCGACCCTTGGCATACGCTTGGCCATAGAGAAGCCCTCCTATCCCTGCAGGTACGCGTACTTGTCGCGCACCGTCACGATGATCTTTCGAACGTCTTCCGGAAGTCCGCACGCCGCGTCCTCCACGTCGTAGGTGGCGACGGTGCCGCCAAGGCGCACGAGCGCGCCGTCCTTGGTGGGCAGCCAGCCCTCGTTTGTGGAGTCGTCGAAGTCCTCGCGGCTCCAGAACAGCGTGAGCTTGTCCTTGTACGGGCGACCCTGGGAGTACGGGCAGAACACGGCGCAGTTGCCGCACTCGTTGCACATGCCGTCCACGTGGACGATCTGCGCCTGGCGCATGCCGGGCACGCTCACGGCCACGTTCGCGCGGTTCGGGCAGACCTCGACGCAGGTCTCGCACACGGCGGCGCAGCTCAGGCAGCGCGTCTTGTCCGTGCTGGCGCAGTCCGCGCACAGGTTTCCGCGCTGCGAGAAGACCTTGGCAACCTCGGCCGCGATGTTTGATGCCTCTTGCGCGTCGAAGCTGGCGTTCGCGATCGCGCGGGCGACGACCTGCGCGTCGGCGATGGCCTTCACCACGGTCGCGGGGCCGCGGCGGCAGTCGCCCACCGCGAACACGTGGGGGACGCTCGTCTGCAGCGTGGCGTCGACCACGGGCAGGCCCTTCTCGTCCAGCTCGCAGCCGGAGGCCGCGTACACGCCGCCGTCCACGCGCTCGCCCACCGCCGCGATGACGGCGGTCGCGGGGACCTCGCGGGTCTGGCCCGTGGCGACGGGGCGACGGCGACCGGATGCGTCAGGCTCGCCCGGCTCCATGACGTCGCAGGTCAGGACGCCGTCTGCCAGCGTGTCCGGCGCAAGGAGCTCCAGGAACTCCACGCCGTCCGCAAGCGCCATCGTGAGCTCCTCCTCGTCGGCGGGCATGTAGCGGCTGGTGCGGCGGTATGCAAGGCGCACGTTCTTCACGCCCGGCACGCGCTTCGCGGCGCGCGCGACGTCCATGGCGGTATTGCCGCCGCCCACGACGACGACGTCCGTGCCCAGGTCAAGCGAGGCGGGATCGCTCTTGAACGCCTCGAGGAACTCGAGCGCGTCCAGCGCCTTGCCGCTCTTGAGGGCGGGGCGACCCGGCGCCCAGGCGCCGACGGCGACGACGACGTCCGTGTAGCCCTGGGCCAGCAGCTCGCCCGCGCTTGCGACCTCGCGGCCAAGCTCGAACTTTGCGCCGTACGCCGAGCAGAGCTCGACGTCGTGGTCGATGGCCTCATTGGAGATGCGGAAGCCGGGGATCACGTGGCGCACGACGCCGCCGAGGCTGCTTGTGCGCTCGAAGACGGTGACGTCCACGCCGGCGCGGCTCAGGAAGGACGCGGCGGAAAGACCGGCCGGGCCGCCGCCGATGATGGCGACCTTGCGACCTGTGACGTGGCCGCGCGCCGAGAGGGTGCCGAGCACGTCGTCAAAGGCCTTCTCGGCAGCCTTGAGCTTGAGGTCGCGGATGTGCACGTGCTCCTCGTAGTAGTTGCGCATGCAGGAGTTTCCGCAGGTGTGCGGGCAGATGGTGCCCGTGGTGAACGGAAGGGCGTTGCGCTCGAGGATGATGTTCAGCGCGTCGGCGTAGCGGCCCTCGCCCACGGCCTGCACGTAGCCGGGGATGTCCTGGCGGATGGGGCAGTCCTCGCGGCACGGCGCGACGAAGCAGTCCGTGAGTGGCAGCTCGCCCAGGACGTGGCGGTCGGGCTCCGGCTTGATGGGTTTGCGGTAGTCTCCACCGGTGAGCGCCGCGTCCACGAGGGCCGAGACCTTCGCCGCGTCGACGCCCGCGAACGGCTTGCCGGCGTCGCCCTGGTGCGAGAGCACCTCCGCGACCTGGACGAAGCGCGCGTAGCCGCCGGGCTTCAGCTCGTTGGTGGCCATGGTGACGGGCCAGATACCCGCGTCCACGAGGCCGAAGATGTTGTTTGCGGTGGCGCCGCCGGAGTACGAGATGCGGACCTTGCCGTCGAACTGCTCGGCGATGCGCTTCGCGAGCGTGAGCGACAGCGGGTACAGCGCGCGACCGGACATGTACATCTCTTCGCTCGGGAGCTCGCCGCGGGTGACGTCGACCGGGAAGGTGTTCGTGAGCTTGACGCCGAACTCGACGCCGCGCTCGGCGCTGAGCCTCTGCAGGCGCTCCATCATGGGGACGGCGTCCGCCCACTGCAGGTCCTCGTCGAAGTGGTGCGAGTCGAACGCGATGTAGCCGAAGCCGAGGGAGTCGAGCGTCTTGCGCGCGTACTCGTAGCCCAGAAGCGTCGGGTTGCACTTGATGTAGGTGTTCAGGCCCTTCTCGCAGATGAGGTGGGTCGCGATGCGCTCGATCTCTGCGGGCGGGCAGCCGTGGAGCGTGGACTCGGTGATGGAGTCGCTGATGTGCGGCGTGATGGAGTCGACAAACGCGGCGTCCACGTGGCGGAAGCGGTCGACGTTCGCGTGCGCCCAGGCGATGGCCTCCTTGAACTCCGGCGTCGCGGACGCGTCCTTCATGCCGTTGATGAACGAGTCGACCTTAGGGGTCTTGATGCCCTCGAGGTCGTAGCCGACGGACATGTTGAACACGAAGCCGTCCGGGTCGCCAAAGCCAAACTCGCGCGCGAGCAGCTTGCACGCGACCCATGCCTTGACGTACTCGCCAAACGCCTGCGGCACGGTGAGCTCCGTGGACCACTCGCAGTTGTAGCCCTCGTCGGACGCGAGGATGCACGGCTTGTTGACGCAGGCGGAAAGCTCGGCGCCGTCCATCTTCTGGACGGTCTTCAGCTCGAAGAAGCGGGCACCCGTCACGTAGCTCGCGATGATGTTCTGGGCGAGCTGGGTGTTGGGACCGGCTGCCGGGCCAAACGGGGTCTCGATCTTCTCGCCAAAGATGGGACGGGCCGCCGCCAGCTCCGTGCGGGCAAGGCGGCGCTGGCCGAAGATGGTCTGCTGGGACTCGTACTCGTCCAGGATCCACGTCATGAGGTGGTCGAAGGACATGGGGCGCATGATGTCGCTCATAGTGCTGCTTCCTCTCCGAAGGCGCCCTCGCGGGCACGCGCGTATGGTTCCCGCACTTAGCGTCCGCGGGACGACGAAGAGCACCGGACGGCGGGACGCAGGGGCCCGCCGCCCGGGATTTTTGCGGTGGTGGCGCCTAGTATGCGCGGCCGTTGAGCTCCCCCCAGAGCTCCTTGGCCTGCTGCATCACGAAGGCGTCGATCTTCTCCTTGTCGCAGTCCACGAGCTCGCGGTCGCGGTAGACGACGCGGCCGTTCACGATGGTGGTGCGGCAGTCGTGGCCCTCGACGCTAAACAGGATGTGGCCGTCGATGTTGTCCGCGCCAAGCGGCGTGGGCGCCGGGTAGTCGAAGATCGCGACGTCCGCGGCGGCGCCGGGCTCGAGCACGCCGAGCGGCTTGCCCTGCGGCTTCGTCGAGAAGTACATGTTCGCGACCTCGGCGTTGTTCTTGAACAGCATGGTCATGGCCTCGCCCCAGGCGACGTTGGGCAGCGCGGAGTTCAGGCGTTGCAGCGGCACGAACGCCTTGAGGGACTGGAGCATGTCGTGCGTGTAGGCGTCCGTTCCCATGGTGACGGTGATGCCGTGCTTGAAGAACTCGAGCACGGGCGCCGTGCCGACGGCGTTGTTGGCGTTGGACTGCGGGTTGTTCACGACCTTGGTGTGCGTGCCGGCGATGATGTCCATGTCCGCGGGCGAGACGTGGATGCAGTGGCCGAGCATGGTCTTCGGGCCGAGGATGCCGTGGTCGAGCAGGCGGTGCACCGAGCTCGTGCCGTGCTTCTGGGCGGAGTCGTACACGTCGTCCATTCCCTCGCACACGTGCACGTGGAAGCCGGTCAGGCCGTCGTTCGCCTTGGCCATGGCGTCGAGCGACTCGTCGGGCAGCGTGAAGAGCGCGTGCCCGCCGAACATGGCGGCGATCATGTCGGAGTCCTGCTCGGCGGCCCAGCGGGCGAAGTCCGCGTTCTCCTGGATGGACTCCTGCAGCTTCTGCTTGCCGTCGCGGTCCGAGACCTCGTAGCACAGGCACGCGCGCATGCCCATCTCCTGCGCGACGTCCTTGATGGCGAAGAGCGACCCGGGAATCTGGCGGAAGCTTGCGTGGTGGTCGAAGATGGTGGTGACGCCGTTGCGGAACGACTCCATCATGGTGACGTACGCGCAGGCGCGCGTGCCGTCGAGCGTGAGGTGGCGGTCGATGTTCCACCACTGCTGCTCGAGGTTCT
>CACWMM010000054.1:0-10301 GCA_902761955.1 uncultured Olsenella sp. | reverse complement strand
CTGTGACGCTTGCGCTCGCGCACGAGGGCACGACGCTCACGAGCGAGTTCACGGCGCGCGAGCAGCCCATCACGCACCGCCTGCGCGCGCAGGACGTCAAGGGCGACGGCCTTGCCTTCGACCACGCGCAGATCGTTGCGGACGCGTGGCTGGCGCTGCAGGGTCTCTAGGCCCTTCTCGCCCGGATACCGGCAGCGCCAACGAGCTTGACGGCAATGCCGGCACGGGCCGGCGCCGTCCGCGCGCTAGCCCGCGACGCCCTCGCCGTCGAGACCGCCGCGTGCAAGTCGCCGCACCGGGTCGTCGTCCGTGTACGGGTCCGCGTCCGGCGTGTGGATGGCGTTCACCCAGTCGTGCTCGAGCACGCCGGCGGCCGCGTCGCTCAGGTACACGGACAGCCGCCCGCCGCCGCAGCCAAACTCCGCCCAGCCGTCCGGCCCAATGCGAACGTCCTTCTCCTCCCCTATCACGCAGTGCCACAGCTCGCCGGCGTGCCCCTCGCCCACCAGCATGCGCTTTGTGCCGCCTGCGCGGTCCGTCAGCACCACGGCCACACCGGAGCCCTCGCGCCCGCGCTCGCCCTCGCGCGTCCAGCCAATGGTGTCCGGATCGTCCAGCCAGTCGCGCTGGCACCCGTACGCAAAGCGCCGACGGATCTCCATCAAAAGTGGTAGCTCCACCACCGCGGGGATGTTGCCGTCGTTTGGCATGCCGTACAGGTCGCCATAGAACACGCACGGGTAGCCGGCCTCGCGAAGCAGGATGCACGCGTACGCGCTCGGCTTGAACCACGGCAGCACAAAGGACTGCAGCGCCTGCCCCGGCTGCGTGTCGTGGTTCTCTACAAACGTGACCGCGCGCACGGGGTTCCACGTGCTCAGCGTGCAATCGAGCAGCTTCGACAGGTCGAAGTCCCCGTTCGAGCACGACGCGCTAAAGAAGTGATAGTGAAGCGGCACGTCGAACAGACTCATCGTCGGCATGTCGTTTATGTACGACACCAGCTCGTCCACGCGCGGCGTCCAGTATTCCCCCACCGAGAAGAGCTCACGCCCGGCGTAGTCGCGCATCGCGGGAAGCCAGCGCTGGTAGAACTCGCGGCCCATGTGCTTGAGCGCGTCGAAGCGGAACCCGTCGAGCCCCGTCGTGTCCAGGTACCACTTGCCCCAGCGCACGAGCTCGTCGTACACGGGCTGGTACGAAAGGTCCACGTCGCAGCCCATCAGGTAGTCGTAGTTGCCGTTGTCGTCGTGGTCCACCTCGTCGTCCCAGCTCTTGCCGTCAAACAGGTAGATTCCGCCGCGGCGCGTGGCGTCGTCCCAGTCCACGCCGTGAAAGCAGCGCCAGTCCCACGTGAACGTGGAGTACCTCCCGCGCCTGCCCGGAAAGCAGAACCTGGTCCACGCACGAATCTTGTGCGGGCCCGCGACCACGCGGTTGCGGTCATCCGCGGCAACCTCGCGTGCGACGACGTCCTCCGTCGCGTCCGCGCCCATGCGCTGGTTCAGCACCACGTCGCCCAGCGCCTGCACGCCCGAGGCCTGCAGCGCCCGGATGCACGCAAGATACTCGTCCTTCGTTCCGTACTTGGTGGCGACGGTGCCCTTCTGGTCAAACTCGCCCAGGTCGTACGTGTCGTACACGCCGTAGCCCACGTCGAACCCGCCGGCCTGGCCCTTGTACGCGGGCGGCAGCCACACCGCCGTGATTCCCTCGTCCGCAAGGCGCTGTGCGCTCTTCGCAAGGCGCCTCCAGTGCGCACCGTCAGCCGGAAGGTACCAGCTGAACCCCTGCAGCATGGTTCCGTTGTCCATCAGCTCCGCCTCCGTAGGCCTCATACCCAAATGCGGCGCGCCCAACCCCTCCCTCCGGCATCACGCCACCCCGGCCGCTCTCCCAAAAATCGCAGAACGCGTTCTGCGAACGCCACCACACCAAGAAAACCGCAGTTGGGCTACCTCTGACACGAATCGCATATCGCGTTCTGCGATTTTGGGCACCAAACGATCACGCAGACTCCCACGACAAACGCCCCCAACTCGCCCCGTCTCAACCAGCACGCAACCGGGAATGCCCTAGCTGCGCGCACCCGAGGCCAACGCAAGGTCCTCGCGCAGGTTCTGGACCCCGCGCGCGAACCTCGGGTCCATGGGCGGAACCTCGATCCCCAGTCTCTTCCCAATGGTGAAGCGAACCAGGTCGTCGAACCTCCTAAAGTTCGACAGGCGCTCGGCACGCACGACGACGACCTCGTAGCCCATGTCCTGGAGCACCTCGCGGCGGTCGTCGTCGCGGTCCAGCTTGGCCGGCGCGTTGTGAAACGCCCTGCTGTCGTACTCGACAACCAGCTTCTCGTCTGCAAACAAAAGATCGACTAGCAGATACTCCTTGCGCAGCCGCGTCTGCGCCGTTTGCGACAGGTCGATTCTCTGATTGAGCAGCGGCCTGGGCAACCCGTACCCAAACATCTCCCTCGGCATGCTGAGCAGCAGGTAAAGCATGGTCTCCGCCGGAGACCTCGAGCCCTCGCCCGCGATTCCCATCGCCTCGATCGCCCGTCTCATCCCGTGAACGCCGCCGCATCCCCGCGCAAACTCCTCGAGCCCGCGAGCGTCGCACAGCGGGGCCCTCGGCTCGAAGCCACGCTCGCACCATGGCGTCACCGCGTATCTGCCGCACAGCTCCATCGCATACTCCGCCAGCGCGGGAACGCCAAGCGTCTTTCCCAGGTTCACGAACGTCAGCTCTGGACTCGTCACGTACGCGTCTTCCGCAATGCGGCTCACGCTCGAGGGAGGGAGCTCGGCAGCGCACACGTGGTTGCTCACGAACGGCTCCTTGCTTCGACTGCCCGCCGTGGGCACCATCAGATCAATCGGCCGCGCCAGCCACTCCGGTCCCCTCCCGTCGTCGCCAGGCAGGTCGATTCCACACCGCTCGATCGCCGACTTCCTTCCCGACGCCTCCCTCAGCACGGAGTCACCGGCCACGACCCCGCGCCTGCCAGAGACCCCAACAAACTCCCAGTAGCGACGCGCCGTGTTATGTGAAAATAGAATCGTCATGCCAATAGCCTAAGCCACGGGCCGCGCATGTTCCAGAAATGAATTTAACCTAAAGCAACTGGCGTTATTCCGCACATCGCTTCCTTCATCGGCAGTCTCTCCCTTACGGTGCGTCTTATCTTCAAGTTCAGCGTTTTATGTCAGATATCTTCCGTCGCACCTCCCCTGCCCAACCGCACGCCGCTCCAATTCGACCGCTTCCCCAGGCGAGAAGAACATCACCCTCCATCCCCCTACAATCAAACGTGCAACGGTCTCGCGGGCGGCGTCGCCGTGCACGCCACCGACGCCCAGCGCGCACGACGCTTCCGCCCGCGAGCCTCGCACGCGACCACAAGGAGGCCACCCATGGCAGAGGACCAGTTCATCACCTCGTTCGACGGCACACGGCTCTTCTATAACCCAGAGGTCACCGCAGATGACAAAGCCGTATGCGTCATAGTGCACGGCCTGTGCGAGCACCAGGGCCGCTACGACTACATGGCCCAGAAGCTGCACGGGGCCGGCATCGGCACGTACCGCTTCGACCACCGCGGCCACGGCAAGAGCGAGGGCGAATGCGCGTACTACTCCCGCTGGGATGAGATTCTGGACGACACCAACGTCGTGGTCGACCGCGCCATCGCCGAGAACCCCGATCGTCCCGTGTTCCTCTTCGGCCACAGCATGGGCGGCTACTGCGTCGCGCTCTACGGAGTGAAGTATCCCAACAAGAACCTCCGCGGCATCATCTGCAACGGCGGCCTCACGGAGGACAAGGCGGGCATGTTTGCCAGCACGCCCGCGGGCGTCGACCCGCACACGCAGCTCCCCAACGAGCTCGGCAGCGGCGTCTGCAGCGTCGACGAGGTTCGCGACTGGTACGCAAGGGATCCCCTCAACCGCAAGACGTTCGCGATTGGCCTGGTATATGCCCTGAAGGATGGCCTCGCGTGGTTTGCGGACAACAAGCGCAGGTTCGCGTACCCCGTGCTGCTCACGCACGGCGAGAAGGACGGCCTCATCTCCTACGAGGACACCTACGACCTGTTTGCCGCCGTCGCGAGCACGGACAAGCAGATGAAGATCTACGGCAGCTGCTACCACGAGGTCGTGAACGAGTGGTGCCGCGACGAGGTCATCGCGGACTACATCGCCTGGATGGAGCATCGCATCTAACTGGCGCGCACAACGCCCCACACGCAACTTCACATGCGCAACACCTTCCACGGCCCGTCGCGACAACACGCGGCGGGCCGTTCACGTTTCGTTCAGCCACCCGTGACGTTTGTCACCATCGCGGGCACATCGGCCACAACCCGCCCCAAATGGGTAGAATGTGGGCATTCGGCATCAGCACGTCATAGGCACATCGGGAGGATGACATGCTCAAGCGCACTCACAGCATCGCGCGCAAGGGCCTTGCGGTCGCATGCGCGCTCACCATGGGGCTCGGCCTTGTCGCCTGCGGCACGGTCAACGGCAAGGCGGTCGACGCCACGGAGGTCAGCTCCGCAAAGAAGAGCCAGAAGGACGAATCCTCCGACACCATGAAGGTCACCATCCCCAGCTACTACTTCCAGGGAAGCGAGTACGCGGGCAAGTCCACAAAGCAGATCAAGAAGCTGCTGGAAAAGACCATTGGCACGAAGGCCGTCAAGAACAAGAACGGCAGCTGGACGGTCACGATGACCAAGGAGCAGTACAAGTCCTTCTCGTCCAAGCTGCGCAAGAGCGTGAAGGCAGCGCTCGACGCCATGGCAAGCTCCGATGCCTTCCCCAACGTGACGAAGGTGGAGCACAACAAGGACTTCTCGAAGGTCACGATCACGCTCGGCACGGACAAGCTCAAGATGGCGGACATGTACGACGCCATCGCCGTGGGCCTGCCCATCTGCGCCTACCAGCAGGTCACGGGCAAGGACGTCAAGTGCACCGTCACGCTGGTCGGCAAGGACGGCAAGGTGCTGGACAAGACCGTCGTCCCGGACGACGTAAAGGTGGACAAGTCCAAGGTGAAGGACGCCCAGGACGCCGCGAACGACCTGCTTGGCAGTCTCTCCGTCGACGGCATCACCATCGACTCAGACAACCTGCCCAACATCGACTTCCAGAACGTGTCGTCCTCGGACATCGACTCCGCCCGCCAGAAGGTGAACGACGCGCTCTCGCAGATCGTTTCCTCGCTCTCGTAGCGCAGGCGACAGGCCAACGCCCGCCACCACGCGAGCGCCGGTCACGGCTGAGTCATGGCAGACATATGACGCAGGCGAGAAGGACCCCGACACCGGGGCCCTTCTTCTTCCATGGTCGCGTGTCCTTCTCGCCTTTTTGCCCTGCGCCACCGCAGCCGTGCGGACGGCGCCTACTGCAGGCCGGGGATGTGCGGGATGGTGTCGAAGCCCGCCTGGAGCTCCTCGTCCGTGGGAATGTGATCCTCGAGCTCGCCCTTGTTGTACTTGTCGTAGGCCACCATGTCGAAGTAGCCGGTGCCCGTGAGGCCAAACAGGATGGTCTTCGCCTCGCCGGTCTCGCGGCAGCGCTCCGCCTCGCGGATGGCCTGCAGGATGGCGTGCGAGCTTTCCGGCGCAGGCAGGATGGTCTCGAGCTTCGCGAACTGCTCCGCCGCCGCGAACACGTCCGTCTGCTTCACCGCGACGGCCTCCATGTAGCCGTCGTGCTTCAGCTTGGACACCACGGGGCTCATGCCATGGTAGCGCAGACCGCCGGCGTGGTCCGGGCTCGGGATGAAGCCGTTGCCCAGCGTGTACATCTTGCACAGCGGGCAGGTCTGGCCGGTGTCGGCAAAGTCGTACGCATACACGCCGCGCGTGAGCGAGGGGCAGCTCGCGGGCTCCACGCCGATGAAGCGCGTGTCGGGGTGGGTGCCGTTCAGCTTGTCGCGCATGAACGGGGCGATGAGCCCGCCAAAGTTGGAGCCACCGCCACAGCAGCCAATCACGATGTCCGGGTACTCGCCCAGCTCCGCAAGCGCCTCGTACGACTCCAGGCCGATGATGGACTGGTGCAGCAGCACCTGGTTAAGCACGCTGCCCAGCTGGTAGCGACCCTTGTTGCCCGGCACGTTCAGCGCGCGCTCCACCGCCTCGCTGATGGCCGTGCCCAGCGACCCGGTGCACGCGGGGTCGTCCGCCAGGATCTTGCGGCCGGCCGCGGTGGTGTCGGAGGGCGACGGCGTGATGGTGGCGCCAAACGTCTGCATCACGCTGCGGCGGAACGGCTTCTGCTCGTACGAGCACTTCACCATGTACACGTCCAGGTTCAGCCCAAAGTGCGCCGCTGCCTCGGAAAGCGCAGTGCCCCACTGGCCGGCACCCGTCTCGGTCGTGATGTTCGTGATGCCTTCGGCGTACGCGTAGTATGCCTGCGCCAGTGCGGAGTTCAGCTTGTGCGAGCCAGATGTGTTGTTGCCCTCGAACTTGTAGTAGATCTTAGCCGGCGTGCCCAAGGCGCGCTCCAGGTTGTACGCGCGGCACAGTGGGCTCGGACGGTACACGCGATACATCTCCATGACCGGCTCGGGGATGTCAAAGTAGGCCGTGTCATCATCCAGCTCCTGCTCGCACAGCGCACGTGCGAACACCGGCGCGATGTCGTCCACCGTGGCGACCTTGCCGTTGGGAAGCCGCATGGGCTCCGGCTTTTCCGGCATGTCAGCACGCAGGTTGTACCAAGCGGTAGGAATCTGGTCCTCGCGCAGATAGGTGCGATAAGGTTCGGTGGTCGTCGTCTCTGCCATGGTCTTCTTCCTTTCCTCTGGACGCTCCCGCGCCCGTCCAATGGTGACCCGTCTCTTGCGGCACGCGCGGTGCCATGCCACCTCGGCGTACAAAAAGACCCCCGGAGCTAGTCCGAGGGCCTTTTGATGTGTATGGTTAGGCGGCCGTCGCTAGTCCGGAAGTCCAGTAGTCCTTGTCCACCACCATGCGCCAGCAAGCACCTGGGTGCCTGCGCTCGCGATGTTGTTGGCTGCAAAGGACATCTGCCTTCCTCCTGTTGACGTTGGAGCACACGATACGGCTCCTCTATTTCCGCCATGTTTCCGCCGAGAAACGCCTTCGTTTCTCGGCGTGGGCCCACCACGGCACCAGACCGTCATGCCGCCGCAGCGCTAGGGCCTACTCCTCACGCCAGCCCTTGCACACGTCCACCCATCCCAGGGAGTGGCTCGCCTGCTCAAGCTCTTCCATCGTGGTGTCGACGCCTGTGTTCTCGCTGCCGGCGGCGGGTCGCACAAAGTTGTAGCGCCTAATCGATACGTCCAGATAGCACTTGACTCCGGGCTTCACGTCAAAAGGGCAGACGCCGCCCATGGGATGACCCACGCGCTCCTCCAGCTCCTCAGGTTTGACGAAAGTCGGCTTCGTGTGGAACTGCCTCTTGAACGCGGAGTTCCACACCTTCGCGTCGCCAGCGCACACCACAAGCACCGCGTCGCCGTCCACGTCGAACGCCATCGTCTTGCCAATCTGCCCGGGCTCCAAGCCAGATGCCTCCGCCGCCTGCTCCACGGTCGCCGTCAGCACGTCGTACGTGATGATCTTCTCGTCCAGACCATAGCGAGCCAGGTATGCGCGCGTCGATTCCGCCGACACGGCTACTCAGCGTCCATGCAGAACAGGAGCGTCTCGAGCATCTCCTCGTTCGTCGGCCACATGTCGGGATCGACGCCGTCAAGCATCTGCCCCAAAGTCATCTCGCGGTCCGGGTTCGTGCAGTGGTACTTCGTGTCCAGCGGGGGAAGCACAAACTTATCTTCTGCCATCGCGTCTCTCCATCCTTCTTTGGGTCGCGCTCGTGAGGCTACTTCGCGCGCAGGGCATTTCCCGGCGTCGCATACGGACAATTATGACCGCCGGAAATGCAAAGTCTAGCCGATTAATAGGTTTGATAATTTATTATTGTCACTTTCGCGTCACGACTCGATCACCCCTCCGGAAGCAGACACATCAAAATCACTACCTTGTGTCACATCCCCATATTTCAATTAAAAAACGAATGTTACGAAGCTCTCGCCTATCTTGCACTTGCCTTTATCACGCCACGTAAGCCCTGCCGTCTCATCCAATTTCATGCATATATGTCCGCGTTTTCATGTCACGTCTGAGTGTATTTCAGCTACCTGCATAAGCTTTCAGAAACAAGGCGCGTATTCCTCCCTCTGCCGCAGCTCCTAAAAAAGCGCCGCACGCTTAACGTGCGACGCCTCTCTTCCATTTGTCTTTGCGGCACGCGCGCCGCCCGTTCCCTCCAGGCGGAATTCTGTCAGTCGTCTTCATACGACCCACACATGTTATGGACGCCCGCCACCCGCAGCTCAGGATATCTTCACGCTCTTCGGCACCGTCTTGACCATGTTGTAGAACGCATCCACCGCACGCTTGCGGATGGATTCCAGCATGCTCGGACGCACGGCGTTCCAGTCAGGCGGATTGTCGCGGAGCATCTGTCGTGCCTCATCTATCACTTGGACGCCCGTCCCCGCCTGGAAAGCGTCGTCGCCACTCACGGGCAGGTTGATGTAAAGGTCCGCCGCATTCGCGTGGATGCGGTCCAGCTGGTTTGCCCCGCAGCCCATCGTTCGCATGGCAATGTTCAGCGGAGTGATGTCTTCCACCAGGCGAGGCTTTCTGATAAGACCCACGCCCACCACGGCGTCCACCATGCTCCTGTCAAATAGGGGCGTCGGCAGGTTCATGCGACAACCACCGTCCATAAACGTTCGACCAAGATACTTCGTCGGCGTGATCACCAGCGGGTACGAGCCCGAGCACGCGCAGCACTTTGCAACGTCCAGTGACAGGTCGCACACCGTGTTCCAGTTACCGCCATCTGCCGCAAAGAGCTCCTCGTCGTTCGTGAACACAAAGAGCTCGCCGCTCACAATGTCAACGGCCGTAATGGCGACGGGCATCACGAAGTCGGCAAACGTCCTGATGCCTGCGCCTTCCAGCACCTCCCGCGCGTAGTCCTCAAGGATGGCGCTGTCCACCATTCCCTTGTTCGATATCACGTTCAGCACCTTCAGGGGCATGTTCCTGAGCACGCCCTCCTCCACGGTGCGCCTGTCCATCGCAACGAGCAGCTCCGCCATGCGGTCGGTGCTCACGCCCGATGCCGCAAGCGCCGCCACCAAGGACCCCATGGACGTTCCCGCCACGGCGCCATACCTCACGTCGTTTCTCTGCATGTCCTCTATCGCCGCAACCTCGGCAAAGGACCTGAAACCGCCACCGCAGAACGCGATGCCAACCCCATCCACCTTGGACAAGACGACCCCCTTCGTCGTACAGCAAACCGGTCCGGGCAGTCGTGCCCTTCCTGTTCTGGTACCCATTTCGCGCGGTATAAGAACGACCGCCCCGCAGGACGGCCGATCTTGGTTATCAGAATTTCCATTTCAAAGTTTTGCAGGCGAGAAGATCATGCCTTCCGCCTCGTGGCCACGCGCCAGGACGCAGCGGGTACCCACAGGTACTAGAGTGCCTTGACGCACTTCACCAACAGGTGAGAGTCGCCGTGGTTGGTTGCATGCTCGCCAAACCAGTTCTCGACGCCACCATAGAGCATTCCCAGGCTGTCCACGGCGAAGTCACGCTTGTGGTCGTCGAACATGGCGGTGTAAACGCCGCTGACGAACCAACCGTTGCTGCAGGCGTCAAACACGCGCCTCTGCCGCTTGCTCATATCCTTGATCCTCAACACACTTACACCTTCCTTCCAAACTCGTCGTTAAGGACAACTACACCTTACCCAGAAGAGTCCGGAGGAACGCGCCAGAATCCCACTCCTAACTCCGCATTTATCTGCGGAAACAACATCCTTACCTTCAAAATCCGCTCAGAGATGTGTTCATGGCAAGAAACCAGCACCTCAACAGGGGCGCCATTTGTCAAGTAAATTCGGTGTGACGGGGAGCATTTCGGCGCCCTGGCGAAGGCCACGCACACAATCTGCACCCCCACGACAACGCTCCACCACGCACCCTGCACCCCACCTACATGTCTCACGTGCGGTTTTGCGAGAAGAACTGCTTCCTAGCGTGCGTCCCTCACGTTGATGCGCATGGTAACGCGGTGCTCAAGGTCTCCCGACGGGTCTACGGCAAGCACGTACGCCTTGAAAACATCCTTGTGCCCATAGGCCAGAAGCAGGCTGATCGTTCCGTTCTGCGCCCTGGGCACAAAGCCGATCTTCACGCCCTTGTAGTACACGACGACCGCGTTGGGGTCATAG
>CACWMM010000053.1:0-28259 GCA_902761955.1 uncultured Olsenella sp. | reverse complement strand
AACACTTATGAAGCTACGGCGCATTTGCCGTCCCGCCGCCTGCCGCATCTTAAAATGGCTTGATGCAAGAAGTTTGGGCTGCAAGCGGCTGGAGAATGCATGCAAGCTAAGGTACTCACGTTTGACCAGCTCGTGGCCGAGGCAGACCGCCTTGGCCTCGAGCTTCCCATAGAGCAGACCCCCGAGTGGGCGAGCTACGAGGAAACCGTCCCGGGCCGCACGTTCTGGGGCTGCGTCGCCATACGGGATGATGGGGGAGAAACGCTGGGCGTCGCGGCCTTCACCGACTACGAGACGCACGGATACCACTACCTCCGCTCTCACCACGGACCCGTCTGGGCGCGCGAGCTGACGGAGGAAGAGGAGCGCGAGGCCATGGTCGCACTGCGCGACTTCGTCTCCGCCCGCGACCGCAAGGTCGTCTTCGTGCGCCTCGCCATCGAGCACGAGCTCGACGTGAGCCACCCAACGCTCTCCATGAAGCCGTACGACACGACCGTCGTGATCGACATCACGGGGACCGACGAGGACATCCTCGCGCGCATGAAGGGTCGCGGCCGCAGGGACGTGCGCAAGGCGCTGCGCGAGACGCCTGCCACCTACGCGGACGAGACCGAGCTCGCCGCGAAGTCCTTCTCGGAGTACTACGACGTCATGGTCGAGACCAGCGAGCGCGACGGCTTCGTCCCCGCGCCGATCGACGACTATGAGAACACGATCCGCTGCCTTGGCCCCGAGCACTGCCGCGTCTTCGCGGGAAGGGTGGACGGCCGCGTCATCACGTGGACCATGGCCACCATATCCGGCCGTCATGCCGTGCGCTACTACGGCGCCAGCCGCTCGGGCAAGGAGCGCGCGCTCGCCACGGACGGGCTCATCTTCTTCGAGTGCTGCGCGCTCGGCAAGATGGGCTGCGTCGACTACGACCAGATGGGCATCGGTTCGGAGGAGTTCCCGGACCTCATGACCCTCAACACGTTCAAGACCAAGTTCAGCAAGGAGGTCAGGCACGTCTCGCCCGACCGCGACCTGCCCGTCAGGGCCACGTTCTACAAGTCGCTCCTTGCCGGCAAGAAGATACTCAACAAGGTTCGCGGCTAGGGAGGCTCCATGTCCGCATCGCAGGAAGGCAACTGCCAGCACACGTACGCAGGCGAGAAGAGCGTGCTCGTCCCGCTCGGAGACGTCGCCGTGCGCTTCGACGAGCGCGGCCTTATTCCCGCCGTCGTGCAGCAGCACGATACGGGCGAGGTCCTCATGGTCGCGTGGATGAGCGAGGAGTCGCTCGCCCTCACGCTCAAGACCGGGACGACGTGGTTCTGGTCGCGCAGCCGCCAGGAGCTGTGGAACAAGGGTGCGACCAGCGGAAACGTGCAGCAGGTCAAGCGGGTGCTCGTCGATTGCGACGCGGACACCCTGCTCGTCGAGGTGGACTCGCCGGGTCCCGCCTGCCACACGGGCCACAGGAGTTGCTTCTTCCGCGAGCTTTCCCCCGCGGAGGGCGCGGCAGAGTCCGATAGGTAGGCCCGCATGGCTAAGCATCTTCGCACCAGCCAGGGCGACCCGCACGTGAGCACAGCCGGCTTCGCGGAGCCCGCCCGCCACATGCGCGGGAGCTCCGCCGCCGTCACGACGCGGCTCGAGCGCATCTCCGCCGCGGACCCGGTGGTCGCGGCGGACTCCGTCGTGGCCGTGGAGGAGCCGGAAGAGCCTGGCACCGCGACCGCGCGGGACGAGGCCGCGACACAGGCCGCCGTCGGGCGCAGTGCCGCGCTCATGAGCGTGCTCGTCATCATCAGCCGCATCACGGGCTTCTTCCGCACGTGGGGCCAGGCGTACGCGCTGGGCGTCACGGCGCTCGCGAGCTGCTACACCGTGGCGAACAACCTGCCGAACCAGCTGTATGAGCTCGTTATGGGCGGCATGATCATGACGGCGTTCCTGCCGGTGTACATGTCCGTAAAGAAGCGGCTCGGCAGGCGCGGCGCGGACGAGTACGCGTCGAACCTCATATCGATCGTCACGGTCATCCTGCTCGTGGTCACGGTGTTGTCGTGGATATTCGCGGGCTTCATCATCTGGACGCAGTCCTTCTCGGCAAACGCCGATTTCGACGCGGACCTCTCCGCGTACCTGTTCAGGTTCTTCGTGGTGGAGGTCGTGCTGTACGCGCTCGACTCGCTGGTTTCCGGCGTGCTGAACGCGGAGCGCGACTACCTGTGGTCCAACGCGGCACCCATCTTCAACAACATCGTGTGCACGGCGTCGTTTCTGATCTACGCGCTGCTCGTGCCCACCAACAAGTCGCTCGCCGTGCTCGCGCTCGCCATCGGCAACCCGCTCGGCGTGCTCGTGCAGGTGCTGGTGCAGCTGCCTTCCATCAGGCGGCACAACATCCACCTGCGCTTCCACATTGACCTTCACGACCCCGCCCTTAAGGAGACGCTCTCCATCGGCGTTCCCACGCTGGTGCTCACCGTGGTGTCGTTCCCGACGGTCGCCGTGCAGACGTCGTCCGCGCTGCAGATAACCGCGGCCGGCGCCTCCATCGCGTACTACGCGCGCCTGTGGTACATGCTCCCGTACTCCGTGTTCGCCATCCCCATCACGATCGCGCTGTTCACGGAGCTTTCCGACTACGTTGCCGGCGGCGACATGGAGGCGTTCAAGAGCGCCGTTCGCTTTGGCACGGAGCGCATCGTGTTCATGCTGGTGCCGTTTGCCATGTTCCTCGTGGTGTTCGCGCCCGGCCTCATCACCATCCTCGCGGCCGGCAAGTTCGACTCCGCGGGCCTGAAGGACACGATCTTGTACCTCAGCTGGCTCGCGACGGCGCTGCCGTTCTACGGTATCAGCACGTACCTGCAGAAGATCTGCTCGTCGCTTCGCAAGATGATCTTCCTGACCATCGCGTCCATCGTGGCCGCCGTGGTGCAGATCGCGTTCTGCTTCGCGTTCACGGGCGTGCTGGGGCTCGCGGGCGTGGCTTTCTCGTCCACGCTGTTCTTCATCGCAATCGACGTGGTGACCTACCTCAACCTGCGCCGCACGCTCGGCCCGCTCGGGCTTCGCTCCATGTTCGCGTCGTTTCTACGTTCCATCGTCTTTGGGTTGGCGGGCTCGGCCGTGGCCGTTGTCCTTCTCGCCCTGCTGAACCGCTTCGCGGGTCCGTGGCTTGGCTCCATGTCCCGCAGCATCCTGTATTGCGTCTTCGCGGGCGTGCCCGCCGTGCTCGTGACGTATGGCCTCGCCGTTGCGCTCAAGGCGCCGGAGGCCGCCGCCGTCAACACCATCCTTGCGCGCTTTGGCCGCAAGCGTAAGTAGCTGGAGGATCTTATGCAGACTGGCCCCAATGCAACCCGCAGCGACATCGTCCCCGTCGTCATCGGCGGTGACATCGGCGCGTACGCGCTCTGCCGCGAGTTTCACCAGGCGTTTGGCGTGCGCGCCATCGCGCTCAACACCGGCTTCATAGGCGCGATCGAGCATTCGCGCATCATCGAGCCGCGCACGGTGGCAAGCCTCGAGCCAAAGGACGTGGTACCGGCCGTGAGCGCCATCGCGCAGGCAAGCGAGGGCAGGCGCGTGCTTCTGGTGGGCAACACCGACCAGCTGATCGAGCTTTTGGAGGACATCGCTGCCCAGCTGCCCAGGAACGTGACGTGCCTGTGCCCGCCGCGGGACGCCTTCGAGGCCGTGTGCGACAAGGCCACGTTCTCCAGGCTCTGCCGCGAGCACGGGCTGGACGTGCCGGCCATGGACGTCGTGCACCTGGCGGGGGCGGATCCCATCGCGCCCACGCAGATCGCCTTCCCCGTGGTGGCGAAGCCGGCGGTCTCGGCCGACTACTACCACCTCATCGTGCAGGGTTTCAAGAAGGTCTACTACATGACGGAGCAGTCGCAGCTGGACGAGCTGTGGGCGGACCTTCGCGCCGCCGGCTTTGCGGGCGACTTCCTGGTGCAGGAGCTCATCGGCGGCGACGACACGTACATGGACTCGCTCACCATCTACATCGGCCGCGACGGCAGGCCGCTCATGCTTGGCGGGGCGCAGGTGCTGCTTGAGGACCACGCGCCCGCGATGCTGGGCAACCCCGTCGCCATGATCACGCGCCAGAACCCGGAGCAGTGGAAGAGGGCCGCCGCGATGCTCTCCGACGCGGGATACCGCGGGTTCGCGAACTTCGACATCAAGCGCGATCCCAAGACCGGCCGCGAGCTGTTTTTGGACTGCAACCCCAGGATCGGCCGCAACTCGTTCTACAACCTCGCCGGCGGCGTGAACCCCATGGAGGTCGCGGTGCTCGACCTCGTGGACGGCAGGGGAGAAGAGCCGCGCGTCGTGGCAGACACCATCCTGTACACGCTGGTCCCCATCTCGCTTCTGCGTCGCTACGTGCGCGACGAGGCGCTGCTGGCCGAGGTGAACTCGCTCGTGGCGGCTGGCAAGGTGTTCGACCCGCAGCGCTACGACGCGGACTGGGGCCTGCGCCGCCGCCTCGACGTGGAGCTTACCGAGAAGAACCAGATCCGCAAGTTCGCGAAGTACTATCCCGAGCCCACGGACACCTCGTTCTAGCGGGGTGCGCCCATGTCTGTGAAGGACCCCGCGCCGCACATGCCCGACCTTGGGGGAGCGTCCCCGCGCCCGGAGGCGCTGGGGCTTCCCTCCATAGCGGAACAGGTGAGCCAGGTGCCTACGAGCCCTGGCTGCTACCTGTGGAAGGACGGCAAGGGCGAGGTCATCTACGTTGGCAAGGCCAAGAACCTGCGCAGTCGCATGCTGCAGTACGTGAACCTGACGGACGACCGCGCGAAGATCCCGCTCATGATGCAGGTGGTGCGCAGCTTCGACTACGTGGTCGTCGGCTCGGAGCACGAGGCGCTCGTGCTGGAGCGCAACCTCATCGAGCAGTACCACCCGTACTTCAACGTCGACTTCAAGGACGACAAGAGCTACCCGTACATCGCGATCACGGAGTCTGACGCGTTTCCGGCCATCAAGTACACGCGCGAGCACCACCGCAAGGGCACGCGCTACTTTGGCCCGTACACGGACGCCCGAGCCGCGCGCGAGACGATCGACACGCTGCGCAAGGCGGTGCCCATCTGCATATCCACGTGCGCGGAGTGGAAGCGCTGCCGTCGCTACCTGCAGAGCCACCCGGACGACGTCGCCGTGGCCAACATGGTGCTCGCGAAGCGCGGGCGCCCGTGCTTCGACTACCACGTGGGGCGCGGCCCCGGCGCGTGCTGCGGCGCCATCGACACGGTGGAGTACGCCTCGCACGTGAGGCAGGTGGAGAACTTCCTGGCGGGCCGCCGCAGCCAGATCGCGGAGGAGCTCGAGGGCCAGATGCGCGAGGCCGCCGCGAACCTGGAGTTCGAGCGCGCCGGCCGCCTGAAGCACCGGCTCGAGGTCATAAACGGCCTGGACGACCGCCAGCAGGTGACGTTCCCCTCCAGCGTGAGCCTGGACCTGATAGGGTTCTTCCGCGAGGAGACCATCAGCTGCGCCTGCGTGTTCGTGGTGCGGGAGGGACGCACCATCCGCACGAGCGAGTTCGTCCTGAACAAGGGCATGGACGTGGACGAGGTGGAGCTGGAGGCCGGCTTCCTGAAGCGCTACTACGACGAGACCTCCGACATCCCCGCGGAGGTCGACCTCGCCGTCGACCTGCCGGACGCGGAGCTTTTGGGCGAGTGGCTCACACAGAAGCGCGGGCGCGTCTGTCGCATACACCGCCCCCAGCGGGGCGAGAAGAGCCGCCTTCTGGACATGGCGGCCAAGAACGCACACCACGCCCTCAACCGGTACATGGTGAGGACGGGATACGCGGACGACCGCACGAACCAGGCACTTCTCCAGCTGGAGAGCGCCCTGGCCCTGGACGCGCCGCCCATGCGCATAGAGTGCTTCGACATATCGACGCTGCACGGCGCGTTCACGGTCGCGTCCATGGTTGTGTTCACGAACGGCCGCCCAGACAAGGCGCAGTACCGCCGCTTCAAGATCCGCGCGGACCTGGACGAGGCGAACGACTTCGTGAGCATGCAGGAGGTCCTGGGGCGCCGCTACAGCCCGGAGCGCATGGCGGACGCGCGCTTTGCGGCGGCCGCGCCGGACCTTCTGGTGGTCGACGGCGGCAAGCCGCAGCTCACGGCCGCCATGACGCAGCTCGAGGAGCTGGGGCTCGACATCCCGGTCTGCGGCCTCGCGAAGTCGGACGAGGAGGTGTTCGTGCCGTGGGACGACACGCCGGTAGTGCTGCCGTCCGGTTCGGCGTCGCTCTACCTCATCAAGCAGGTGCGCGACGAGTCCCACCGCTTCGCGATCACGTTCCACCGCGAGCTGCGCACCAAGGCGCAGTCCGTGTCGATCCTGGACGAGGTCGAGGGCGTCGGCCCAAAGCGGCGCCGCGCCATCATGCGCCACTTTGGCTCCATGAAGCGCCTGCGCGCGGCCTCGGTGGAGGACATCGCCGCCGTGAAGGGCGTGCCGGAGTCCGTCGCGCGCGACATTTGGCAGACGCTTCGCGCTTGGGAGGACGACGCGGCCCGTACGCAGGACGCGGCTCAGGCGAAGGACGCGGCCCAGGCGCCGGGTGCGGACAGGGGCCCCGCCGTGCACGATGTCCAGCCCGAGGGGTAAGCTCTTGGTAGCGGTGCCACCAAGGCGCCGCGCACGGGCGAGAAGAACGCGCGGCCATGGCCGCGGGTGCTTCTCGCCAGCAGACGGCGCGCCGGCCGGCGCGCGGGGAGGGGTCGTAACGTGACGGAACGCTCGCAGAGCATGAGGCAGGCCGCGCGGCTGGACCGCGTGCCCGACATCGTGGTCATCACCGGCATGTCCGGATCGGGCCGCACGCAGGCGATGCACGTGTTCGAGGACATGGGGTACTACTGCATCGACAACCTGCCGCCGCGGCTGATACTGGACATCGCGAACGTCGTGGGCATCAACTCCGGCGTCGGCAGGCACCTGGCGGTCACGTGCGACCTGCGCAGCCAGGGGCTGTTCGACGAGATGTTCGACGCGCTGCGCCAGCTGGGGGAGCACGAGCTTTCCGTGAAGCTGCTGTTTCTGGACTGCTCTGACGAGGTGCTCATACGCCGCTACAAGGAGACGCGCCGCCGCCACCCCGTCGCGCTGCCGGGCGAGTCGCTGGAGAGCGCCATCGGCCGCGAGCGCGAGCAGCTCTCCGTGGTGCGCGACCGCGCCGATTTGGTGATCGACACGTCGCGCATGCGCCCGGCCACGCTGCGCAACCGGATACGCCGAGCGTTTTCGGAGCTGACGGACCAGCAGCTGCTGGACGTGAGCGTGTACTCGTTTGGCTTCAAGCACGGCATGCCGGTGGAGGCGGACCTCATGATCGACGTGCGCTTCCTGCCGAACCCGTACTACGACCCCACCATGCGCACCCTCACGGGAAACGACGACCCCGTGCGCGAGTTCGTGCTGGGAAACGACGTCACGAAGCGCTTCCTCACCGCATGGGAGGGCCTGCTCGACGTGGTGATGCCCGGCTACATCGCCGAGGGCAAGGCCCAGCTGTCCATCGCCGTCGGCTGCACCGGGGGCCAGCATCGCAGCGTCGTGATCGCGAACACCACGGCAAACTACCTGCAGAGGCAGGGATACCACGTCACGCTGTCGCACCGGGACCTTGCGCTGGCCGAGAAGGGCTCGGCGCCGCGCCCGTAGCCGCGCCGCAAAGGGATGGGAAAGAGATGTCGTTTACCGCGCAGGTCAAGGACGAGCTGTCGCGCGTGGAGGGGGAGTGCCCCCGCTGCGCGTACGCCCAGCTGTCCGCGATAACCCGCGTGTGCGGGACGCTGTCTTTTAGGGGCAGCGGACGCTACTCCATTCGCGTCGCGACGGAGACCGGCGCCGTGGCCCGCACGATGATCAAGCTCACGCACGAGCTGTTCGAGCTCGAGACGCCGCTCACCGTGCGCCACTCCAACCTGCACAAGACCCGCAACTACCTGATAGAGATCCCGGAGCAGGACGAGCTCGAGGACGACCTGGTGCAGCTGGGCATCCTGGAGCGCGGTCACGGGCTCACCTCCGGCGTGCCCGCGCGCCTTGTGGAGCGCGACTGCTGCAAGCGGGCGTACGTGCGCGGCGCGTTCATGGCAGGCGGGTTCATAGCGGACCCGCGCGGGGACTTCCACCTCGAGATAGCGGTGACGGGGGAGGAGTTCGCGCGGCAGCTCATGGGCATCATGGCAGACCTGGGCGTCGAGGCGCGCCTGAACAGGAGGCGGGGGAGCTACGCCATCTACCTCAAGAGCTTCGACGAGATAGAGACGCTCCTGCGCGCCATGGGCGCCACCCGCACCGCCCAGGCCATCAACAACGTGCGGCGCGTGAAGTCGCTGAAGAACGACGTGAACCGGCGCGTGAACGCAGAGATCGCGAACCAGGCCCGCTCGACGGGCGCCGCGGCGGAGCAGCTGGAGCTCATCGCACAGGCGGAGCGGCTGATAGGGCTGCGGGCGCTCCCGCCTGCACTGAGGGAGTTCTGCCTGCTCAGGAGGGAGAATCCCGAGGTGTCGCTCGCGGCCCTGGGCAAGAGGTGCAACCCCGTCTCCTCGAAGTCTGCCATGTATCATCGGGTGCTTCGTCTGCAACGGCTGGTAGAGGAGGCCGCGGGTACGAATGACCAATAATCGGGAGTCATTCGCTCGGGCCATGGGTGCTGGCTTTTCTCGCCCATCTGGGCTTTTGGTGCCGTTCGCCGAAAATATGCCCACAAATAGATGGACAACCCCGTTTGTTACCGACATTTTTCGCCGATGAGGGTCTTTGCGAATTTGTTACGGACAAAAGTGGGTAAAATGCAGAGCAGTGCAAGTTCTTGCTGGTCGGCTCGGGGAAGGGCCTCGGGCGGCCTCGCGAAAGGAGTAAGCATGGCAGTTAAGGTTGCAATCAACGGCTTTGGCCGCATCGGTCGTCTGGCGTTCCGTCAGATGTTCGGTCACGAGGGCTCCGAGATCGTCGCCATCAACGACCTCACCTCCCCCGATATGCTCGCATAGAGATTACCATCTACAAGGAGGCAGACGCCAACAACCTGCCTTGGGGCGAGCTCGGCGTCGACGTCGTCCTCGAGTGCACCGGCTTCTACACCTCCAAGGCCAAGGCCCAGGCTCACATCAACGCTGGCGCCAAGAAGGTCGTCATCTCCGCTCCCGCGGGCAACGACCTGCCGACCATCGTCTTCAACGTCAACCACGAGACGCTGACCGCTGACGACAACATCATCTCCGCGGCTTCCTGCACCACCAACTGCCTCGCCCCGATGGCCAAGGGCCTGAACGACTTCGCGCCGATCGTCTCCGGTATCATGACCACCATCCACGCCTTCACCGGCGACCAGATGCCTCTCGACGGCCCGCAGCGCAAGGGCAACAAGCGCCGCAGCCGCGCCTGCTCCGAGAACATCGTCCCGAACTCCACCGGTGCCGCCAAGGCAATCGGCCTGGTTCTCCCCGAGCTCAACGGCAAGCTCATCGGTGCCGCCCAGCGCGTCCCGACGCCGACTGGCTCCCTCACCAACCTCTACGCCGTCGTTGACAAGAAGGTCACCGTCGACGAGGTCAACGCTGCTATGAAGGCTTACGCCGAGACCATCCCCGACACCTTCGGCTACAACGAGGACGAGATCGTCTCTCGCGACATCGTCGGCGAGACTCACGGCTCCATCTTCGACGCCACCCAGACCATGGTCCAGGACCTCGGCAACGGCCAGAGCCTCGTTCAGGTCACCTCTTGGTACGACAACGAGAACTCCTACACCTCCCAGATGGTCCGCACCATCAAGTACTTCGAGAAGTTCGTCGCCTAGTGACGCACTTGCTCTAGGTAATCAAAGGGGTGCGGTCGCAGGTCCAAGGGCCGCGGCCGCGCCCCTTTTGTCTTGCAGGCAGTCCAAATTCGTAAGGAGTGTGCAAGTATGGCCTTTACCAAGAAGACCGTCCGCGACGTCGACGTCGACGGAAAGCGCATCATCATGCGCGTTGACTTCAACGTCCCCCTGAAGGACGGCGTCGTCACCGATGACACCCGCGTCAGGGCGGCAATCCCCACCATCAAGTACCTCAAGGAGCACAATGCCGGCATCGTGCTCATGAGCCACCTCGGTCGCCCCAAGGGCGACGGCCCCGAGCCCGAGCTCTCCCTGAAGCCCGCTGCCGAGAAGCTCGCCGAGCTCACCGGCTACGATGTCAAGTTCGTGGACGACACCTACGGCGAGAAGGCCGAGCAGGCCGTCGCAGCCGTCAAGCCCGGTGACATCCTCGTCCTCGAGAACGTTCGCTTCGACAAGCGCGAGAAGAAGAACGACCCGGAGATCGCGAAGAAGCTCGCGTCCTACGGCGACATCTTCGTCCTCGACGCCTTCGGCACCGCGCACCGTGCGCAGGGCTCCGTCGTCGGCCCGGCCGCATACATCCCGGCCGTCGCGGGCTTCCTGCTGGAGAAGGAGGTCGACACCCTGACCTCGATCTTCGCAGACCCCGAGCGTCCGTTCGTGGCAATCGTCGGCGGCTCCAAGGTCTCCAGCAAGATTGGCGTCCTCGATCACCTGATCGACTCCGCTGACACCCTGATCATCGGTGGCGGCATGGCCTACACCTTCTTCCTGGCCAAGGGTTACACGGTCGGTACCTCCCTCAAGGAGGAGGACTGGGTCGAGCGCGCTGGCGAGATGATGAAGAAGGCAGAGGAGAAGGGCGTCAAGATCCTGCTCCCCGTCGACAACGTCGTCGCAGACCACTTCGGCGAGGACGCCGAGGGCGAGGTCGTCGATTCCGACAAGATTCCCGACGACCGCATGGGCATGGACATCGGTCCCAAGACCCGCGAGCTCTACGCCGAGGCCATCAAGGGCGCAAAGACCGTCTTCTGGAACGGCCCCATGGGCGTGTTCGAGATGGATCAGTTCGCCGTTGGCACCAAGGCGGTCGCCGAGGCCGTTGCCGAGGTCAAGGGCAATGGCGGCACCTCCATCATCGGTGGTGGCGACTCCGTCGCGGCAATCAACAAGTTCGACCTTGCCGACAAGATGAGCTGGATCTCCACCGGCGGTGGCGCTTCCATGGAGCTCGTCGAGGGCAAGGCCCTTCCTGGAGTGGAGGCGCTTCTCGATGCGTAACCGTATGATCGCAGGCAACTGGAAGATGAACGAGACCTACACCGAGGGCGTCGTCCTCGCGCAGGGTCTCGCGAAGGAGCTCGCTGACGGCACCGGCGACGTTGACGTCGTCGTCTGCCCGCCCGCCGTCGACCTCAAGGGCGTCGCCGAGGTCATCGAGCAGGAGAACGCTCCCTTCGCGCTTGGTGCCCAGAACGTCTACTGGGAGGAGTCCGGTGCCTTCACCGGCGAGACCGCTCCGAACATGCTGACGAACATCGGTGCCACGTATTGCATCATCGGTCACTCCGAGCGCCGCGGCTACTTCGGTGAGACCGACGAGGACATCAACAAGAAGGCCAAGGCCCTGATGGCTCACGGCATCGTCCCCATCAGCTGCTGTGGCGAGTCCCTCGAGGTCCGCGAGGCCGGCAAGCACGTCGAGTTCGTCGTTGACCAGATCAAGAAGGACACCGAGGGCCTCGAGATCACCGACCCCTCGAAGTACGTCGTCGCCTACGAGCCCATCTGGGCCATCGGCACCGGCAAGACCGCCACTGCCGACGACGCCCAGGAGGTCTGCGGCGCCATCCGCAAGACCCTCGCCGACATCTTCGGCAAGGAGACCGCTGACGGCATCCGCGTCCTCTACGGTGGCTCTGCAAAGCCCAACAACGTCGCCGGTTTCCTCGAGAAGGAGGACGTCGACGGTGCCCTGGTGGGTGGCGCGTCCCTCAAGGCAGACTCCTTCGCCGCAATGGTGAAGGCTGCCATGTAGTCTTCGCTCTGCGAAGAAGCAGGGGAGAAGAACAAGTCACGTGGCCGTAGTCACTACGCCTGTGTTATTCTCTTCTGTCGTGTGAAGCAAGTTAGGCTGGCGTCGCACAGGCGATGCCAGCCTTTTTCTAAAGGAGAACCACGTGGGCGCACTCAATGTATTCCTTCTGATCGTTCTTGCCGTGTCTGCCGTGCTGACGATCATCCTCATCCTCATGCACTCGGGCAAGGGCACGGGCGTCTCGGACATGATTGCGTCGTCCATGTACAACTCTGCTGCTGGCTCGGGCATCTGGGAGAAGAACCTCGATCGCCTGACGGTCATCACTGCTATCGTCTTTGGTGTGACCATCTGCATCCTCGCACTCACCTTCCCCGTCGGAACCATTGGCTAGGCTGCAGAGCATAGTATTGAGTAGGAGGGCGTCCGCCAAATGCGGGCGCCCTCTTGTTATGCGCACGAGACGCCTAATGAGGCGCCTTGGTACCGCGCGTTCATGTGAACCTTTAGCCGGTCCCGTGGAATCGCTCGCCATGTGATGAGAGGCCCAACAAGCGACTTTCGCTTTGGGAAAACGGGAGGTGCGCACACGTAAACGATGTGTTTCTCAACCATCGGAAACTTGTTTCATACCGTTTCTAGTATTTCACGCATGTAAACTCTGCTCCTGGCTAATCATTTGTAAAACCAGTTGTGCGATTCAGAAAACACCAGCGTACGGCCGTGATTGTGTCAAATTGCCTTTTGCGTCAATAGGACGCTCGGATATTCGTGTTTGCATCGGCATGCATATTGGACGAAAATCAAAAACGTCGGATAGGGGTCTCGGACCCATGCCGGCAAGGGCGGTCAGGCGTTGCCATCGGCCGTGAAGTCGGAAATAGGAGGATAGTATGGCAGACAAGCTCATGATGGGCCGTCGCTCCTTCGTGAAGGGCGGCCTGGCCGCAAGCGCACTCACTGCGCTCGCAGCCTGCGGCAAGAAGAGTGGTTCCGGCAAGTCCGGTTCCAACGACGGCAGCATGAAGTTCTACATCAACGACCCCGTCGCTATCGACCCCTACAACACCCAGGAGTCCGAGGGCACGCAGGTCGAGCACATCCTCTTCGACTCGCTGTGCGACTACGACTGGGACAAGGAGGAGGTCGTTCCGAAGGCCGCCGAGTCCTGGGAGGTCAACGACGACGCCACCGAGTTCACCTTCCACCTGGTGAAGGGCGCCAAGTTCCACAACGGCGACAAGGTCACTGCGGCTGACTTCAAGCGTGGCTGGGAGCGCATCTGCGACCCGAAGATGCCGACCCCGTCTGAGATTAACTACCACCTCGCTCCCGTCGTCGGCTACGACGAGATGCAGAAGGGTACCGCGACGGAGCTCTCCGGCGTCACCTGCCCCGACGACGACACTCTCGTCGTGAAGCTGAACGCCCCGATGGCGGACTTCCCGTACATCTGCTGCCACCCCGCGCTTGCCCCGGTCCCCAAGGCCGCGACCGACGACCCCAAGAAGTTCCTTACCAAGCCCATCGGCAACGGTCCCTTCATGATGGTCGGCAAGTGGGAGTCTGGCCAGTACATCAACGTCAAGCGCTTTGACGACTACTATGGCAAGAAGCCTTCGCTGAAGAAGATCTACTTCTCCATCCAGAAGGATCCGCAGACTGCATTCAACGAGTTCGAGGCTGGCAACATGGACTTCACGTCCATCCCGACCGGCCGCATCAAGGATACGCAGAAGAAGTACGGCAAGTCCAAGGACGGCTACACCTGCAGCCCGAAGCACCAGGTCATCACTGGCGCCGAGACCTCGATCTACTACCTGACGCTCAACCTGAACGATGAGACCATGAAGGACCTCAACGTCCGCAAGGCAATGTCTCTCGCCATCGACCGTCAGAAGATTATCGACAAGCTGTTCGAGGGCACCCGCAAGCCTGCCACGAGCTTCGTGCCGACCATCATCGACGACAACGAGAAGGACCTCTGGGAGTTCTCGAAGTACGACAAGGACGCCGCGAAGAAGATCGTCGACGAGAACAACCTCGCTGGCAAGGAGATCACGCTCTCCTACAACTCCGGCGGTGGCCACGAGGACATCATGTCCGTCATCCAGGACAACCTCGAGGCCGTCGGCTTCAAGGTGAAGCAGTCCTCCATGGAGTGGGCAAGCTACCTGACCGCGCTTTCCGGCGGCAAGTACCAGGTTGGTCGTCTGGGCTGGATTGCAGACTATCCCACTATGGATAACTTTATCTATCCCAACTTCTACAGCACGGCTGACAACAACTACGCCAAGTACGTCAACACCGACGTCGACAAGGCAATCGACGCCGCACGTCAGGTCACGGATGACGACGAGCGCAGGGAGAAGTACCGCGAGATCAACCAGATGATCGCCAAGGACCTCCCGGTCATCCCCATCATGTTCTACTCGCACAACCACGTTGCGTCCGACAAGCTTGCAAGCTTCTACTATGATCCGCAGGGCAAGGCAGACTTCGCGAACGCCAAGCTTGCGTAGCAGGGTGCCGGTCTAACATCGTAGTGCCTTGAGCTATTCGTCGTGGGGCATCGGGAATCCGGTGCCCCACGCCACTTTTTACGAAACCTGCTTTACAGCAATATGGCCATTTGAATAACGCGTCTCCACATTGGAATTTCAAGAATCGTCACATGGCTATACTGACTATTGTTTGAATCTTGTCGGGAGGGGTTGCGCCGAGGGATTCAATATGCATCTGTTGGACAAAACAAGGGGATTCCTAGTATGGGGAAATACATTCTCAAACGAGTTCTCCAGTTCATACCTGTGTTTCTGGGTGTGACGCTCATTCTCTTCGCGTTGGAGAACATCGTGCCAGGCGATCCGGTCAAGCTCATGGCAGGCGAGAAGAAGCTCGATCCCCAGACCGAGCTCAACCTTCGCGTCACGTACCACCTCGTCGAGACCGACGCCAACGGCAAGCCAATCCGTGACAGCAAGGGCAACACGGTGCCCACGCCGCTGTGGAAGCGCTACGGCCTGTACGTCAACGGCCTTCTCCACGGTGACCTTGGTACGTCGTATCAGCGCAAGGGCCAGTCCGTCGCCTCCATTCTCGCGGCAAAGTACCCGTACACCATCAGGCTCTCGATAGTGGCCATCATCATAGAGACGGTCGTCGGCATCGGCGCGGGCATGGTCTCGGCCTTGAAGAGATACTCGTTCTGGGACATCCTCGTGACGCTCGTAACGTCGATCATGGTCGCGATGCCCGCGTTCTGGCTCGGCATGCTGCTGCAGCTGTTCTTCGGCATCTTCCTGAAGGACTCGACGGGCGGAGGGTTCTACCTCCCGATCTCTGGCGCGGGAGGCCCCGCGGCCGAGTTCGACGACTGGGTGTACTACATCCTTCCCGCCATCACGCTCGCCGCCGTCTCCACGGCATACACCGCGCGCATCATGCGCTCGCAGCTGCTCGAGGTCATGAACCAGGACTACATCAGGACCGCGCGTGCGAAGGGCCTTTCCCGCAGGGACGTCATCTGGCACCACGCGCTCAAGAACGCCCTCATCCCCGTCGTCACCTACATCGGTATCGACTTCGGCGGCATGATGGCAGGCGCCATCCTCACCGAGACGGTCTTCAACTGGCCCGGCGTCGGCTTCGAGACCTATCGCGCCATCACGCAGCGCGACTGGCCCATCGTCATGGGTTCCGTGACGGTCATCGTCGTGGTCGTCATGGTCATCAACCTCATCGTCGACGTCTCGTACGCGTTCCTCGATCCTCGCATCAGGTACGGCGCCGGGAAGAACGAGTAGGGGGTGAGCGAAGTGGCAAAGGACAACAAGAAGGACGAGAAGGTCGTGGAATCGCAGGCTGAGGCCTCCGGCCAGACCGAGGGGGACACGTCCGCCCCCACCAGGACCCTGTGGGGTGACGCGTGGAAGCGCCTTCGCAGGAACAAGCTCGCAATCATCGCGGTCGTGTGGATCATCTTCATGGTCATCCTCGCTCTGAGCGCGGACCTCTGGGTTCCCCAGACGCTCGGCAAGCCAAACGCCCAGCTGTTCGACGTGCGCATGCCCATGAGCGCCAAGCACCCGTTCGGCACGGACCAGCTAGGTCGCGACGTGCTCTCCCGCGTCATCTACGGCGCGCGCATCTCGCTCGCGGTCGGCGTGCTCGCGACGGCGATCTCCACGGCCATCGGCCTCGTGATGGGCGCCATCGCGGCGTACTACGGTGGCATCTGGGACACGATTATCATGCGCCTTGCAGACATCTTCCTCGCGTTCCCGTACACGCTGTTCGTCATCGCGATGCTCGCCGTCATCGGCCCGGGCATCCAGAACGTGTTCATCGCCATCGGCATCCTCGGCTGGCCGTCCATCGCCCGCGTGTTCCGCTCCGCGATTCTCACCGTCAAGGAGAACGACTACGTCGACGCGGCGCGCTCCATGGGAGCCTCGGACCTCCGCATCATCGCGCGTCACATCTTCCCGAACTCCGTCGCGTCGATCGTCGTCTACGCGACCATGAACATCGGCGGCGCCATCCTCACCGAGTCGGCGCTTTCCTACCTGGGCATGGGCGTCGTTCCGCCCGACCCCTCCTGGGGAAGCCTCATCCAGTCTGGCCAGACCTACCTGAGCACTGAGCCGTGGCTCATGATCATGCCGGGCCTCGCCATCCTCACTACGGTGCTCGCCTTCACGCTCCTTGGTGACGGCCTGCGCGACGCACTCGATGTCAAGATGAAGGACGCATAAGACATGGCACGCAAGAAGAAGCAGGACAACTGGGTGGAGCTGAAGAACCAGCCCGTTCCGGAGGGCTCCCACCTCCTCGAGGTAGATAACCTCAAGATGTACTTCCACACGCAGGACGGCGTCGTCAAGGCAGTCGACGGCGTGTCCTACACCCTCGACCGCGGAGAGACCCTCGGCGTCGTCGGCGAGTCCGGCTCGGGCAAGTCGGTAACCTCGCTCACCATCATGGGCCTCATCGACATGCCCCCGGGAAGGATCGAGGGAGGCGACGTCCGCTACCGCGGCAAGTCGCTGCTCAAGATGTCCGAGGCCGAGATGCAGCACATCCGCGGCAACGACATCGCAATGATCTTCCAGGACCCGATGACGTCGCTGAACCCGGTCTACACCATCGGCCGTCAGCTGAGCGAGGGCATGCGCCTGCACCTCGGCTACAGCAAGGACCAGGCCATGAAGCGCTCCATCGAGCTTCTCACCATGGTCGGCATCCCCAACGCGGAGCAGCGCGTGAAGGACTACCCGCACGAGTTCTCCGGCGGCATGCGTCAGCGCGTCATGATCGCCATGGCGCTCGCGTGCGACCCCGACATCCTGATCGCCGACGAGCCCACGACGGCCCTCGACGTAACGATCCAGGCGCAGATCATCGAGCTGATGCAGCAGATGCAGGAGAAGAACGGCAACGCCATCATCATGATCACCCATGACCTCGGCGTCGTCGCGGATGTGGCCGACAAGATCATGGTCATGTACGCCGGCTCCCCCGTGGAGTTCGGCACGGCCGACGAGATCTTCTACGGCTCCATGCACCCGTACACCTGGGGCCTCATCCGCTCGATCCCCAAGCAGATCGAGGACAAGAAGCAGCCCCTCACGCCTATCAAGGGCAACCCGCCCTCGCTCGTGAACGCCCCGAAGGGCTGCCCCTTCTCTCCCAGGTGCCCGTACGCAAAGGACATCTGCCACCAGAAGAAGCCCGAGCCCTACTACACGAGCACGGGCCACTACACCAAGTGCCACTTCGCCAACGACCCCGAGTTCGTCAAGGCCAACGCGCCCGAGACCTCCCGCTCCGCGGCTGCGAAGGCATCGAAGGGAGGCGAGGCGTAATGGCAGACGAGAAGAGCCGCGAGCCTCTGCTGCGCGTCGAGCACCTCACGAAGGAGTTCCCGGTCGAGTCCGGCGTGTTCGCACGCCGTGCCGGCGCGAAGAGGGTGCATGCCGTCGAGGACATCTCGTTCGAGATCTACCCGGGCGAGACCTTCGGCCTCGTCGGCGAGTCCGGCTGCGGCAAGTCCACGACCGGCCGCACCATCATGCGCCTGAACAACCCCACCTCCGGCAGGGTCATCTTCGACGGCAAGGACGTCGCGAAGATGAAGAAGAGGGAGCTCAAGGAGATGCGCCGCAACATGCAGTACATCTTCCAGGACCCCTACGCCTCGCTCAACCCGCGCATGACCATCGGTGAGATCGTCTCGGAGCCGCTCGTCATCCACAACGTGATGTCAAACGCTAAGGAGCGCATGGACTACGTGCGCAGCCTGCTGGACATCGTCGGCCTGAACCCTGAGCACATCAATCGCTACCCGCACGAGTTCTCGGGCGGCCAGCGCCAACGCGTCGGCATCGCCCGCGCGTTCGCCCTGCGCCCGAAGCTCATCATCTGCGACGAGCCCGTCTCCGCGCTCGACGTCTCCATACAGGCCCAGGTGCTGAACCTCCTGTCCGACCTGCAGAAGCAGTTCGGGACGGCGTACCTGTTCATCGCGCACGACCTCTCCGTCGTGCAGCACATCAGCGACCGCGTCGCCGTCATGTACCTCGGCCGCCTCATGGAGTACTCGGACTGGAAGTCGCTCTACGACGAGCCGTACCACCCGTACTCGCAGTCGCTGCTCTCCGCGGTGCCCATCCCGGACCCCGACGTCCAGCACGGCCGCAAGCGCATCATCCTGAAGGGCGATCCCCCCTCGCCGATCGACCCGCCTACGGGCTGCCCGTTCCACACGCGCTGCCCGATCGCGAAGGACGTGTGCTCCAAGGACGTGCCGCAGCTGCGCGAGGTCGCGCCCGGCCACTTCTGCGCGTGCCACTTCGCGGAGCCGCACCCCATCAAGGGCTCCGCGGTCGACCTGGGCACGGAGTAGGGCCCACGCCGTCTGCGGTGGTCGTTCGCGGCGGTCTGCACGCCGGTTCGCTACCGGGATGCGGTAATAGTTTTTCGAAATAGTTGTTGCATCCACAGAATCGGCCGTGCTAATATAACTCTCGCACGAACTCACGTCGGAGTGGGGCAGACGCGCTAGCTTGAGGTGCTAGTGACTGACTAAAAGGTCGTGCGGGTTCAAGTCCCGCCTCCGACACCACGTGAACAAGGGTCCCCATCGGCTTTGGCCGGTGGGGGCTTTCCTTTTGCATAGGCAGTTACCGAAGGAAACTCCCAGGCAAACAACCCGAAACGCATGGCTCCTAGCATGGGGGCAAAAGCCGGCGGATGCCGGCAAACGCGATTGGGGGCACCCCATGGTCAAGCAGGTGACCGTCTTCCTTCCCAACAGGCCCGGGACCCTCGAGCGGATGAGCCAGACGCTCGGCGAGGCTAACATCCAGGTGATGGGACTCATGGTGGCGGACTCGAGCGACTTCAGCTGCGTCCGCCTGATTTGCGACCATCCCGTCAGGGCCGCAGAGCTCCTAGGCGAGAAGGGCCTCCATGCGGAGCTGACAAACGTCGTGGCGACGGAGGTCCCGGACGTGCCCGGAGGCCTTGCGACGGTGCTGCACCGCTTCGTGAGCGCAGACCTCAACGTGGCGTACGCATACTGCTGCAGCTTCGGCGGCCGCGTGGTCGACATCGTGTGCGTGCAGGGCGAGCCCGTCAACATCAAGCTGGCGCAGGCGGGCTTCACGGGCCTCACGGCACAGGAGCTGGGCATCGCGGGCTAAGGCGGCGCCGTGCTGCCGCCGGGCCGTCGTCAGGCCGACGGCGACAACCAGCCCTCTAACGTCATCCTTGCGGGGCGCAACTCCGGGTATGCTAAGGACGTTGGCGTCCGTAGGCGTTGGCGTCCGTAGGCGGCGATTCGGGGGAGCGCGATGGCAGGCACAGGCCTTGGTTTCAGGCGGGTCGAGGGCATAGGCGAAAGGAGCGTCTCGGGCACGCTCGCGGGGCTCCTCTCGCTCACGAGCGACGCCGTGCTGGCGTTCGACGGCTTCGGGCGCATCCTCATGGCAAACGAGGCGGCGGAGCACCTGTTCGGCCGTCAGGACCTCGTGGGCGCGGACGTGCGCGCGCTGTTTCCACCGGCGGCTGGCGTGGTCCCGGACGACGCCTTCGACCCGCGCGCCCTGCCCTTCTCGACGGACGGAAGCACGTCGTCGCTCGTGGTGGTGGGCGCCGCTGGCGCGGAGACGGGCATATCCGTGCGCTGCGACCGCGTGAGCGCGCCTGGCGAGACGTACCTTCTGGTGGCGTACGAGGACGACTCGCGCCAGGCGGAGGAGCGCGAGCACGACCGGCTGGTGCAGGAGCTCTCGCGCGCGAACCACCGGCTGTCCGGCACGCTGAGCATCGTGCTCGAGACGCTGGACTCGCGCGACGTGCAGACGCTGTTCAGCCGCGTGCTGGAAGAGATCACGGACACGATGGACGCGACGGGCACCGTGTTCTACGTTGCGGAGGCGGACGGCTACCACCTGCGCGGGACGAGCAGCTCGCTCGGCGAGGCGCGCGTGCCCAGGTTCATGTCGTTCGGGCGCACCATCGAGCGGCTCGCCTCGCAGGCGGGCCACGCGCTGAGGCTGCGCGTGATGGCTCCGGAGGGCGCGGACCTCAGGCGCGGGCGCCTGGCGCGGCGCAACGTGGTGAACGAGGAGACGCGCGAGATCTACCACGTGATGTCGTCCGTGCTGCCACCGTTTGCGAGCTTCATCGCGGTGCCCGTCTGGTTTGGCCGCCACCTGCTGGCGCTGATCGAGGTGGGCTGGGACCACGTGCACCCCATGCGCCGCGAGGACTCCGAGCTGCTGGACGCCGTGGCGCAGTATCTCTCCGTCCAGCTGGCGGGCGCGTTCTCCGCGATGCGCGCCCAGCGCGAGGCCGACCTGCGCGAGGCGGCCTCCGGCATCCGCGAGTCCATGATGAGCGCAGGCTCGGTGGACGAGAAGAGCGTGGCCTCGGCGCTGGAGGCGGCTGCGGGGGTGCTGGACGCGTCGTGCGTGCAGCTGGCCGAGGACGCGGACGAGCCCGGGCGCATGCGCGCGACGCTGCCAGATGGCAGGACGTGCAGCCTGGCGGCGGACCTGGGCGCCGCGGAGGGCGACCAGGCGGGAAACGAGGTTGTGGTGCAGCCCGTGCGCGAGGGGTCGGCGCTCGCGTCCGCGCTGGTGCAGGAGGGCGAGCCGGCCGTGGGCGCCCTGGTGGACGCCGGCATGGTGGACGGCACGCGCTGCTTCTGCCTGGTGCTGCGCGAGGCGGACGCGGAGCCCCTGGACGACCTCGAGCTGAAGTTTCTGGAGCGCGTGGCGACGGACGCGTCCGGCCTCGCCCACGGCGACGAGGTGCGCCGCCAGGACAAGCACATCGCGCAGGCGCTGCAGACCGGCATGCGCAACGAGCTGCAGCGCGTGCCCGGCATATCCGCGGACGGCATCTACTCGTCCGCGACGCAGGCGGCCGTCATCGGCGGTGACTTCTACGACCTCATACGCCTTCCGAACGACCGTGCCTGCGTGATCATGGGCGACGTGTCCGGCAAGGGGGTGGAGGCCGCCTCGGTCAGCGCCGCCGTCAAGACGGCGCTCGGCGCGTACAGCTGGCAGGGCCTTGCCCCGGCGCACATGGTAAGGCTCCTCAACGAGTTCCTCCTGGGCTTTTCTCGGCTCGAGACGTTCGCGACGCTGTTTGTGGGCATGGTGGACCTGCGCGGCGGCAGGCTGACGTACTGCAGCGCCGGGCACCCGCCCGCGTTCTTGGTGCGGGCGTCCACGGGCGCGATCGAGGCGCTGGACGTGCAGTCGGGCGTGGTGGGCGCGTTCCACGAGATGACGTACCGCAACGGGCGCGTGAGCCTGGGCGCGGGCGACGTGCTGCTGCTGTACACGGACGGCACGACGGAGGCCCGCGCCACGGACGGGGCGTTCTTTGGTGAGGACGGCCTGCGCGACGCCGTGATGCGCGAGGCGCCGCGCGGCTTCGTCGGGCTGCTGGGCCGGCTTCTGGACGCGCTGGACCGCTTTACGAGCCGCCATCTTGAGGACGACGTCGCCATGGTGGCGCTGCGCTTCGACCAAGTTGGCAAACGGCAGCAGCCACGTGCTTAGCCGCGCCCGCGATGGGGAACAAGCAGGGTATGGAGACCATGCCCAACATAGCTCTGGTGCCCGTGGAGGGCGACCTGGACGTGACGACCGTGCCGCGCGTGCGGGACACGGTTGATACGCTCATCTCGTCCGGCTGCCGCAGGGTCATCCTGAACATGGCGGGCGTTCAGTACGTGGACTCCGCGGGCATGGCGCTGCTGTTTAGGGAGATTCGCAGCATGAGGCAGGCGGGAGGCCTGCTTTCGCTCATAAACGTGAGCGACCGCGTGCTGCGCACCTTAAGGATCGCGCGGGTGGTGGACTTCGCGCCGATATCCGGCACAAACGCCCGGCCGGAGGTACCTGAGCTCGACCCAACCGTCATGCCCACGTGGCGCACGGCCCTTCGCGTTAACGCCACGGACCTGCAGGAGACGCGTGGCAAGGTGGAGGCGCTGCTGAGGCGGATGCCCTTCTCGGATGACCAGGTGTTCGACATAACGCTGGCCATAGGCGAGGCCATGGGCAACGCCATCGACCACACGGACGGGCGGGACGCGCTGGTCACGGTGTCGGCCTATCCGGACCGCGCCGTGATTGACGTGACGGACCGCGGCTGCGGCATAAGCGTGCGTCGCGGGCAGCTGCCCGCGCAGGAGCGCCCGAACGAGGAGCGTGGCCGCGGCATCAAGCTGATGCGGCTTCTGGCGGACTCCGTCACCATCCGCAAGCGCTCTGGCGGGTGCGGCACGCTGGTGCGCATCGTGAAGCTGGTGTAGCGGCGGCGCCGGGGTGGGGCGTCCCGTGGCGACTATGCGGAAGCCCAAGGCGCGCGACTCAAGCCAAAATTCCAAATATCTTGCGGCTTGTACCTGCGGTTTTGCGTCCGTCGCGGGGTTCTTGCAAACATATTTGAAATTCATGCTTGCATCGGGCGGCTGCGTCACGTATATTATTCCTCGCGTTCGCGGGCTTAGCGCAGTTGGTAGCGCGCCACCTTGCCAAGGTGGAGGTCGCGGGTTCGATCCCCGTAGCCCGCTCCATGCATTCATCGGAGCCGGTTCACATCGGCTCTTTTCATATGGCGAGATGGCCAAGTGGTAAGGCAGAGGCCTGCAAAGCCTTTATCCCCGGTTCGAATCCGGGTCTCGCCTCCAACGAACGTAAAGGGCACCCCACGGGGTGCCCTTTTGCTATGCGGCGGTGTGACAAACGTGGAGAACCTGTGTGCACGGGCGCCGGTAAAAACTCCCCCTTGCGCGGGGTGGGGGAGTCGCGTATATTAGTCCCTGCGCTTGCGGGCTTAGCGCAGTTGGTAGCGCGCCACCTTGCCAAGGTGGAGGTCGCGGGTTCGATCCCCGTAGCCCGCTCCATAGGAGCTTATGGCCGGTTAGAGGCCTGCAAAGCCTTTATCCCCGGTTCGAATCCGGGTCTCGCCTCCAACGCACGCACAGGGCATCTGCCACGGCAGGTGCCCTTTTCGTTACGCATTGTCCATAGGAGGCGGTCACAACGCAAACGCCCACGCCCTTCTCGCCCGCGCCGTCCACGCACCCGGCACCGCGACGCGACGTCTACCTGGACTTTGCCGCGGCAACGCCCATGGCGCCCGAGGCCGTCGACGCCATGCTGCCGTACCTGAGCGAGCGCTTCCAGAACCCCTCCGCACCGTACGCCGCCGCGCGCGCCGTCGGCGCGGAGCTGGAGGACGCCCGCGCCCGCCTGGCGCACGTGCTGGGAGCGCGGCCCGCAAACGTCACGCTCACCGCCGGCGCCACAGAGGCAAACAACCTCGCCCTCGCGGCGGTCTCGGGCCAGGTGCTCGTGGCTGCCACGGAGCACCAGAGCGTGCTCGAGGCGGCCGCCGCGCGCGACCACGCGATCATCCCCGTGGGGCCGGACGGCCGCGTGGACCCGGCGGACGTGGCCCGCGCCATCGGGCCCGCGACGGAGCTCGTGTCCGTGTCGCTCGCAAACGGCGAGGTGGGTGCCATCCAGCCCATCCGCAAGATCGCGGCCGTCGTTGCGGCGGAGCGCGCGCGGCGCCTCGCCGGGCGAGAAGAGCGTCCCATCCTGCTCCACACGGACGCCTCGCAGGCGGCCGGCTACTGCTCCGTGAACGTGTCGTCCCTGGGGGCGGACCTCGTGACGGTGTCCGCGGCAAAGGTGTACGGCCCGAAGCAGGTGGGCCTCTTGTATGCGGCCGACGGCGTGCGGCTGCGCCCGCTCGTGCGCGGCGGCGGGCAGGAGGGCGGCGTGCGCTCCGGCACGCAGAACGTGGCCGGCGTGATGGCGTTCGCCTGCGCGCTCGAGCTTGCGGAGCGCCTGCGCCCCCAGGAGTGCCGCCGCCTTGCGAAGCTTCGCGACGCCCTGCAGGCGCGCCTGGTGCGCGAGTTCCCGTGGTGCGTGGTCGCGGGCCCGCGCAAGGCCGCAAACCGACTGCCGGGCCTGCTGCACGTGAGCTTCCCGGGGCTCGAGGCGCGCCGCCTCGTGATCCTGCTGGAGCGCGAGGGCGTGAGCGTTGGCACGGGCTCCGCGTGCGCCGCCAGCAAGATGCGCGTGAGCCACGTGCTTTCGGCCGTGGGCGTGCCGGAGCGCGTCGCGGCGGGCTCGCTCAGGATCACGCTCGGACGCCCCACCACGGAGGGGGACGTGGACTACGCGGCGGACGCCATCTGCCGCGTCGTCCGCGCGGAGGCGGCCCGCCTGGGCCTTGGGGAGGTTTGCGATGCCTAGCAGCACAAACGGCGGCACGCCGGCCGCACCTGGCCGCGGCCAGACCGTCTACCTCGGTATGAGCGGCGGCGTGGACTCCGCGCTCGCCGCGGCGCTCCTGCAGGAGCAGGGCTATCGCGTGCATGCCGTCTACATGCGCAACTGGTCGCGCGACCTGCCCGGATTCAAGTGCACGTGGGCGGACGACCTTGCGGACGCGGAGCGCGTCGCCGTCACGCTGGGGGTCGACCTCGACGTGTGGGACTGCGAGGCGGAGTACAAGTCCACCGTGGTCGACTACCTGGTGGACGCCTACGCCCATGGCCTCACGCCCAACCCGGACGTCATGTGCAACCAGACCGTCAAGTTTGGCACGTTCGCGCGGCGCGCGTTTGCGGAGGGCGCGGACTTCGTCGCGACGGGCCACTACGCGCGCGTCACGCGCGAGTCCGCCGCGGCCCCCGGCACGCCGGCGCGCACGCGGCTGCTCCGCGCCGAGGACGAGCACAAGGACCAGACGTACTTCCTGTGGCGCGTGCCGGAAGCGACGCTTGCGCGCACGCTGTTCCCCATAGGCGACATACCCACAAAGGCGCAGGTCCGCCGCATGTGCGCGGAGCGCGGCCTCGGCGTGGAGGCCAAGCCAGACTCGGACGGCATCTGCTTCATCGGCCCCGTCGGCATCCGCAACTTCCTGCTCGACACGCTGGAGCGCCGCGCCGGCGACATCGTAGAGTGGGAGACCGGCCGCGTCATCGGCCACCACGACGGCGCCTTCCTGTTCACGGTCGGCCAGCGCAAGGGCCTCGGCATCGGCGGCGGCCCCAAGCGCTACGTCGTCGCCACGGACGTCGAAACCAACACGGTCTACGCCACGGCCGACCCCGCCTGCCCCGCGCTCTGGACGCGCCGCGTCCTGCTCACGGACGTCCACTGGATCTGCGACGAGCCCCCGGCGCCCGGTGACTACCTCGTGCGCAGCCGCCATACCGGAGACCTCCGCCCCGCGCACGTCACGCCCTTCTTGTCCGCGCCGCCCCAGCAGGCCCCCGCAGGCGAGAAGGGCGGCGCAGGCGAGAAGAACGACGCAGGCGAGAGGGGCGGTGCCTCGGTGCTGGTGGAGTATGCGGAGCCCGTCCGCACCGTCGCCCCGGGGCAGAGCACCGTCATCTACGACGGTCTCGAGTGCCTGGGCGGGGGCATCATCGCGCGTCCGGAGCTGCGTCCGCCGAGGTCGGGCGTGCCTGGGGAGCTGACGCTTCCCTCCGCATGCGAGCCGGGACTGTAATTGCGGTGGTTACCATCGGCCGGTTGCCGGCCGACGTATCCGTCGCCGGTCGCAACGCAATTTCAAGATTTCTCAAATTGGTGGTTGCGTCAGCGGTCATTCGGGCGTTTAGCTCAGGGGGAGAGCGCTTCCCTGACACGGAAGAGGTCAGAAGTTCAAATCTTCTAACGCCCACCACACATTCGCAGCCCAGAGGCCCTGTCTCTGGGCTGCTTTCTTTTGGATTCCACGTTTAGACACGCTGCTTGTCGCTTTGTCCGTTTATGTCATGTAAGGGAATGGAGAGCGCCCAGACGATCTCTTGGGTTATGTGCGCTATCGTGTGCAGAGATGACTACGTCATTGGAGGGGTTGCATGGACGCCATCTATTCCGCAACAGCCCTTCGCGATCATCCGCGTGAGGTGAAGCAGGCTGCCCGTGAACGGCTCGTGCGAATCACGGAGAACGGCAACGGTGCCTACGTGTTCTGCTCTGAGGAGGTTTTCCAGCGGGAGGTGGACGACGCCGTCGAACGGGCGCTCTATGTGCAGCGCGTCTCTGACGCTCATCTCGCGCTGCGACGGGCCCAAGCGTCAGAAGCGAAACGCGCAGCTCAAAGCCATCTCCTCTGGGCCGACTCTCTCGAATCCAGGTCGGGTCCTGTGTCCGTACCTTAACTAGCTTGCCCCATTGCCTCAGGAGCTGCTTACTCAGTCAAAACTGAGTCAGTTTGAACTGAATAAAGGTACCGCGGAGACTGCCTTCTATGAGGCAGAGTTTCGCACGACTCCCGTCACGACGGTATGGGCTTGACTGCGGTCGCCTTGGACAGGGTGGCGGCCGATGAGCATGGAGCAATTGCCCTTGCAGGGTTTATAATTCGTAAAAGTCAAAAATGTTTTTGATTTTACGAATGGAGTTGGACGAGTGAGCGAACTTCTTGCCAGGCCGATCTACTTACAGCGCGCGCTCTCCTTCAGGGACACTGATCTCGTGAAGGTGGTTACGGGTCTCAGACGCTGCGGTAAGTCTTCCCTTCTCGCCCTCGTGAGGGAGAGTCTTCAAGCAGAAGGCTTGCCTGATTCTTCTTTCGTCGCCCTGAACCTAGAGGATATCGGGTTGGGCATCAACACGGGCGACGACCTCTACGATTACTGCAAGGCCCACCTCAACCCAACCGGAAGGACATACATCTTCCTCGACGAGATTCAGCGAATCGAGGGCTGGCACGACGCGGTGAACGCCATGCGCGTCGCATTCGACTGCGATCTCTACGTCACGGGGTCTAACGCCTTTCTCCTTTCGAGCGAGCTGTCCACCTACCTTTCTGGCCGCTACGTCGAGGTGAGGATGCTCCCACTTTCGTTCGAGGAATACGTATACTTCTGCGGGGTCAAACTCAACGCGAGGCGCACGGCGGGTGTCACTCTCTCGGGGGAGATCGTAACCTGCGATGACCTCATGTCACGGTATCTCACCTACGGTGGCATGCCTGCCATAGCAAATCTAGATGTTACTCAGGGCATGCACGAAGCCTATATGGCGGGGCTATACGACGCCGTAGTCGTACGTGACATATTTGACAGGGAACGGCACGCCAGCAAGCGACTTATCTCGAGCAGGGAGACGTTTGACCGTCTGACGCGGTTCCTTGCCGATAACGTCGGAAATCAGTGCTCTGCCAACAGCATCGCAAATGCGCTTGAGTCAAGGGGCGCGAGGGTGAGTCGGGACACCGTCGCCTCGTACCTGACGGCACTTACTGATGCATACGTGTTCTACCCCTGCGAGCGGTACGACATCCATGGGAAGGCATTGCTGAGGACGCTTCCCAAGTATTTTCTTGCCGATGTTGGCATTAGAAGCTATCTCGAGGGGTATCGTCCCTCCGATGTGGGAAGGGTGTTCGAGAATGCAGTATTCCATGAGCTGCTCTATCGTGGGTGGTCGGTCCACGTGGGAAAGCTCTACGGCAAAGAGGTTGACTTCGTTGCCGTTCGAGACGGGAGGGTCGTTTACCTGCAGGTGACAGACGAACTCTTTGCGGAGGGGACGCGCAAGCGCGAGCTTGATCCCCTGCGCTCGATTCGCGACAACCACGAGAAGGCGGTAATCGTGCGACAGGGTACGTACGAACGCGACGTGGATGGCATCCGCATTCTCACACCGTCCGAGTTCTTCTTCGGTGAATACATGTAATTCAAGGGCATCGAGGTGGCGAGGGTATTCGTCCACAATCTCAGATGTAACGAAGCCGCAGCTCTTTCTGTCTTATGCGAGGGCAAACTTC
>CACWMM010000052.1:0-17901 GCA_902761955.1 uncultured Olsenella sp. | reverse complement strand
CTCGGGCCGCTCCGCCTGCTCGACGCTCGCATAGAAGGCGTTCATGTCACAGTGTAGGATCTTGCGCGACGTGTCCACCGTTCCCCCTCCGACAGCATCCATTTAAGAACATCTGTTCGTAGTTTGGAAGGGCTGGTGGACATTAATTCTGCCATCGCGTGTCCGCGGGCCCTCGCGGCGAGGCGCGGGACGGTCCTGGCACAGGTAGGCGCGGTCGCGCGAACGATTAGAACACTTGTGCTGTTTTTGTCGAGAAGGACGTGGCGTCCGGAACATGAAGAACCCCGCGAGTTGAGGGGCTCGCGGGCTTCGTCTCTACTCCGAGGACGGCTTGGGGCCGTTGCCGGAGGGCCTTGCGGAGGAGTCTCCGCCCGGCTTGCCTCCACCGCGATGGCGACGGCGGCGTCTGGGCTTGTCAGAGCCCTCGGCCGACGGCGAGGACGCGCCCTTCGCGCGAGGCGGGCGCTGGCTGACGGCACCGTCGCCGGGCTGCTGGCCACCGCGGTCGCCGGGGTGACGGCGGCGCTTGCCGCCCTCCGGCTTTGGCGCCCCTCCCCTCTGTCTCTGGGGACGAGCTTGGCCGTCCGCACGAGACTGCGCCCTTCCGTCCTGGGAGGTGGCGTCGCCCTCGGCCGTGCGGTGGTGACGACGGCGGTGCATGCCGCCCGAGCGGGTCGGGGCCTGGGAGGCTGCGTCCTTCTCGCCCTGGCGACGCTCGCCCTTGGGCGTGCCGTCCTGAGGCTGCGCCTCTCCCTCCGCGGTCTTCTTGCGGCGGCGACGGCGCGGCGCCTTGTCGGCGGAGGCCTCCGGTGCGGGCTTCGCGTGCTTGGGGCGCGGGCGCTGGGCGGCATCGGCCGCGGCGTCCTGCGCCTGCCCGCCGGAGCGGCGGCGCCTGCGCGGGCGCGACTCGACGAAGATGTCGGAGTCGTCGTAGGTCTCTGCGGGGGCGACGCCGTTCTTGCGGTCGAGCTCGGCCAGGGCCATCTGCACCTCGGGGGACTGCAGCTTCTCGAGCGCGGAGCGGGTCACGGTGTCGGGGCGGCAGGCGCAGCCCAGCTCCTCGCTCTTCTTGTGCGCGGCCGGCGACGCCTCCATGTCCGCAAGGGCGACGCGGACCTGCTTGCCGTTCTCAAGGCGCAGGCAGAGCTGCTCCTTCGGGGTGTCGTACTCCACGATCTTCGCCTTGCCCAGGGGCGTGTCGATCACGGCGTTGCGCTTGGGCGCGCGGCTCTTGAAGTCGCGGTACGCCTCGAACTCGTAGCGCAGGCAGCACATGAGCCGTCCGCACGCGCCGGAGATCTTGGACGAGTTGAGGGGCAGGTCCTGCTCCTTCGCCATGCGGATCGAGACCGGCTCGAAGCGCCTGCCAAAGCGCGTGCAGCACAGCTCCTGGCCGCAGTGGCCAAAGCCGCCCACGATGGCGGCCTCCTCGCGCACGCCGATCTGGCGCATGTCCACGCGCTCGTGCAGCTCGCGCGAGAGGTCGCGCACCAGCTGGCGGAAGTCCACGCGGTCCTCCGCCGAGAAGTAGCACACGACCTTGCCGCCGCCAAACAGGTACTCCACGCCCACGGGCTTCATGTCGAGCCCGGACTCGTGCGCGAGCCTGCTGAACGTGGGGAACGCCTCGTCCCCACGCTGCGCCAGCATGTCCGCGCGCGCGAGGTCCTGGTCGGTCGCGACGCGCACCACGGGCTGCAGCCTGCCGGCCTCGCCTATCACCTCGCGCAGGCGCTCCGGGGTGACCTCCTGCGCGTCCATGGTCGCAAGGCCAATCTCCTGGCCGCGCTCCGTGGTGCAGATGACGTGGTCGCCCTCCTGGGCGCCGGTCTTTCCCGGATCGAACCACAGGTCGTGGGCCGCATATTTGAACTTCACCGCTAGTACGGTGGGCATGAGAGTGCCTCCTTCACGCCAAGCAGCATGACCTCGATGGCCAGCTGGGGTGTCACGTTATGGGATATGTCGTCCGCGGCGCGGCTGGTTGCGGAAAGCGCGCGCACGACCCCCTCGGTGGTGGTGCCGGCGGCGAGCCGGTCCACTATGTCGGCGGCGTCCTCGTTCACGATGGGCTCGCCGACGCCCTCGCAGCGCAGCAGCACGTCCCTCAGGAGCGAGTCCGCCGCGGCGATCGTCTCCATCATACCCGAACGCTCGCGTGCGGTGAGCTCGCGCTTGTTGGAGTCCTCCACCTGGCGCATGGCCGCCTTGCCAAGGTAGTCCGCGCTCTCGCCCAGCGCCGCCTCCTGCTCGCTCTTCACGTCCGCAAGCGGCGCGCGGGCCGCCTCCACGATGCGTCGGGCGGACGCGAGCACGTCCCACGAGTCGTCGCGCGCAAGCTCGTCCAGCGTGCGCACCACCAGGCGACGCGCCTCGCGGCGTCCCGAGGACGCCAGAAACTGTGCCGCCGCCTCCGGCGTGTGGGTCACGGCCAGCGCGATGCGCGCCTCCGACCCGCCGATGCCGCTCATGAGCTCCACCGCGTGCTCCGCCGCGCCCGGGCTCACGATCTGGAACGGAATCTGCTGGCAGCGCGAGACGATCGTTGGCAGCACGGATGTCGCCGAGCGCGCAATCAGGATGAACATGACGCCCTCGGGCGGCTCCTCGAGGGTCTTGAGCAGCGCGTTTGCCGCGGCGCCGCGCAGGAGCCCCGCGTTGTCCAGAATGTAGACCTTGCCTGCCGCGCGGATGGGCGCGAGCGCCACGTCCGCGATGAGCTCGCGGATCTGCCCCACGAGGTAGCCCGTCACGCTCTGCGGGCTCAGGTAGTGCACGTCCGGGTGCGTGCGGTGCGCCACGCGGATGCACTCGTCGCACGTGCCGTCGCCCCCGTTGGGGCAGACGCGCGCCTGGGCCACGGCATACGCGGCCTCGAGCATGCCGGAGCCCGGCGCGCCCAGAAACAGGTACGCGTGGCTCAGCCTGCCCTCGTCTATCGCCGCGGCGAGAAACTCCTGCACCCTCGGCTGCTGGGCAAGTCCCGCCAGCACCTTCGGCACGGCCGGTGCGCCCGGCCTCGCGGGGCCGCTACTCATGCGCAGCCCCCGCATCCCCGCACCCGCACGGCACCACGTCCCCAAGCGCCGCGTCCACGCACGCCGCCACGTCCTCGACCGAGCCGGAGGCGTCCACCACGCGCACGCGCGCGGGCTCCGCCTTCGCAAGCCGCAGGTACGCCGCGCGCACGCGCTCTTGAAAGCGCATGCCCTCCTGCTCCAGGCGGTCCGCCCCTCCGACCGTCGCACGCGCCAGGGCGTCCTCGCAATTCAGGTCCAGCACCAGGGTGCGGTCCGGCAGCACGCCGCACGAGCCCAGCTCGTTGCAGCGCACGACGAGCGCCGCGTCAAGCCCGCGCCCTCCCGCCTGGTAGGCGTACGTGGAGTCCAGGTAGCGGTCGCACACCACGACGGCCCCGCGCGCGAGGGCCGGCGCGATCACCTCGCGCACCAGCTGCGCGCGGCTGGCCTCGTACAGCAGCAGCTCGCACTCGTCTGCCATGGCCCCGTTTTCGGGGTCAAGCAGGATCGTCCTGATCTTCTCGCTTATGGCGGTGCCACCCGGCTCGCGCAGGCGCACCACCTCGTGCCCGGCCGCCTCCAGACGGTCGGCCAGAAGCGCCGCCTGCGTGGACTTTCCGCAGCCGTCGATTCCCTCGAGCGAGAGGAACGTGCCACGCCGGCCCGAGGGCGCGGCCATGGTCTGGGCGTCAGCCATGCTCCGCCCCCTAGCCCTCAGAGCCCGCGGCGGTCGTCTTCTTCGCAGGCGCCTTCTTCGCGGTGGACTTCCTCGTGGCGGACTTCTTCGCGGTCGTCTTCTTGGCGGCAGACTTCTTCGCGGTCGTCTTCTTCGCGCCGGAGCGCTTCGTGCCGCGCGCGGCCTTCGCGTCCTCCTTCTTCTTCCTGCCGGGGCAGTCCATGTTCACGCAGATGCGCCACGGGCCGCGCTGCGTCACCACCTCAACGATGGGCGCGCCGCACTCCGGGCACACCTCGCCCGTCGCGTGCAGCTCGCCGCGCTGGGGCAGCGGGTAGCTCGTGCCGCACTCCTCGTAGTTGGTGCAGCGTATGAAGCGCTTGCCCGTGCGCTCGCTCTTGTGGGCCACCAGGTCGCCGTGGCGGCCGGCCGCGACGCACGCCGCGCACTCGCCCACCACCACGTCCGGCTCGCGGTTCGTGGGGCACGCCGGGTTCACGCAGATCTCGTACGCGCGCTGGCGGAACGGCTGCACCTTCACGCGCGGGGCGTGGCACACGGGGCACACGCCCTTCTCGCCCTCTATGGCCTGCACGCGGCCCTTGGGCACGGGGTAGGTCACGTCGCAGTCCGGCCAGCCCATGCAGCCTATGAAGCTGGAGTGGTTCTTCGCGGAGGTCTTCATGACGAGGTCCTTGCCGCACTTGGGACAGACGCCCACCTTCGCGTCGGCCGTGACCGCGTCCGCGATAGCCTCGCCCAGGTCGTCCTTGTGCTCGATGAGCGGCCCCACCATGCTCGCCAGAAGCGCGCGCGAGTGGTCCACGACCTCGGTCTGGGTCTCCTCGCCGCGCGCGACCTCCGTCATGTCGCTCTCGAGCTCGGCCGTCATGTCCGGGCTCGTGATGTGCGGCGCGTACTCCGTGAGCGCCTCGATGACGGCGATGCCAAGCTGGCTGGGCTCCACGGGGTCGTTCTTCAGGTACTTCACGTCGTACAGGCGCTGGATGATGCTCGCGCGCGTGGACTTGGTGCCCAGGTTGCACTTCTCCATCTCCTGGATCAGGCGGCCCTGGCTGTAGCGCGCCGGCGGCTCCGTCTGCTTCGCCTCGAGCGCCATGTCGCTCACGTCGCACGAGTCGCCCACGGCAAGCTGCGGCAGCTGCTCGTCCTTGCGCAGGCCAAACGGGTAGGCGCGGCGGAAGCCCGGCTTCACCAGCACCGTGCCGGACGCGACGAACGGCTCGCCGTTCACGTCGAAGCTGAACTTGGTGCTCTCGCTCACGGACGGCTCCATGAGCGTCGCCAGGAAGCGTCGCGCGATGAGGTTGTACAGCTTCCAAGCGGCACCGTCCAGGCGGTCGGCGTCGGCCGCCGCCGTGGGATAGATGGGCGGGTGGTCCGTGGTCTCCTGCTTGCCGCGCGTGGCCGTGAGCTTGGGAAGGGCGAGAAGGTCGTTGCATACCGGGCGGTAGTTTGGCACCTGGGCGAGCGTCCTCACGCAGTCGCGCAGGTCGAGCGACTTGGGGTACACCGTGTTGTCGACGCGCGGGTACGAGATGAGGCCGTCCATGTACAGCGACTCCGCGAGGCGCATGGCGCGCGCCGGGCTGATGCCCTCCGCCGCCGCGGCCGTCTGGAGCGACGTGGTGTTGAACGGCGCGGGCGGCCTCGTGGTGCGGCTCTTGCGCTCCACGTTCGTGACCGTGGCCGTGGTGGCGTCCCGGACGTGGCTCCAGGCAAGGTCCGCCGCGGCCTTCTCCTTGAAGCGGGCCGTGGCGTGGGTCGTCTTGAACGAGTGGGACTCGTCCGAGTCGCCCGCGGGCGCCATCCTGCCCGAAATCACCCAGTAGTCCTCCGGCACGAACGCCTGGCGCTCGCGCTCCTTCTGCACCACAAGGGCGAGCGTGGGGGTCTGGACGCGGCCGGCGGAGCGCACGTGGCCCAGGCCGCTGAAGCGCGCCATCGTGAGGTAGCGCGTGAGCACGGCGCCCCAGATGAGGTCGATGTACTGGCGCGACTCGCCGGCGTCCGCAAGGTCCTGGTCGAGGTCGACGAGGTTCGCGAACGCATGGTCGATCTCGGCCTTCGTGAACGCAGAGTAGCGGGCGCGCGACACCGGCGTGTCGGGCGCAACCTCGCGCATCTGGCGCAGCGCATCAGAGCCGATGAGCTCGCCCTCGCGGTCGAAGTCCGTGCCGATCACGATGGAGTCCGCCTTCGCGGCGAGGTTCTTGAGCGAGCGGATGATGCCCTTCTCGGCGGGGACCTTCTCGATGGGGGCCCACACGAGGTACGGCAGGCTCGGCACCTTCCAGCCCTTGATGTCGATTCCGTCCTTCAAAAACGGCTTGCGCTTGGTCTCATACGGGGGGCGCGGAAGGTCGTCCGGAATGTGCGCGGGGATGACCTCGCCCTCCGCCGTGACGGCCCACCAGCCCTCCTTCTTGCTGTAGTGCAGCTCGTGGGCGAAGTCGGGCGCCATGATGTGACCGCGCAGGCCTATGGTGACCCACTCCTCCCCGTCGTGCTTGAAGCGGTAGACGGGAGTGTCGTACACCTTGCCGGCCTCCGGCTTGCCCACGGTGGAGAGCAGGCGGGCTATCTGCTGGGCGGCATCGTTCTTCTCGGTAACAACGAGCTTCAATCTATCCCCCGGTTTCGAGTCTTCGTCTTGCGGTGCGACCGCGCGTGCGCGCGGGGCATGCGTCTTGCCGTTATACCCGAAAGGCGCCTTGCGGCGCCCATCGGTCGGTCAGTAGTGGCAAAACACTAGATTATCAGCGTTTGGCAAGCCGTTGTGCGCGGCGGGCGCTAAAGCTTCGACATCTCTTCCTCGTACTTGTGCTCCTGGTACTCCTCGCGCGTCCACTTGAGGGACTCCTTGCCGTCGCGGGCAACAAGCACGTAGCGGGCGATGGCGAGCGCAACCTCGTACAAGCCGATGAGTGCCGCGAACATGAGGACCATCGTGACGGGCGAGGCATCGGGCGTCACGACGGCCGACAGCACCATGAGGCCGACGTAGATGTAGCGCCACTGCGCGCGGAACGTCTTATACGGCACGAGGTGCAGCACGGAGAGGTAGAAGATCGCGAGCGGCAGCTGGAACGCGATGCCGAAGCCGATCTCCAGCAGCATCATGATGTTGATGTAGTCCTCCGCGTTGGCCACGATGTTGGCGAAGTCGCGCGACTGGTCGATCATCCAGCCGACCGCCGCGTTCTGGATGATGAGGTAGCAGAAGGCCATGCCCAGGTAGAACAGGACGACCATGGCCGCGACCGTCGGGATGACCCACTTGCGCTCGTTCTTCTTGAGCGCGGGCAGGAAGAACGCCATGACCTCCCAGATGATGATGGGCGAGCATACGATGGCGCCAAAGAAGACCGCCACCTTGAAGCGGATGGTGAATCCGCCCAGCACCGTGAGAATCGTGAGCTTGGAGCCATGCGGGAGCGCCTCGCGAATGGGATTCATGATGAAGTCGATGAGGACGGGCGTCGCGTTGTAGAGCACGATGGCCGTAATCACAAGCGAGACGACGATGATGGTGAGGCGGCGCCTGAGCTCGCCGAGGTGGTCCATGAGCGGCATGCGCGCTGGTCCGATGGGCATTAGTCCTCCCCTCCCTTCGCGGCGGGCTTCGCCTTGCGCGTGCCCTTCATGGCGTACAGCGACGCAACGCTCCTTGCAGGGGCGGCGGACTCGGAGGAAGGCTCCTCGTCCTTCTCGCCAGCGGAAGCCTGGGGCGCGTCGACATCCACGTCGGAGTCCACGTCGGAATCGGAGTCCGCGTCCTTCTCGCCCGCGGAGTCTGCGGCCGTCGCGGCCTCCTGCTCTGCGGCGGCACGCTCGCGCGCCAGGCGCTCGCGGCGTTCGGCGAACGTCTCGCGCCGGGGAGCCGCACCGTCTACGCCGGACTCGATGTCCGCGTCCTCGTCCATCGCGGCCGCCCGCGCGGAGCTGCGCTTCTTCTCGTCCTCGGTCTGGGGTTCGTTCATCGCGTTGTTGAGCGGGTCCATGACCTCGGTCTGGACGACCTCGGTGAATCCCTCCTGGGCCTCGCGGAACTGCCTGAGCATGCGACCGATGGTCCTGCCCATGCCAGGGAGCTTGTCGGGCCCAAAGATCAGGAACGCGAAGATCAGGGCGAGCTCTGTCTCACCAATACCAAACACGCAAGCACACCTCCAAGTGCGTCGTCGCGGACGAGAAGAACTAGGCCCCTATACCGAGCTCGCCACTGACGCCCAGCATGTCGAGCACGCGGGCGACGTTGCGCTGCGGGTTCGAGGCGGTAAGCGAGAGGCCAGCGTCAGAGGCACGGTGCACCGCGCCCACGAGAACGCCGATGCCGGTCGAGTCGATGTAGCTCACCTGAGAGAGGTCGACGTCGATGGACGGCACCCCCTGGTTAAGGAGCTCGTCGATGGCGTCACGGAGCTTCGAGGCGTTCGACACGTCCACCTCGCCCGTGACCTGCAGCCTGCGGCCGTTTTCGGCCTGGGTAGTCAAGATTTCCATGTGATTCGTTTCCTTCTCTTAGTTGCCCGAGCCGGAGAGCCCGATGCCTCCGAGTGCGCCGGAGAGTCCCTGGCCCGAGGTTCCTGAGGTGGTTCCCGTCGTGGAGCTCGCTCCGTTGGCAGAGGAGCTCGCCGCGGACTCGATGGCAGAGAGGCGCTGCTCCGCGAACGACTTTGCGCCGTAGCTGTCCTTCGGGTCCGTCTTCTCGGCCTTCTTGTACGCCGCCTGCGCGTTGCCCGTCTGACCCTTTGACTCGTACACCATGCCCAGGTTCGCCCAGCCAAGCGGGAACTTGGGCGAGTCCTCGGTCACCTTCTGCAGCGCTTGGAGCGCGGCATCGGTGTCGCCCTGGTAGAACTGGCAGAGCGCGCGATTCACCTTCACCGTATCGGAGTCGTTCAACTCGAGGTACTGGTCGAAGTAGTTGATCGCCTTGCCAAGGATGTCATTCACATGCGTCTTGTCGGCGTCGGTCGTTGCGAGCGACGCTGCCTGGTAGCCCCACGACATGTAGCCGTTGCCGAGGTTCAGCAGGGCGGCGAGGTCCTTGGGGTTCTTCTTGAGGCGCTTCTGGAGGGAGGCGAGCGACTCCTCGTACGATGAATCGAGCTTCTTGAGGGAGTCCGACGTCGAGGTGGTCTTGGAGCTCGAGGAGCTGGAGTCGTCCTTTTGGGAAGAGCTGGAGGAGTCGTCCTTATTAGACGAGGTGCTCTCCTTCTTGGCGCTCTCGCTCGCCTGGTTGTTGCCGACGATTGCCGAACAGGACGGCATCATCATGGAAACGGCCATGATGACCGCGAACACGATGATCACGATGCTCGTGACGCGCTTCTTGCGATCGGCCCCGACCTGCGCCGGGGTCTTCTTCTTGGGGGCGGGACGGGAGTCCTTCTCGCCCGTGGCGGAACCCTCCGTCGGCTTGACCTTTGCGCGTGCGAGGCGCTTGCTGTTGTGCTTTCCCGAGCTAGACATCGAACGAACCCTTTCGACAACCACGCCGCAAGGCGCGGGCGAGACAAACCAACGCCCGTGGGCGGACGTAATTGCCCATTCTACAGAAACTAATGACTGTTCTGTGTGCGAGAGACGCGAGTCGCACCGCTAGGCGCGCGACTCGTGCGCGAGCCTTGCGGACACGAGCTTCACCGCGACCACGAAGACGTCCAGCGCCTTGCCGAGGTCCTCGAGCGAGGGGTAGGTCGGCGCGATGCGGATGTTGGAGTCGTTCGGATCGTCTCCGTACGGCCAGGTGGCACCGGCCGGCGTGAGCTTCACGCCGAGCTCGGCCATGAGCGCGACGGTCTTGCGCGCCGAGCCCTTCGGGCCGTCGAACGAGACGAAGTACCCGCCGTGCGGGTGGGTCCACGTGGCGACGCCGGTCTGGCCAAGGCCGTCCGTCAGCTTCTGCTCCACAAGCGCGAAGCGGGGGCCGACAATCGCGGCGTGCTTGCGCATGTGGGCCTTGACGCCGTCGAGGTCCTTCAGGAAGAGCACGTGCGCAAGCTGGGAGAACTTCTCGGAGCTCACGCGCTCGACCGCGAACGCCTTGCGGATCTCCGTGATGTCGGCCTTGCTTGCCGCGACGAACGCGATGCCCGAGCTGGGGAAGGTGACCTTCGCGGTCGAGCCGAACTCGTAGACGAGGTCGGTGTTGCCGGCCTCCTCGAGCGCGTCGAAAATGTTGAGGAGGCTGTCGTCCTTCTCGCCAAAGGCGTGCACGCAGTAGGCGTTGTCCCAATAGATGCGGAAGTCGGGAGCTGCGGGCTGGAGCTGCGCGAAGCGGCGGACGACCTCGTCGGAGTACGTGATGCCCGTGGGGTTGGCGTACTTCGGGACGCACCAGATGCCCTTGACGGAGGGGTCGCCCTCGACGAGGCGCTGGACCATGTCCATGTCCGGCCCATCCTCGAGCATGGGGATGGGGACGTTCTTGATGCCGAGGTGCGCGGTGACGCTGAAGTGGCGGTCGTAGCCGGGGGCCGGGCAGAGCCACTTGACCTCGCCCTGCTGGTAGAAGGGCTTGTTGCCCGCGACGCCGTTCGTGAAGCCGTGCGTCACGAGGTCATGCATGAGGTTCAGGCTCGAGGATCCGTTGACGACGACGTTCTCCGCGTCGACGCCGAGGATCTGCGCGGCAAGGCGGCGGGCGGAGGGCAGGCCCTCCGGCGTGCCGTAGTTGTCCACGATCGCGTTTCCGTCGACGAGCGGCGTGGACGAGTTGAGGACGTCCAGCATCGGGCGAGCGAGCGCCGTCTGCTCCGGCGAGGGCTTGCCGCGGGCCATGTCGAGTGCCAGGTTCTGCGCCTTGAGGTCTGCCGCCTCGCGCTCGAGCTCCTCGATGGCGGCGTCTAGCTCTTCTGATTCCATCTGCTGGTAGATGTTTGCCATGGTGGCTCCTAGGTTCAGGTGTGTAACTAACAGGAGAGTATATCCCCGTGCGTGCGCGCGGTCATATACAGTAATAATATGGCAAGACACATTCACCCTATGGGCGTCGCGAAGGACACCGGCAACCGGAGGCGGAGACCTTGGAGAAGAGCGAACAGACGTGGCTCGGCGGCGCCCAGGCACCCGAGTTCGGGGACCTGCAGAGACTGGTCGACGAGCTCTTCGAGGACGAGCCCGCGCGCATGGTGGGCAAGCTCGACGCCATCGAGCGCGCGCAGATAGACGATCTGAGCGAGGACCTGCTCGAGGTGATAGACCTCCTGCCCGGTGGCAGGTATGGCCGTCACGCACTCTGCAACCAGCTGAACTCCATACTGACCGCGCACGGATGGGGATACACCCACGGCACCGTATCGTAGGCCCCGCTCGTGAGGCACGTCACCCCGGGCGCGTGCGTAGCGGAGCACGTAAACCCAGGGCGACGCAAGAGGACCCTTTTCCCGCAATCGGAATCGCATCTGTTGGAGCGCGGTCTGATCGCCGAGGCGATCGGCGCGGTTAGTTGATGTCCTCCACCTGGTCCTCCATCTCGCTCTCGGCGTCGTCCTCGTCGTCCGAGCCAAGCAGCGTCCCGTTGACGACGGCGTCGTGCACCCTCACGAAGACGATGCCCAGCACGCCGGACGTGATGGAGCCGGCGAGAATCGCGCACTTGGCCGCAAGGATCTCGTGCGCCTGCGGAAACGCCAGGCCCGCGATGAGGATGGACATGGTGAATCCCATGCCGCCCATGATTCCGACGGCGATTATCTGGTCCCATGTCACGTTGTGCGGAAGCTTCGCGAAGCCGATCTTCACGAGCAGGAGCGTCACCAGGATGATGCCGAGCGGCTTTCCGAGCACGGCGCCCAGGTAGGCGCCCTGGGTAACGGGATCGAGCACGATGCTGCCCAGGTCGACGCCCACCAGCCTCACCTGCGCGTTCGTAAACGCGAAGAGCGGCAGGATCAGGAAGTTCACCGTCGTGGAGAGGTTGCGCTCAACGCGCTGCAGGGGCGGGGTCACGTGGTGGATGATCTTCTCCACGCGGTTCGCGGACGCCGTGAAGTCGTGCTGGCCCAGGACGTGCGTGCCGTCGTCGTAGTCGTCGTCCAGCATCGCGGCCTTCTCCTGCAGCCAGTCCCCCAGGTTAGAGAGACGGATGTCAGACTTCGCGGGCAGGAAGAACGCCAGGATGACGCCGGCAAGCGTCGCGTGGATGCCGCTGTTGTACATGCACACCCACAGCAGCAGGCCCACCGCCATGTACGGCTTGACCGAGTACACGCGGGCGCGGGACAGCGTCGCCAGCAGCATCACCGCGATGAGCGAGGCCGCGATCCACGCGATGTCCGGCGTCTGCCCGTAGAACAGCGCAAGCACCACGATCGCGAGGATGTCGTCCGCGATGGCGAGCGTCTGGAAGAACACCTTCGTCTCCGGGGTGACGCGGTCGCCCAGAAGCGACATCACGCCCAGCGCGAACGCGATGTCCGTCGCGATGGGAATCGCCCACCCGTGCGGGGCGCCGGCATGGTTGAACGCCAGGTAGATGATGGCGGGAAACGCGACGCCGCCCACTGCGGCGAGCATGGGCAGCATCGCCTGGCGGGGCCTGCGCAGCTGGCCCACGGTCATCTCGTACTTCAGCTCGATGCCCACGAGCAGGAAGAACAGCGCCATCAGGAAGTCGTTCACGAACCCCTCGAACGAGATTCCCGCGACGACGGGGCCGATCCGGAGCTCGAGCGGCGTCTCGAGGAAGTGATGCACCGCCTCGTACGCCCCGGAGTTCGCGACGATCACGGCAAGCAGCGCCGCGCCGACCATGACGGCGGCGGCGATCGTGCCGTTCGACGTCACCTTCTCGAGTGCGTTCTTCTGCTCGCGCCGCCGCACGACAGCGGGCTCGCGTATGATCACGCTCTTGCGAACCACGTGCCTCCTCCCCTTCGCGTCGCTCGTCTTCTTGTCAGGACCGGATGCTCTTCTCTGCACCATGTTCGCTTTCTCTTCGAGGCCGACGTAACGGTCGCGGCCCGCGCCTCGCGAGCCACATACATAAAGATACGTTACCCGCAACCGTCCCCTCGCCGGTCGCCCACCGATAACAAAGCTCCTCCAAGGCTTTCCGCAAGCGGCGCGCGACACAGTGCCAAGTCAGGCAGAAACGCGCACGTACACGCAGGTGCGCCGGGCGAGAAGAGCGTGGCCCGCGGCAGTTCCCGGGACGTTGTTTGCACGCGGGCGGAAACGGGAACTATAGTAGGTGCACGCACGCCGTGCGTGGCGAGGACGCGACGCGGCATGCACAGGAGGGCCCACCCGTTGGGCCAAACGGGGGCGCGATTGCGCCGGAAGTCGGAGGAAACCATGAACGACCAGCGCATCGCAGTCATCACCGACTCTGGCACGGACACCCCGTCGGAGTTCTGCCGCGAGCACGACGTGAGGGTCATGCCGCTGCACATCAACTACGCGGACGGCACCACGTTCCAGAGCGGCGTGGACATCACGGCGGACGAGGTCACCCGACGCCTCGCGACGGAGATTCCCAAGACGTCGCTCCCGTCCCCGCACCAGATCCAGACGACGCTCGAGCAGGCGCGCGCCGACGGCTACCAGAAGGCCGTCGTCGTCACCATCGCGAGTGCGCTCTCCGCCACGAACCAGACCGCCCACATGGTCGCGGGCCAGATGGAGGACTTCCCCACCATCGTGGTGGACACGCGCTCCATCGGCATGGTCGCGGGCATGGTCGTCGAGCGCGCCGTGCAGATGGTCGAGGCCGGCGTGCCGTTCGAGCAGCTCCAGAGCAGGCTCGACTCCGTCGCGCAGCAGTCCAACGTGTTCTTCGCTGTCAAGTCGCTCGACTTCCTGTACAAGGGCGGACGCATCAACGGCCACATCTACCGCATCGGCTCCGTGCTGAACATAAAGCCGGTCCTCACCTGCGACGACGAGGGCTACTACACCATCGCCAAGAAGGCCCGCGGCTGGGACCGCGCGCTCGACACCATGGTCTCGCTCGTCGCGGATAAGGCTCGCCAGTACAAGAGGGCCCGCCTTGCCGTGTGCTGCTCTTCAACCACGCGCGACCTGTACGATGCGCTCGAGCAGAAGCTGCGAGCGGCCGTCCCCAACGCGGAGAGCGTCCAGAGGCATGACCTCTCCGCAGACCTCCTGGTGCACACCGGCCCAGAGATGGCCGGCATGGGCGTGCAGAACGCCGAACTCGACTTCTAGCTGACACGTGCCGGCGCCCCCACACGCCGGCACGCTCGTTTTTCTCGACAGACCTTTGGAGGCTCCATGGGCAGGGACGTGCGCGCAAACATCTGCGAGGTTGGAAGGCTCCTGTACGACCGCGGCTACGTTGCGTCCAACGACGGCAACATCTCCGTGCGCGTCGGCGAGAACGCAGTCGTCGTCACGCCATCGGGCGTGAGCAAGGGGCGCATGGAGCCGGGCATGCTCGTGCGCTGCGACCTGGACGGCAACGTGCTTCCGGGCGACGCGTCCGGACGCTTCCCCTCGTCCGAGGTCAAGATGCACCTTGCCGTGTACCGCGCCCGCCCGGACGTGCGCGCCGTCGTCCACGCGCACCCGGTCTTCGCCACGGCGTTCGCCATCTGCCGCCACGAGCTCGCGGAGCCCTACCTGCCGGAGCTCGTGCTCAACTTTGGCAAGATACCCGTGACCGACTTCGCGATGCTCTCCACCGACGAGGTGCCGAAGAGCCTGATGCCGTTCGTCCACGATTACAACGGCGTGCTGCTTGCGAACCACGGCGCGGTTGCCTGGGGCGACGACGTCTGGGCGGCGTTCGACCTCATGGAGACGATCGAGCACAGCGCGAAGATCTACAAGGCCGTGCACGACCTGGGCGGCGGCGTGCCGCTTGCGCCGGAGGACGTCGCGCACCTGGAGCGGCTGCGCGCATTCTATCGCCAGCGCGCGGCGCGTCGTGACGACGCGACGGCAGGCGACGCAAGCGGCGACGGCACCACGGACGCCGACGCATAGGATTTCAAACAAAACGACAGAGAGCCAAACGATAAGAAACCAGACGAGAAGGGCGTGACAACCATGGCAGAGGAAGGGCCAGAGCCGGCAACGCCGGAGGCGGCTGCGACGCAGACCGCCACGAGCGGCGTCACCAACGTGGACGCGGTCGAGCTGAGGGCGGACGGGGGCGCGGTCGTGATAATCGACCAGACGCTTCTGCCCAACAGGCTCGAGTACCTGGAGCTCACGGACGCGAAGGACATGTACGACGCCATCTTCCAGCTCAAGGTGCGCGGCGCGCCGGCAATCGGCGTGTGCGCCGGCTACTGCTACTACGTGCTCGCCCGCCAGGAGGCCGCCCGCGCCGCCGGCTACGACGAGTTCGCCTCTGCCATGGAGCGCCAGCGCGCCTACCTCAACTCCTCGCGCCCGACGGCAGTGAACCTCTCGTGGGCGCTCGGCCGCATGCACGGCGTGACGCTCGCGCACAGGGGCGAGGACCCGGCCGGCATCGTCGGCCTTCTCCGCGACGAGGCCGTCGCCATCCACCGCGAGGACCTCGCGATGTCCGAGGAGATCAGCCGCCTGGGCGCGAGCCTGCTTAGGGACGGGGACGGCGTGCTCACGCACTGCAACGCCGGGCCGCTCGCGTGCCTGGGCTACGGCACGGGCCAGGGGCCGCTGTACTACGCGCACGACCACGGCAAGCGCGTGCGCGTGTTCGCGGACGAGACGCGGCCGCTGCTGCAGGGCGCGCGCCTCACGAGCTACGAGCTCAGCCGCGCCGGGATCGACGTCACGCTCATCTGCGACAACATGGCGTCCATCGTGATGAAGAACGGCTGGGTGCAGGCGTGCATGGTCGGCTGCGACCGCGTCGCCATGAACGGCGACGCCGCGAACAAAATCGGCACCTCGGGCGTCGCGATCCTGGCGAAGCACTACGGCATCCCGTTCTACGTGCTGGGACCCACGTCCACCATCGACCGCGACTGCCCCACCGGCGACGACATCAAGATCGAGCAGCGCAACCCGGACGAGATCAAGACCATGTTCTACGCGGAGCCAAAAGCGCTGCCCGAGGTCAATTGCTACAACCCCGCGTTCGACGTGACGGACCACAGCCTCATCACGGCCATCGTGACCGAGAAGGGCATCTGCCGTCCCCCGTACACCAAGAGCCTCGCGGCGCTGTTTGACTAGGAGCCGCCCGCCCGCACCAACCTGCAGTCCATCCCGAGGAAGCGAAAGGAATCCCCCATGTTCGAGACCGCATCAGCCTGCATCCGCTGCAACAAGGAAGACGTCGCGAAGGTCGTCCTCATGCCCGGCGACCCGCTGCGCGCCAAGTTCATCGCGGAGCACTACCTCGAGGCGCCCGTCCTGTTCAACGACGTCCGCAACATGCTGGGCTACACGGGCACGTACAAGGGCAAGCGCGTGAGCGTCATGGGCTCCGGCATGGGCATCCCCAGCATGTGCCTGTACGCGCACGAGCTGTACACGCAGGTCGGCGTGGACGCCATCGTCCGCGTTGGCACCACGGGCGGCCTGCAGGACGACCTCCACGCCGGCGACATCGTGATCGCGCAGAGCGCGGCCACGAACTCCTCCATCGCGAGCCTGTACGACTCCCCCGTCAAGCTGGCCCCCACCGCGAGCTGGGACATGCTGCGCGACGCCGTCGCGGCGTGCGAGCGCCTGGGCTACGGCTACCAGGTGGGCCAGGTCGTGAGCTCAGACGTGTTCTACAACCCGCGCGAGGACGCGCCGGCGCGCTACCGCGACCTCGGCCTGCTCTGCGTCGAGATGGAGACGGCCGGCCTCTACATCGAGGCCCAGACCAGCCACAAGAAGGCCGTGTCCATCCTGTCCGTGTCGGACACGTTCTTCACGGGCGAGTCGCTGAGCGCGGACGAGCGCGAGAAGAGCTTCACCAACATGATGGAGGCCTCGCTGGAGACCGCGCTCAACTACGCGTAGCGTTTCACCCCAAGGCACGGGGCCGACCGGCGCACCTACGACAGGTGCGCCACCATGTGGCTCACGATCTTCGCGCAGTGCTCGGCCGCCTGCGCCTCGAACACGGGGTACTCCACCTCGGCGGTCCCGTCCGCCTTGTCGCTTATGGCGCGCACGATCACGTACGGCACGTCGTTCAGCCACGCGGTCTGGGCGATGCTCGCACCCTCCATCTCGACGCAGCTCGCGCCAAACGTCGTGCGGATGCGGTCCTTCTCGCCCTGTGTGCGCACAAACTGGTCGCCGGACGCCACGCGTCCCTCCACGCACGCCACGTCCGGCGCCACGGCGCGCACGGCGTCCTCGGCGGCCTTGCGCAGGCGCTCGTCCGCGGGAAAGTACGTGATGCCCAGGCTCGGCACCTCGCCGGGCGCGTAGCCAAAGTTCGTCGCGTCCACGTCGTGGTGCACGGCGTCCGTGGACACCAGCACGTCGCCTATGTTCAGGCGCGCGTCCAGCGATCCCGCGACGCCGGTGTTGATGATGGCTTCCGCGCCAAAGCGCTCGATGAGCACCTGGGCGCATACCGCGGCGTCCACCTTGCCCACGCCGCACTTCACCACGGTCACCGGCGTGCCGCCGATCGAGCCGTCGTCAAACGCCATGCCGGCCACCTTCACGCGCGTGGGGTCGACCACCTTGCCACGCAGGTGCTCCACCTCGACGTCCATGGCGCCAATGATTCCAAGTTTCATGTTCTCTCCCCGTCTGCCGCGAAGCGCGCCCCGCGGCCCTCGTTTTTTACTCCCGCGCGCCTGCCGCGTCCGCGAGCCACGGCCTCCCCTGCAGCACGCGCGTGACGCGGTCCTGAGCCGCACCAAACGCCACGTCCGGTCTCACGTGCAGCCACACCGTGCCGCGGGTACCGTACGCGTCGAAGCCGGAAAACGTCACGCCCACCTCGAACGCGTCGTCCGCAAGCTCGCCCAAGGCCTCCGTCGCCAGGCGCCTGACCTCCTCGCTCACGCTCGTAAGGTCCGCGTCGGGGCGCACCAGCACGTCCACGCCGCAGCAGCCCAGCGACGAGGTCCCCTTGCGCGTGAACGCGGTCTTGTTCAGCACGCTGTTGGGGATGACCTGGTCGTTTCCCAGGCGGTCGCGCACGATGGTGCTGCGCCAGTTCACGTCCGTCACGAAGCCCTCGAACCCGCCAACGGACACGTAGTCGCCCGGCTGCACCACCTTGCCCAGCATGAGCCCCAGCCCGCTGAACACGTTCGA
>CACWMM010000051.1:0-12661 GCA_902761955.1 uncultured Olsenella sp. | reverse complement strand
GCCACGCCGGAGTGGGCGTCGCTTTCCGAGGCGGGGCACGCAGCGGCGGACAAGCTTGAAGAGGCCGAGAAGGACGTGCGCTCCGCGGTCGAGGAACTCAACAAGGTCGCGCCTCAACTTGGCGCGGACCTGAACGAAGCCGGCCGCTTTTTGGGCGAGCTCAAGGACGGCCTGCGACTGATTGTGGAGGGCACGGACGAGACGTACGTGTACTCCGCGCAAGTGGCGCGCCGCAAGAAGGACATGTCTTCCGAAAAGCTGCTGGCAGAGAAGCTCGACATTGGCGCCGACCTGGGCGAGCGCTGGCTGCCCGAGATGCAGAGCGTGGTGTTCACCTCCGCAACCATCGCGGTGGGAAAGAGCTTCGATCACTTTGACCACGCCGTTGGGCTCGATAGGCTTGGTAAGGACATGCACAAGGACGTGCGCCTTGACTCGAGCTTCGACTATGACTCGCACATGTCTGTGGTGGTTGCGAAGGACATGCCCCAGCCGAACGACCCGCGCTACCTCGACAGCCTGTGTGACCTGCTGTTTGACGTGCACAGGTCCATGGAGGGGTCCGTGCTCACCCTGTTCACGAACAGAAGGGACATGGAGCTTACCTACGAGGCGCTTAAGCCAAGGCTTGCCGGCATTGGGCTTGAGGTCCTCTGCCAGGAAAGGGGTTCTTCTCCCCGACGCCTCCGCGAAAGTTTCCTGGCAGATAAGAGCCGCTCCCTGATGGCGCTTAAGTCGTTCTGGGAAGGGTTCGACGCCTCTGGGGACACGCTGCGCTGCGTGGTGATTCCCAAGCTGCCGTTTGCCAGCCCGCGCGACCCGCTTGTACGTGAGCGCGAGCGTCGCGAGGATCGCGCGTGGTGGAAGTACTCGCTGCCCGAGGCCGTCATCGAGGTGAAGCAGGCAGCCGGAAGACTGATACGCAGCGCCTCTGACAGCGGCGTCCTGGTGCTGGCGGACTCCAGACTGGTGACGAAGCGCTACGGTCGGCAGCTTCTGACGTCGTTGCCCAAGACTTCTGGCACCATGCTGGAACGCGACAACGTTGGCAGATACATAGAGATGTGGCGAAAGTCGCACGAGTAGGAATGCTGCGGGTGTCTGCGCCGGGATGCGCGGGCACCCGCAAACTATGTGCAAGCTAACGCGGCAAGGGTGGTGACCAGCGACTTTGCGCCGCTTTACGCTTGCAACGCGGACTTGGCATACTGACGCACAAGCTTGCACATGTCTGCGTCGCCAATCGCGATTGCGCCACCGCACGCCGCGAGCCTGCGGGGAAGCCACGTGCCGCCAAAGTAAGGGCAGCTCACGAGCGTAGCCCCTGAGGTCAGCGGCGTGAAGCTCGTCTGGTTCCACGGAAGCGCGTCGGCAAGGGCCTGGTTGAGAAGAACGAAGTTGATCGTACGCTGTGGCGTCCCGTCAGGTGCGACTTTTGGCACGTTGGCGTGGTCTTTTGCGATCGTGACGCCTGTCATGCGGTCTATCCTGAAGTTGCGCATGGCGGCGCGCGAAAGGTCGTATCCCTCGAGGTACCACTGCCCGTCCCGGTGGGATATTGCGCCGGGTTTTACCAGGCGGCTGCTGTGCTGCCCGGTGGTGGACGTGTACCCAAACGAGATGACGTGCCTGTTGGTTATGGCATCCGCGCAGGTAGGAAGGGCTTCGGGACTGGAAGGCTCCTGCCGGGCTACCACAAGGCTTGCAACGGTGGGTGCGTCGCCGATGGCTGCGGACAGACTTTGCGAAAGCTTTTGGAAGAGGGGGTCTTGGGGCTCAACTCCCGCGAGTAGCAGAGCTGCGATCAGCGCTACCGACTCTGTCAGCGTAAGGCGAATGGGCCTTCCGGCGATGGTGTTGAACAGGAGCACCGCCTCGCTCATGTCGTCATCCGTGGCGAGGGGCAGCCTGTTGAGGTTCTCTTCGTCCGAGGCGTCAATCAGGAGGCTGAGCAGGTGCTTCGCGTGCGCGATAGTGCAACCCAGGCGCTGTGCCACCACGTTTGCGCTGATGGTGGCACCCTCCTCATCCAGCGAGCCAATGAGGGCGGAAAGTTGCCGCGCCTCGAGCACTCCTCCCTTGCGGCCGCGCCGCCGAGGATGGGCATTACTTGCATGTGCCTTTCCTGCCGCCAGCCAGGGGTCGAGGGACTGCGGTTGGCAATCGCTTGCTGCCAGCAGAATGCCGCGATATGCCTGTACCAGGGATTCCGGCTCCATGGGCACGACACCGGCGTCGATTGACCACGCGGCTGCTACCTGCTCGTTTGCTACGGGCACATCCTGTATGGTGCCGTCCTCCATCGCGTAGCCTCGCGCGGTAAGCTCTGTCACGCCTGCCGTGCGAAGGTAGGCGTCTTTACCTGCCGCGCCAAGGGGCGAGAAGGACGCGCGCGACGTGGCCTCGCCCATCTGGAACGGCAGCCTGACGAAGTCGCTTATGCAGAAGTCTTCCGGAACCGTATACGTTCGCGAGGCTATTGTCCTTACCTTGCGGAAGCGGTCGAGACGATACGTTCGTGGGGCAGATGCTATGGCGCGAGAATCCCTGTCGTACTCGCATGCTACGAAGTACGTTTGCTCCCTGAAGCCAAAGGAGCCGTAAAGAGCGAGGCAGTAGTCCTTCTCGGCAGCATCTTTTGGCTGGTAGCGTACGTCTATGGGGTGGCGTGCCTGCAGCGCGTCCAGAAGCTCTGCGAGGGTCGAGTCCCACGCCTTGCCGCCGGTGGCATCGCGACGCGTCACCACTGCGTTGTACCTGCGGTTTATCTTTGCGAGCGCGAGGGTGAGCTCGTCCCGGTACGGAAACGCGGGGTCGTTTGCGAGCGGCATGCACGCGACGTCGATGAACGCGGCGTCCTGCCTCGTGAGCTCCTGTGCCTGCGCGAACGTTGCCTGCGCGTCGATGGCCCACAGCGCCCCGCTGGCGTTGCGCCCAGACTCAACCACGGCAACGCCGCAGGTAGCGAGCATCTTTCTGTCACGCTGGAACTTCTTGAAGAAAGCCTGCTCATCGAGGCTCGGATAGTAAAGGGAGCGGATGGTTGCCGTTGGCATGGGCACTCTGCTGGCCGCAAGGCCGATCATGAGGGAAGACAGCCGCAAGGCTTGGATGTCGTCGCTGTTGCGCTCGTCAAACTCGTCTTCCGCAGTATTCTTGCTTTGCCTTGCCATGTTCCCACTTTCCCTGGCCGCCACCTGCACCATGCGCGCGTTTGGACCGCGCCCCTGCGCCGGGCGGCCTTTAGCCGCTTGATTACCCTCCAATATAGGGTAGGTTATGCGCGTTTGGGAAACGCGGGAAGAGAAGACGTATACTCAGACGATGGAGTACTAGCAGAAAATCGTTGCCTGGGGCAAAGGACAATAGCATGGCGACAACTCGCACCTATCTTGATTACCTTGACGAGAAGATCGACATCTCGCCCGCCAACAGCCAGGAGGAGCTTGACGCTGCCGAGCTGATGGGCTCCCTCATGGAGGAACACGGGCTTGACGTGCAGACGCAGGAGTTTGACGCGCCGGCGCAGGGGAAGCTCGCCCACTACGTGCTGTACATTGTCATGTTTGTTGGCATTTTGCTGGCAGGGTTCTTGGGGACCGCCGCCGGTGCAGTTGGCCTCATTCTTGTGGCGGCTTCATTCGTGCTGCTTGCCATGGAGTTTGCCGGCCGTGACGTGCTGGGCAACATTGGTCCCCGCGGTCGCAGCCAGAACGTGATTGGCGTCCATCGCGCTACCGGCCCACTTGTGATGAAGGGCAACCGCCCCATCGTGATCATGGCGCACTATGACAGCCCGAACGAGGATCTGCTGAGCCGTCCCCAGGTCGCAAGGTACCAGCCCATGCTGAAGCGCGCGACGTTCTACTGTGCGGTGATCGTTCCGATTTGCGCGCTCGTGCAGCTGATGGGTTTTCTTCCGGAAAGCTTTAGGCACATATTCTGGATCGCGGGCATCTTGGCCTCGCTCCCGCTGCTGGCGGTGGGGGTCTCGGCAATCTATCAGAAGTTTGCCCCCTGCACGACGGGCGCGAACGATAACAAGGCTTCTCTTGCGGCAATGCTGGGCGTGATGGACATGGTGCGACCCACCGACGATGCTGCGAAGCGCTATGTTGCGTTGCACCCACGCCAGCCGATGGAGGAGTTCCCGCAGGAGGAGCCTGCTGCGCAGGGCGAAGAGTATGCAGAGCCGTTTGCCGGCGAGGAGCAGTATGTTGGCGCGGACGGATACTACCCTGCCGAACCTGTTGGCGAGGAGAAGATTCCCGCCGAGCAAGTCCAGGAGCAGCCGGCGCAGGAGAGCGGCGCAGACGCTGATGTGGACGGCGCCTCTTCTGCTGTGGAGCCCGCCGGCGTGGAGGACGCAGACGCGTATTACCCCGAGGCGTACGCCGCAGATTCGACAGCCGATGCGAACGTCGACGCGCCTGCGGAGACCGAGGCGCCCGCGAACCCCGTAGCCGCTTTCTTCAAGAAGGCTTCTGCAAGCATCGCCGGTGGCGTGCGCACCCTTCGCGACGAGGTAGAGGCGCGACGTGCGGGAGGTGCTGCGCGCAATGCGGAACAGCCTTCGGAGGGCGAAGGCTTTGACGAGGCAGCTGCCAATTATCCGGAGGACTTTGTCACGGAGGAGCCGCAGGGCGAGAAGAGCGAGTCTGCCGCGCCGCGCGGCGACGTTTCCGGCGCGCATGATGTCCACGTGCGCCGGGCGACCCCGCTGCCCACTCAGGTTCCGGAAGTCGACCCGTTTGAGGACAACGTCCGTCGCGGTCCGGATTTCATGGGCAGCCTGAACATCCTTCCGGCTGACTGCGAGATCGTGTACGACAATCCGCCACGCCCGCGCCCGGACCTCTCTAACCTTCCCGAGATTCCGGAGATCCCGGACTTCACGGCGGAGTTTGAGGAGAAGTACGCCGAGTCCTTCTCGCCCGTGGCGCCTGAGATGCAGGACGCATCTGTCCAGGCGGCGGATGCCCAGGAGGTGCTCGACGCCGAGCCGGCTGCCGTCACGCAGCCGCATGCGGCAGGGGATCTGGACGAGACGCGGTATTCCCCCGTTGCGGCCGGCAACCCCTATATAGAGAATGCTCCGGCAGAAGTCGACTACATACATTATGTGACGTACGACGAGCAGTACCCCATCGTTGAGGAGTACGAGGTAATAGAAGAGCCGAAGCATGACAAGCCGGACGACTCTGATGAGGCGTCAGGATCTGCGGCGGGTGGCGCGACGGATAGCGATCTGAGTGCGTCGGCTTCGGATGAGACAACTTCTGACTATGCCGCGGACGTCGTCTCGGCACCAGTTGCGGAGCCCGCGCAGACAACTGAGGAATACGACGCCATCGCTGCTGGTGGCGACACCGCTCGCATGGACGCGACCCCTGCCGTCGACGACAGCCAGACACACCTGATCGACCTTCCGGAGATTGAGCCTCACTACACGGCGATTGACCATGCCGTTCCCGAGGTCATATATGAGGACGAGCCCGAGCCAGAGCCCGCGCTCGAGTCAGAGCCCGAGCCCGCGCCTGCCACGGCGCGCGAGTCCGAACATGCGGTCGAGCCTGCGACCACTGCAGAGCCGGAAGGTGCACAGGCGACGGAGCCTGAGGAAAAGGCAGCCACGTCGGACTTCGACTTGGCGCCGGAACAGGAATGGGACGAGGCCGATACGGCGCTGGACGAGGATTACTTGGTCGAGGATTCTGCAGAGGATGACTCTGCGGATGCCGAGCAGGTAACTGCAGAGGACGACGAGTTTCTCATCCCCGTAGACAACGGCGATTCCGAGCCTTACTACTATGACGCACCTGCTGTCAAAAGCGATGATGTCGAGAAGGACGAAGGCGCTTTGGCCGAGAAAGCTGCGGGCGCTGCGGCGGCCGACACGACCGTCGATGGTGCGGCGGATGATGGGACATCGGACAAGCTGATTGACGTCGGAACCGCTCAACCGGAAGAGAAGCGAAAGGCATCCGGCTTCCTTGCGAAGCTGAAGTCTCTGTTTGCCGGGCATGGCGACCGTCAGAAGAGTGCAAGGTTTGCGGCGAGAAGCGAGGAGCCGCTGCCGGTTGACTCGACGGCGGACATGCCGGTGCTTCATCTGGAAGACTATGGAAACAGTGAGCCGAGCGAAGACACTGCCAACGTTGACTCGACGCAGGGGCATGAGCCCGTCTCGCAGGAATCTGCTAACGATTGGGCAGAGCAGCCGCATGCCGAGGAGAACTCGACGGATTACGACGATGACTACCGCGTTGACACGACGGCTGACGATGACGCATACGACGACCATGACTACGAGGTTGTCTCGACTGTCGAGGCATATGATGCGTCGTCTGAGCAAGAGGCGGAACCTGAGAGCGAACCCGCACTCGAAGCTGAGCCTGCAACAGCATATGAGCCCAAGCCAGACTATGAGCCCGAAACCGAAGCGAGTGCGGACGTGACGTATGCACCCGCAACTACCTTTGGAGTCGATTCCTTTGGGGATGACGCTCCGGTAATAGAGGACTACGAGGTGATTGACGATTCCAAGGCGGATGACTCGCAGTTGCCTGACGTGGGAGCGCCGTCTTACCAAGAGCCGGTAGCGGAGGAGGAAGCCGCGAATGAGGCCGTGGACGATACCGCGGCGTTCGACGAGCTTGAGGCAACGGCTCACCTGAAGCCGCTGCGCCCCGCGACTCTGAGGGACGAGTACGCCGATAGCGTTGAGCCCATGCCGACCTACGTGGAGCACGCGGGCGACGTCGCGTCCGAGGAGCCTGCCTTGGCGGATGATACTACCGAGCAGGATAATCTGCCCACGGAGCCGATTGAGGAGCCGGCGGCCGAGGCGGCGCCGGAGGAGACCTTCGGGCCCGCGGACGAGGTAGATAACGGGCCGGTGGCCGAGACCGCAGACGGTGCGGACGAGCCGCAGGACGCTGGCGGCAACGCTGTCGCAGAGACCGAAGACGACACCGGCATGATGGAGGACGTTGCGGAAGAGCCCGACTCGCAGATGCCTTCCGACGCGGATGCGACTGGCGCCATGTCTGGCTACAGCTTTGTTCCGAACGAGGAGGTTCCTGAGGAGGAGCTTGCCGCCAAGGACGCGTCTGGGTTGGACGCGCCCATCGAGGATGACACCCCTGCAGAGAAGATTCCGGCGCCGCGGCCGATTGACGACCCGAGCTGGGGCCGTAGCGAGTTCCGGCCGGCACACAACAGCATGGCGCGTCGTGCCGTGCTGTTTGACCTGCCGGATCCCAGTGAGGCGACGACCGACCCGTTTGGTACGGGCAACATTGGCGACTCCGGCGCGCTTCGCACCGGGCGCACGCCCATTGCGGCCGGTGCCGAGAAGGTGGACTCCGCCCCGCTTGGCACGCGCGAGCCGATTGGCCTGGTCAACGGCGCACACGCCATGCAAGACGAAGCCAGCCGCCTGAGCGGAAGCGCCGAGCGAACCAGAAAGGCGCAAGCTGCCGCGGCGCGCAAGCGCTTCTCGTCCCTTTTTGGCAACAGGGAGAAGCGCCGCGACCCAGAGCCGGAGCAGCAGTCCATGGGAGAGTGGCTTGGCGTGGGAGACGACTTCGACGCGAAGACGGACGGTCGCAAGATTGGCGACTGGGAGCACTTTGACGAGGACGAGAAGAACGGCGGCTCTGGTCGCCGCGGAGACTGGAAGGGCGGTGCCACCACGCGCTCTGGCTTTAGGGTCGTGGAGGGCGACGGTGCCGACGCTTCCAACTCTTATGGCGACCAGCCGTACAGTGGCCAGCCGTACGACGATCAGGCACCGTATGACCAGCAGGTTCCATACGACGTCCAGCAGGCTTACGGCGATGGGTATGGCGACCAGCCCCAGGCAGGTGCCGCTTCTGAGGAGGCGGAGGGCTACGACCTGTATCCGGTGGACGAATCTGCCTACCAGCAGGCCGAGCCTGGTGCTGGCGCAGATGTTGCCGCGGATGCCCAGGGCTACGCTGCTGACGGGTACGCACCGGGTGCGGCGCCTGCTGACGCCTATGCCGGGACCGAGGTTGCCGGACAGGAGCCCACGCAGGAGGACCTGCGTCAGGCGATACTCGGCATGAGCAACGACGAGTTGCTGGCGCACGACATCTACTTTGTTGCGCTGGGCGCCTCGAACGTGGACCATGCGGGCATGAAGCACTTCCTGGCGGAACACCGCGGTGACATCCGCGGCGCCTTCCTGGTGAACCTGGACTCCGTGGGCGCGGGCGATCTCGTGTTCCTGACGCACGAGGGTCGCACGAACACGCGCCGCTCTGACAGGCGCATGGGCAGGATGCTCATGAGCATCGCGAAGGACCTGCACATTCCGCTGGGCAGGGCGAAGCTCGACTGGGGGGAGACCGACGCGACCCTGGCCATGCAGAACTCCGTGCGCGCGACGACGCTCATGGGCATGAGCCCGGACGGCGTGCCGGCGCTTTCCGCAACCTCGGACGACGTGCCGGAGAACGTGAACCCGTCCCAGGTGGTGGCGGTAAGCGACCTGATCGCAGAGCTGATTCGTCGCTCGTAAGGCAGGCGACAGGAATTTGAAAGGCGGACGCATGTCTGGCACACGCGAAGACGAAACGAGGGCCGATGGCATCTCGCCGGAGCTCGACCGGCTCTCGGCAGCGCTCATGGGGGATGCCTTGGACCTGCTGGCCGCCGGCGAGGACGTGAACGTGCTGCTGGTGGCATCGGATGCCAAGGGAAACGTCGCGTCCTTCTCGTTTTCTGACGACGGGATAGAGGAGTGCCTCGAGGGCGCGCGCGACAAGGTGCGCGAGCTTGCGCGGGTGCATGGTGACGCGGAATCCGGCGTTGGCACGCCCGTGCGCTACGCCATCACGTACGTGGGAGCCGTGGCGGACGAAACCGGCACGTACCAGGACGCCTTGTTGCTGGAGTTTGGCGAGAAGGGCTATAGGTCATACTCGGCATACTCCTACTTCAAGGGCAAAGGTACGGGCGAGGGATTTGCCTGGACCGATCCCGCGCCCGCAGGGGAGCTAGAGCCCCTGCTGTGAGGGCACGTCCTTCTCGCCCGAGAAAAAACAGACGCGCGGCAGGCCGGCCTTGGTCTTGAGGCTGCCTGCCGCGAGCAGTTTAGATGGAAAGCGGCAGGTGGCGGTCTTGCATGTGCCTGCGTGCTATAAAGTTTTGCAGGTTGCACCGCTGAATTGACAGAAGAGGTAAACATGCTCCAGGAGCACATCAGGAATATCGCAATCATCGCGCACGTCGACCACGGCAAGACGACGCTGGTTGACCAGATGCTGAAGGCGACGCACGCCTTCCGCGAGAACCAGCAGGTTCAGGAGCGCGTGCTTGACTCCAACGACCAGGAGCGCGAGCGCGGCATCACGATCCTGGCGAAGAACATCTCTATCGAGTACAAGGACGTGAAGATCAACGTGATCGACACGCCGGGCCACGCGGACTTTGGCGGCGAGGTCGAGCGCGTGCTGAAGATGGCTGACGGCGCCGTGCTGCTGGTGGACGCGGCCGAGGGCCCCATGCCGCAGACGCGCTTTGTGCTTTCGCACGCCATTGCGGCGAACCTGCGCATCATGGTGTGCATCAACAAGATCGACCGCGAGGGCGCGAACCCCGAGAAGGCGCTGAACGACTGCCTAGACCTGATGATGGACCTGGGTGCCGACGACGACCAGCTTGAGTTTGCCATGGAGCACGTGGCGTACGCGTCCGCCGTGAACGGCTACGCGCGCCTTGACCCGGACGACGGCAACATGGACATGTACCCGCTGCTGGACATGATCGTGGACGCGCTGCCCGCGCCGGACGTGGACGTGGACGGACCGCTGGCCATGCAGTGCGTGACCGTGGACCACTCCGACTACGTGGGCCGCATTGGCATCGGCCGCATCTATTCTGGTACTATCCACGCAGGCGACAAGATCCTGGTGGTGAAGAACGACGGCTCGCGCGCCATGAGCCAGGTGAAGCAGCTGTTCACGTTTGACTACCTGGGCCGCAAGGAGTGCACGCAGGCAGAGGCCGGCGACATCGCAGCCGTGGTGGGCCTTGACTCCACCGACATCGGCGACGTGTACACCGACCCCGAGAACCCCGTCGAGCTTGACCCGATCGAGATCGACCCGCCCACGCTCTCCATCATCTTCGAGCCCAGCACGAGCCCGCTTGTTGGCCGCGAGGGCGACATCGTTGGCGGCCGCCAGCTGAAGGAGCGTCTGGAGCAGGAGCGCGAGAACAACGTGACCATGCGCATCGAGGAGACTCCGGACAAGACGGGCGTCGAGGTTGCGGGACGCGGCATCCTGCACCTGTCCGTCCTGATGGAGCAGATGCGCCGCGAGGGCTTCGAGTTCCAGGTTGGCCGCCCGAAGGTCCTGTTCAAGAAGGACGAGAACGGCAACAAGCTCGAGCCGATCGAGGAGGCCGTGGTCGAGTGCCCGAACGAGTGCTCCGGCAAGGTCATCGAGGTGTTTGGCAACGCCGGCGGCACCATGAGCAACATGAGCGCAGGCATCCAGCAAACTCACCTCGAGTTCCACATCCCCACGCGCGGCATCATGGGCCTGAAGACCCGCATCATGAACGTGACGCACGGCGAGGCCGTGTTCTATCACAACTTCCTGGAGTACGGCCCGTTTGCCGGCGAGATCGGCGGCCGCCAGAACGGTGCCATGATCTCCATGTCGACCGAGAAGGCCGTTGCGTACGCGCTGGGCACCCTGCAAGAGCGCGGTCAGCTGTTTGTGGCGCCTGGCGACGACTGCTACGAGGGCATGCTCGTGGGCGAGCGCTCCAAGCCCGGTGACATGGTCGTGAACGTGGCCCGCACAAAGCAGCTTGGCAACCAGCGCTCCTCCACCGCGGACATCGCGGTGCAGGACGTTTACGCTCGAGGAGGCCCTTGAGTACATCATGGACGACGAGCTGGTCGAGGTTACCCCGAAGAGCATCCGCATGCGCAAGCGCATCCTCTCCGAGACGGAGCGCCGCAAGTGGCGCGTCAGGAACGGCCTGGTGAACAAGTAGGTCTTGCGACTGGCCGAGCCTCGCGTTCGCGGGGCTCGGGCAACGTGAGAGACAAGTGTAAGAATGCGCCGCCGAGAAGAGCATGAGGCTTTTCTCGGCGGCGTCTTTTTAAGCGAGATGGTGTGCGGACCGTGCTGCTTGCGGCGTTGCTTGCAGCTGGCTGCGGCAACCGATGACGCAGCGTCGACAGCCGCGGGCTGCTAGGAGTTTTGCTGGTTGTCGCTGATGTCTTGCGGCGTGATGCCTTGGGAGGCTTCCCCTGGGATGTCATCCTCGATCTCTATCCTGTCGATAACGCGCGTGCGGGGAGCGTCTGCCTCTCCGGACTGGGAGTGCGCGTCGTCTGGGGATGGCTGCTGCACGTAGGTTATCTGGTAGCCGTCGCGCCCCTCGAACTTGCGAAGGATGCGCTTGGAGTTCTCTTTCCCATCTTCCTGCGCCAGGTGGTAGATGACCCGAACCTTCTTTGTGACGATGGGGGCGAGGTCCACGTTTGCCGGGGAGAGGATGTTGAAGTGCAGCGACAGGCGGCGCATGAGGATGACGATGGCGACGCTGATGGCCGTGGCCCACTCGCCCGTGACGTTGGCGTGGATGATGAACATGTAGAACGCGATGGAACCCGCGACGGCGCAGATGGCGTAGAAGTTGCTGCGCTGGAAGATGCGCGGGGTGTTGCCGAGGAAGATGTCGCGGAGCATGCCGCCGCCGACGCCGGTGACGGTGCCCATGAGCACGACGGCCCACGGGTTCATGTGGTACACGATGGCCTTGTCGGATCCGGCAGCCACGAACAGGCCGACGGAGATGATGTCGACCCACTCGATGAGGTGCGGGAACCGCGTGAGCAGGCTGGGGAAGAGAAAGCCGCCGCAACCGACGAGGACCGTCATGGGGATGGCGTACGGCGAGTTGACCATGTAGACGTCGTTGTGCTGGATGATGAGATCGCGGATGAGGCCGCCTCCCAGACCGCCGAGCATGGCGAGCACGATGAAGCCCACGAGGTCGAGCTTGCGCTCCGTTGCGACGAGCACGCCTGAGACGGAGCCTACGGCCACGGCGGACGCGTCGAGCCATGCGGGGATGGCAACCGCGGTAACGTCTGGCCCAGACGAGGATATGAGCTCAGGAATCACGTTCTTCTCCCTGCGTTGTTGGGTACGTAATGATGCGAACTACGAATATAGCCGTTCTTGGGTGTGGTGGCGCACGAATCGCCGCGTATGGCGCGCGTGCGTTGGATGGCGAGCGCGCCGCCCGAGCCATTTTGCCGTACGCTTTAGCCGGCTTCATCCCCGCTTGGCCTCGTGGGCAAGAATTGTAGAAATAATGGGCTTCACACAAGGGGGCAAAGTAATGTATACTTGCTTCTGCGGTTTTGAGGAGAGTTGTCCGAGTGGCCGAAGGAGCACGATTGGAAATCGTGTATACGCCTAAAGCGTATCCTGGGTTCAAATCCCAGACTCTCCGCCAGAAAAGCCCTGTGGCGCCTTCGGGCGCCACTTTTAGATAGCCAATACCCCACGGAGGGGTGGCAGAGTGGTTGAATGCGGCGGTCTCGAAAACCGTTTACCCGCTTCGCGGGTACGAGGGTTCGAATCCCTCCTCCTCCGCCATT
>CACWMM010000050.1:0-13265 GCA_902761955.1 uncultured Olsenella sp. | reverse complement strand
CGCGTTCATCATCCAGGACTGGGGTCTGCTTGCGGAGGCGAGGCGCCTGTGGCCCCGGATCGAGTGCCACATATCGACGCAGGCGAACGTGCACGACGCGCGCGCGACGCGTTGGTGTGGCGAGCTGGGCGCGGAGCGCGTGACGCTTTCGCGCGAGCTTTCCGTGGCGGAGATCGGGCGCATCGCGCGCGAGGGCGTGGAGCTGGAGAGCTTTGGCCACGGCGCGCTGTGCTTCTGCTACTCCGGCGTGTGCATGATGAGCTCGCTTCGCGGCGGGCGCAGCGCGAACCGCGGGCTGTGCGCGCAGCCGTGCCGCCTGCCGTACGACCTGGTGGACGGCGACGGCAACGTAATTTCCGCCCCCGGGGCGGGCCGCCCGCTGTGCCCGAAGGACTTCCGCACGCTGGACGACCTGCCGCGCCTGACCGCGGCCGGGCTGGGGTCGCTCAAGGTAGAGGGCCGCATGAAGGCGCCGGACTACGTGTACTCCGTCATCAGTGCGTACCGCGCGCAGCTGGACGACCTTGCGGCCGGCCGCGAGGTGACCGAGGCGGACGATGCCGCGCGCAGCCGCACGCTGGCGCGGGCGTTCAACCGCGACTTCACGAACAGCTATCTGGACGGCCGCTCGGACAACGACATGATGAGCTACGACCGCTCGAACAACCGCGGCGAGCTGGTGGGCACCGTGGTGGCGACACGCGACCTGGGGAGCGCGAAGGTGCGCCGCGGCGGCGGGAGTGGTGGGCGCGACCGCTTTCGCACCGTGACGATGGCTGAGGTGGACGTGCGCCTGGACGCGCCCGTGGGCGCCGGCGACCTTCTGGAGGTGCGCCCGCAGGACGACCCGTCGCAGTTTTTGACGACCCGCGCGGAGGCTGACGCCGCCGCCGGCGACGTGATCTGCTGCAAGACGGCGCGCCCCATGCCAGTGGGCTGCCCCGTTCGCGTGATCCGCTCCGAGCGCGCAATGGACGAGGCCGCTCGCGCCGCCTCGGGCGAGAAGCGCCGCCGCCTTCCCGTGCGCGTGGCCGTGACCGCGCGGGTGGGCCGGCCGTTCGCGGTGACGCTGACGTGCGCCGCGCCGCTGCCGTCCGGCGTCGCGAGCGCGACGGCGGAGGGCTTCGTGGTGGAGCCGGCGCGCACGCGGGCCGTGACGCGCGAGGACCTTGTGGAGCACGTGGGCCGCATGGGCACGAGCCCGTTTGAGCCCGTCGCGTTTGACGTTGACCTGGACGAGGGCGCGGGCATGGGCTTCTCGGCCGTGCATAAGGTGCGCGCCCAGGCATGCGACCTGCTTGAGCAGGCCATACTTGCGCCCACGAGCGACGCGGCGCGCAAGGAGGGCCTTGCGGACGTGCCGGACGCAAACGCGCTTGCGGCGGAGCTTCGCCGCGCGCGGGGGCGCGTGCGCAAGGCGCTTGCCGAGGAGGCCCCGGGCATCGCGGCCGGTGCTCCTGCCGCGCGGCCTGCCGGCGAGGTGTGCGCCCTGGTGCCGACGCCGGAGGTGGCATGCGCGGCCGTGGGCGCCGGCGCGACGCGCTTGTACGCGACGCCGGACGCGCTGGTACTGGCGCGCGAGCGCGGTGCCGCGTGGCCCATGGAGCCGGTGCCCTGGCTGGACGAGGTGTGCCGCGAGGTGGACCACGACCGGCTTGACCCGCTGGTTGAGGCAGGCCGCCCGTGCGGCGTGGGCAACGTGTCCGAGCTGGTGCTCGCGCGCGAGCGCGGCGCTCTTGCCGAGGTGAGGCCGTGCATACCCGTGCACAACCCCAGCTGCCTGCTTGCGCTTGAGGAGGCGGGCGCCCGCGGCGTGTGGCTCTCGCCTGAGCTGACGCTTGCGGAGGCATGCGAGCTTGCCGGCGCGTCCGACGTGCCGGTGGGCCTGGTGGTGAGCGGCCGCACGCGCGCGATGACGAGCGAGCACTGCGTACTGCAGGTGGCGAACCGCTGCATCCACGACTGCGCGCGCTGCCGCCTGCGGCAGGAGCGCTGTGCGCTCAAGACGCGCGACGGCTCGCTCATGCCGGTGCGCACCGACCTCGAGGGTCGCAGCCACATCTATGCCGCGCAACCCGCTGGACGCGACGCCCCAGATGGGCGAGCTCTTCTCGGCGGGCGTGACGCGCTTCATGGCGGACTGCACGCTGTTGGGCGAGGCGGAGGCAGCCGTGCAGGTCAGGCGCGTGGCGGCGGCGCTCGCGGCCGTGCGCGCGGGCAGGAAGCCGGCCCCGCGCGCAAAGGCGGCCGTGCGGGTAAGTTTGTGCAATGTTGGTTGCGCCGGGCGCATTAGGGGTAGACTCGGAGCAATTGTAAGTTGTGCGGTAGGAATTGCGACGCGGTCGCGCCTCCGCCCAGGGGAAGGACGCCACTCATGGCAGAGAACACCGATCAGACCAAGGACCAGGCCGCACCCGCGGAAGGCGAGGCAAAGCAGGGCGTGAACCGCGAGCTTCTGGAGGCGACCATCGACGTGATCCGCCAGAGCCTGCAGGCCGACGGCGGCGACGTGGTGCTGGTGAACTGCACGGACGACGGCGTCGTCACGCTCGAGATGCAGGGCGCGTGCGCCGGCTGCCCGCTGTCCAGCTACGACATGAGCGAGGGCATCGAGCGCATCCTGAAGGAGCACGTCCCCGGCGTCACCAAGGTCGAGCCCGCGATGGCGTGGTAGGCACTTCTCGCCCAGGCCGCGCGGCGCCTGCCGGCGCGCGTGCGGCACACGTGACGCGCGCAAGGAGAAGGACGTTCGATGTGGCTTAACGAGCTCTACCATCACCTCAACCCCATAATCGTGCAGATAGGCCCGCTGGCCATTCGCTGGTACGGGCTCGCGTACGTCGTGGGCATCGCGCTGGCCGGCGTCGTGATCTATCGCGTCGCGCGGCGCTGGGAGCTGGGGATCTCTGCGGACGACGTCACGAGCGTGATCATCGCGATCGCGTTTGGCCTGATAATCGGCGCGCGCCTGTTTTACGTGATCTTCTATGGCGACGGCTACTACCTGCAGCACCCGATGAAGATACTTGCGACGTACGAAGGCGGCATGAGCTTTCACGGCGGGCTAGTGGGCGCCATCATCGGTGGCTCGCTCGCGTGCAGGAAGCTGAGGATCTCCGTCCCCACCATGTGCGACCTCGCCGTCATCGGCGCGCCCGTGGGCCTGTTCTTTGGCCGCTGCGCCAACTTCATCAACGGCGAGCTGTGGGGCAAGCCCACGAGCCTACCGTGGGGCGTCATGTTCGACGACGCCGGCGGCGGCATGGTGTACCGCCACCCATCGCAGCTGTACGAGGCCCTGCTCGAGGGCGTCGTCCTGTTCGTCATCTTGTTCGCGCTGTCGCGCAAGGCAAACCCGCCGCGCCCGCAGGGCACGTTCCTGGGAACCTTCCTTCTGGGCTACGGCACGTTCCGCTTCCTGATCGAGTTCGTGCGCCTGCCAGACAAGCAGCTGGGCTACCTGCTGGGCACCAACTGGCTCACGATGGGGCAGTGCCTGTCGATTCCGCTGGTGGTGGCGGGCATCGTGATACTGGTGCTTTCGCACCGCGCCCAGCGGCCGCAACTTGGCAAGCTGGCCGCGGCTGGCGAGGCCGCGGCATAGCGCCCGCCCGCAGATTCTTGCAAAGATGTGTCCATCCGGCCGCGTGAGCCCGTCTCACGCCCCTAGCTGCTAGAATCGACCTCACTTAACAGAACCTGAGGGCATGGTCCAAAGCTCATAGGCCTAGGCAAAAGGATTCCGGTTCAACCCCGGATCAGCGCGAACTATGCTCACACAGTGGCGGCCCGCCGTCGCGACCCTGTCGCACGTCCCGTTGCGCAATGGCGCGCGGGCGAGAAGAACGTGGCCTGCCAGATGGGATGCCTTCCTGGCTTCCAATCCTGCGTGCCCTCACCGTTTCCCACAGGGAGGAGAGGGCAGGATGCATTTTCCCAGCACAAGGGGTATTGCCGCCCGTGCGGCAACGGCGGCGCTCGGCTTCGCGCTCGTACTGAGCCAGGTGCCCACGGCGGCGCTCGCAGAGGCGGCAGGCACCGCGGACGCTCAGGCACAGGCCCAGCAGACGGCGCAGGCCACGCCAGACGCAACCACCACGCAGGGCGGCTCGTCCGCGGCACCAACGTCCAAGGATGAAGCGGCTTCGTCCGCAAGCGCGCCATCTGGCGCACCGTCGGCAAGCACGACGTCGGCCAGCGCGGGTGCGGCGACGGCCCCCGCGCCCGGTCCTGCGGCCACGTCTGTGCCCGCGGCCGGAACCGCGGCTACCTCCGCCTCCGCGGGTGCGACGTCCGCGGCAGCTACCGCCGGCGCTGCGACGCCCGTGACCCCCGCGGCCGCGACGGTCGTGCCGGACGTCGTGCGCATCGTGAACGCCAGCGGGTCGCAGGTTCGCTACGACACCGTCCTCGCCCCGGGCACAAAGCTCACGGCAAACGCCTTCACCACCGAGGAGGACGACTGGGGGGACGAGGACGAGACCCCCGTCGACGCCTCGGCATACGCGGGCTACGCGTTTCAGTGGTACCGTGGCACCTCCGTTTCCTACGGTACGAAGTTTGATTCCTATACGCCCATAGCGGGCGCAACGTCGCGCAGCTACGTCGTGGCGGATGCAGACGCGGACGCGTACCTTGCGTGCAAGATCTCCTTCACGCGCGCGGACGGCTCGCACGGCGAGCTCTGGAGCTACAGCTCCACCGGCAAGGTGGCGGACGGCCGAGCCACGCTCGACAACGCAAAGGTCACCGGCACCGCAAAGGAGGGCCAGACGCTCTCCGCGTCCGCGTACGTCGCGGACGACTGGGGTGGCACGCAGCAGGCGGACTCGTCCGCGCCCATCGCGTGGCAGTGGCAGCAGGCATCTGCAAGCGACGGCGCGTTTACGGACATCGCCGGCGCGACGCAGCCCACGCTCACCCTTACGGACGCGCTCGTGGGCAGGTTCCTGCGCGTGAGCGCCACGTCGCGCAACAACGTCACGTCCGCCGCCGCAGGCCCCGTCGTCGCACGCGGCACGCAGCAGGACGAGGAACTGCTTGCCCAGGCCGTCCAGACGCTCGCGCCCGACGGCTTCAGCGGGTACGCCCCGTCTCCCGTCTACGGCGCGGACACCAACGTGAACGACATGGTCCGCGCCCGCCTCGCCTCGCTGGGCGAGAAGTACGCGGACGTCCGGGTCGTCACCCAGTCCGTGGAGACCACGGCCACGCCCGATCCCAGCCAGCGTGGCGGCATCTCCTGCGACGCGGCAGACAACGGCAAGGTCACGTTCTTCTCGCTCAGCCCCGCCAAGAAGACGGTGTCGACGGCGACGTCCGTGCTGCGCCAGGTGAGGCCCACGTTCAGGCTCACGTACGGCACGGCGACCGCGTGGTACACGCCCGCGAAGTTCGTGCAGCTCGACTGGGACGCGGCGGCCATGTCCGCGGAGCTCGACGCAGCGGCGGACTCCCTCGCGCCCGCGTACGCGGACGGCGACTCTGCCGGCTCCGTGACGCAGGCGTTCGCCCTGCCAAACAAGCTCGGCACCGGCGTGAGCGTCAGCTGGAAGTCCTCGGACGAGTCCGCGCTTGCGCTCTCCGGCTACTCGTGGGACGACCAGACTACCGCGACCCCCAACGTCACGTCCGCGGACCAGCACGTCACGCTCACGGCGACGGTGGGCTTCTCTGGCTCGGACGCGCCGCGCGCGAGCGTCACGCGCAGCTTCGAGGTCACCGTCAAGGGCGACCCCAGCCTCGTGCAGCGCCAGCTTGCAGAGGCGCAGCAGAAGCTGGACGACAACTTTACCTATAAGAACCTCAAGTACATCTCCTCGGCGGACGGCGATCTTGACCCCGTGGCCGTCACCGGGGACATCCAGCTACCCACCACCAAGACGCTCGGCACCAGGTGGCTCGACTTCGACGTCACGGTCAGCTACTCCGCGTCGAACCAGACGCTGCAGATAAACGGGTACCGCGCGAACGTGCTGCGCCCCGTCGAGGGCGCAAGCGACGCTGCCGTGGAAGTCACGTGCAAGGTGGCGCTGAAGGACGACCCAACGCAGTACGTCACGAAGACGCTTGAGCTTGCGGTCAAGCCGCTTCAGTCCGGCGCCATCGACGTGGAGCTCGCGCTTCTGCATCGCGTGAGCGACCAGTTTGGCGCGCGCCTGCTGGACGGGCAGGACGCCGCGGCCGTCACGCGCGACCTCAAGCCGTTCATGGAGGCCTACCAGGACGCCTCGGGCACGCTGAGCTGGGCGGAAGGCGTCGCGGAGGCGGACGCCGCCCACGGCATCGTCGCGGCGGAGCTTGCCGGCTACGACCCCATGGGTCCCAGCGACCAGGGCCGCACGTTCGCCTCGAGCGACTCGGCGGTCGTCAGCAACCAGACGCTGCGCGTGACGCGGCCGCAGTACAACACGCGCGTGCAGATAACCGCAAACCTCGCGAGCGAGAAGTACGGGGCGTACTACGCGCGCTACAAGGATGACGCGGGAGTCTCTGCGGAGCTGAAGGTGAAGCTTTCGGAGCTCGCCGGCACGCAGGCAACCGCAAGCCTCACCGTGAGCGGCACCACGGGGAAGGACGCGCCGTACGTGCAGGCAACTGCAAGCGTGATCGGCGTGGACGCGTTTGGCAAGACGGAGACGTGGGCCACGTCCATGCAGAGGCTGGACTCTGGCTCCACCGCCTGGGACCTCACGCGCGCGACGCTTGCCGCCAGCGGCATCACCTACGCTGCGCAGGACACGTCCTATGGCACCTACCTGCAGACCGTCACGTCGCCCACCACGGGCGTCGCGCTTGGCTCCGATGCCGGCACCGGGCGCTACTGGCAGCTGTTCGTGAACGGCAAGCCATCGGACGCCATGGCAGACTCCGTAAAGATTACCGACGGCGACAGCGTGGTGTGGTACTACTCCGCCTACGGTGATCAGCTTCCCGCAAGCGACGCCGCAAACGTCACGGCCTCCGTCAAGGTGGTCGGCCCCAACGCCGCCGGCCAGAGCACGAGCTGGGTGGGCCAGAGCGAGGCGAGCGTCCCCGCCGGCACCACGGCGGCGCAGCTCACGAAGACGGTGCTCGAGCGCAACGGCATGACCTGCGACGACATGGTGGGTACGATCAGCGCGGCCTCGGGCGTGCTCCCCAACGGCCAGGCGTCCCTAGGCTACGCGCAGGTCGCGGCCGGCAACAGGAGCTGGTGGCAGTTCTATGTCAACGGCAAGCTCTCAAACGACTACGCTGCCCAGTACGTTGTGCGGCCAGGTGACAGGATCGAGTGGTTCTTTGGCAGCTACGGAGAAGAGCCGCCCGCGCAGGACGTGACCGTCATGCCGGACGCGCCCCGTCCGGACTTCGCGGCGGAGTGGGGCGCGTACAAGGGTACGGACGGCACGGGCACGTCCGCGGCCGACACCCCCACAAATGGCTCGCGGCTTGCATGGGCGTGCGACCTGGGCACGGCCGGCCAGACGTTCATGAGCGACCCCATCCTCGTGAACGGCCAGGTCTATGTTGCCGTCCGCAACAAGCTGCAAGTGCGCGACGCCAAGACCGGCAGGCTTCTGCAAGAGGCGGACCTTGCGGACCGCGTGGAGTCCACGTGCCGCATCGCGTACGCCAACGGCGTGGTCGTGGTGCCGCTGCGTGCCGGCCGCGTGCAGGCGCTCACGGCAGACAGCCTCAAGACCGTGTGGCTGACGGACGCGCTGCCCGCGGTCAGCGGCGCGGCGCAGCAGCCCATCTCGACCCCGCTCGTGCGCGACGGCTACGTGTACCTGGGAACTGCCGCTGCCGGCTACGACGGCACGTCCCTGGGCGGCACGCTCCTGGCCCTCAACCTCAAGGACGGCTCCGTCCGCTGGCAGCACCAGGAGGAGGGCTCCGGCTACTACTGGGCCGGCGCCGCGCAGACGGTCGCGGGCATACTCGTGGCAGACGACGGCGGAAACCTGACGCTGCACGACGCGTCCACCGGCAAGGTGCGCGCGACCTTCTCGCTTGGCGCGCCCTCCCGCGCGGGAATCGTCGCGGCCGGGGGCGGAACCGTCGCGTACGTGGTCACGACGGACGGCGTGCTGCATCGCATGGCAATCGCCTCGGACGGCGCGCTCAGCCAGACGGGCACCGTGCAGTTTGACAACGCAAGCACGTCCACGCCCACGCTGTGCAACGGCAAGATCTACGTGGGCGGCGCGGACCGTCGCGCCGCGGGCACGGGCAGCATCAGCGTGATCGACGCGCAGTCCCTCAAGGTGGAGTGCCACGTCACCACCACGTCAGCCACCAAGAGCAACGCCATCCCCGGCGACGTGAAGAGCGCGCCGCTCGTGGTGACGAAGTCCGACGGCACGTACGTGTACTTCACGAGCAACGGTCGTCCGGGCGGCGTCTTCATGTACAAGGTAGGAGCAAAGCACGTGACCCTGCTGTACGTGCCCGACCAGGCGCAGCGGCAGTACAACATGGCAAGCGTCGTGGCGGCGGCCGACGGCAGCCTGTACTTCGTGAACGATTCTGGCTTCCTGTTCAAGCTTGCCGGCGCGAGCACGGCGGACGTGCTTCCCAGCCAGGAGATTCCGCGGCAGTCCGGCACGGAGGATTCCGGCAAGGACACCGGCAAGGACGCGGGTAAAGATTCCGGCAAGGACACCGGCAAGAATGCTGGCAAGAACGCGGGCTCACAGGGCGAGAAGGGCAAGGGCCCTGGCTCCGCGCACGCCGCGGGTGCCGGCAACGTCGCCGCAGGTGGCAAGGGCGGCAACGGGAACACCGGCGCGAAGTCGGGAGCGGCAAAGCCTGGCTCCACGAAGCTCGTCCACGGTACGGCGTCGCCTGCGGGCGGGAAGGCATCCGGCACCGCCGCGGCGTCCGGACCGCTAACGCTTCTGAACGACGTCGCGTCCGACGTGCTTGGCATACAGGTGCAAGACGGCGCGACCGACGGTACTTCCGAGGGGACTGCGTCCACGGGCGACGCATCTGCGGATGCCCCCGCAAAGACAACTGCAAGCAAGGCTTCCGCGGCCGCCTCGCGCGGGCGCACCCTGCCCATCTGGCCGGTCATTGGCATGACGCTGGGCGCCGTGGTACTGATCATGGCGCTGCTGCGCAGGGGCAAGCGTGACGTACAGGGGACGAAGTAATGGCAGACAAGCAGGAAGGCCTCGACTTCAAATCTGCGAGCACCGCCTCTGGCGCCGGTGCGCAGACTGCTGGCGGCGCCGCGCCAAACGGTGGCGGCGCCGGCCACGGCGGCATGCGTGTCGCGCGCGCGGTCGTTGCGGCGCTGGCCGTGGCGCTCATCGCGTTCTGTGCGTGGTCGATGAGCGAGTACGTGCAGGGGAGGGATCCCCTCACGTTCGCGACGGGCTCGACGGCCAGCATGGGTGCCTCCGCGCCGCGCAAGGCATCTGCAAGCGCGTCGAGCACGAAGAAGTCCTCCGGCGCCGCAAAGTCAGGCGTCATTGACGAGGCCGCCGTGAAGGCCGAGCTCAAGCAGCTCCGCCTTGGCAAGGAGGACCTTGCCGTCACGGGCGACGTGCGCGTGGTCGTTGCGGAGCACGGCATCTGGGTGGAGCACGCTGCGGACCAGAAGGCCGAAGGCCTCGTGCAAGACGCGGCGCGGCGCACGCTTGCGCTTGCGCGATGGGTCGCGGGCCGCAAGGCAGATGCGACCGTCACGTGGATAGAGGAGGACGCGTCGGGCATCGTGCGCATGAGCGTGGCGCTGTCTTCCGCGTCCGCGGCCAAGGTAAAGGGCGCGGACGTCGCGCACATCCTTTCCGCCGCAAGTGGGTATGCGATAGATTCGCAGACGTATGCGCAGCTGGGAAAGCAGTCCTTCTCGGCCGAGGGTGGAAAGACGCCCGCGTTGCCAAGCGGTAGCACGCTCGCGGTTGGCACGGCGGCATCGGCGGAAGCAAGTGACGGATCGGGCGCGAAAGAATCTGCAAACGGCTCTGCGAGCGGCGAAAACGCAAAGGCCTCGACTGGCTCGGGCCAGGCGTCAGGCAGTGCCTCGGGCGAGAAGGGCGCAACGTCCGGCTCCGCGGCACAATCTGGTCCCAGCGCTTTCTCCAGTGGCAAGGGCGCAGCTGCCATGACGGTTTCCGTGTCGATAAACGGCGCCGGTTATAGGGTGAGCCTGCGCTCGGGCGCCACGGCGTACGACGCGCTTCTGGCCACGGGCGCCTCCGTGGAGAGCGGCGCGTACGCCGGTGGCGGCACGTGGGTGACCGCAATCAACGGCCTGGGGCAGGACGCGTCGCACGGGTGGACGTATGCCGTGAACGGCTCGATGCCCGGCATGATGAGCGACCTGTATGCCGTGCACGACGGCGACTCCGTCGTGTGGAGCTACGTCACGTCCGGGCAGTAGCGTGGGGCGAGCGCAAGACAAATGCAAGCGGGGCACCGCCGCACGTGACGCCGGCGTGCGCCCCACAGGTGCGCCTCGCGCGGACGTGGCGTTTGGGCAGAGCCATCCCGTGGTGGCGGCCGTGTACTTTGCGGCGGTCATCGGCATAGGTACGCTCGTGACGCAGCCCGTGTTCGTGGCGATTTCCGTCGCAGGGGCGCTCCTTTATGGCATGTGCCTGCAGGGCGCGCTGTCCACGGCGCGAAACCTGCACTGGCAGTTGCCCATGGTTGCACTTGTCTGCCTCGCGAACCCGCTCTTCTCGCACTCTGGCGCCACCGTGGTGGCCACGCTTGGCCCCGTCACGGTGCGCCTTGAGGCGCTTGCCTACGGCCTATGCATGGGCGGGTCTTTGGTATGCATGCTGCAGTGGGTGTCGAACGCGGCGTGCGTGTTGACGGAGGATCGCCTGCTGGAACTTTCCGGAAACCGTCTGCCCGTGGTGAGCACCATGGTATCGATGGCAATACAGCTGGTACCGCAGCTGCGTCGTCGCTACGGCGTCGTAAGCTCCACGCGGGCGGCGTGTACCTGCGCCCAGGCGTCTGATGCCAAAGGCCCGTCCGCGGCGCGCGGCAGCGGCGTGCGCCGCATGGGCTACGTGAATGCTTCGACCGTGCTTATGGCATGGGCGATGGAGGATTCCGTTGAGCGGGCCGATGCCATGCGCGCCCGCGGCTGGGAGGTGGGCGGCCCGCGCACGCGCTACCGGCTGCAGCCGCTGCGCGCGCGGGACGTCGCCGTGGCCACGGCAGTGGGGTTCCTTGCACTTGCCTGCGCGCTGCTGGCATGGGTGGCGCAGTCGCAGTGGAGCTTCTATCCCACCATGCCGGCGCTCGTGCCGTGGTGGGGCTATGCGCCGTATGCGGCGCTGTCGTTGGGGCCTGCGGTCGTGACCGCGGCCAGGCGCGTTCGCGAGGGGAGGTCGTGATGAGCGTCGCGACGAGCGGGGGAGAAGAGCCGCGGCCAAGGGCCGGGGCGCGTCCGGATGGCAATGGCGCAGCCAGCGCCGCGACCGCGCGGCCGGCGGATGCCTGCGACCCGCAGCCGGCGCTCGAGCTCGTGGACGCGTCCTTCTCGTATGCCGTGCCCGAGGGCGAGCCGGCGGGGCCAGACGTGGTGTCGCACGCGAGCATCCGCGTGCCGGCCGGCGCGTTTGCGCTGTTGGTGGGTGGCACGGGCTCCGGCAAGACCACGCTCCTCAAGCTGTTCAAGCCAGAGATCCGCCCGCAGGGCACGCTCGGGGGCGCCGCCCGCGTGCTCGGACGGGACGCCGCCGCGATGTCCCCGCGCGAGTCCGCTGCGACCGTGGGCTACGTGTTCCAGAGCCCGGACAGCCAGATCGTGTGCGACAGCGTGTGGCACGAGCTGGCGTTTGGGCTGGAGAACCTGGGCGTCCCGCAGGACCAGATGCGCCGCCGCGTGGCCGAGACCTGCTACTTCTTTGGGATGGAGCCGTGGTTCCACCGGAGGTGCGCAGACCTCTCCGGCGGGCAGCGGCAGCTGCTGGCGCTGGCGTCCGCGCTCGCGATGCGCCCGTCCGTGCTGCTTCTGGACGAGCCCACCTCCATGCTCGACCCCGTGGCCGAGAAGAGCTTCCTGTCCCTGCTGTACCGCGTGAACCGCGAGCTTGGCTGCACCGTGGTGGTGGCGACGCACGCACCGCGCGCCATGGTGGACTTCGCGAGCATGGCCTTTTGCATGGAGGGCGGCCGTCCGCGGCAGGTGCCGCTGGACTCCCTGCGAGAAGAGCCGGCGCTCATTGCCGCGGACGGGCCCGCGGGCGCGGCATCGCCTGCCGCTCCAGGCGCCGCGGCGCACGCATCCGCCCCGGTTCCGCCCTTCGCCAACCCGGTGGTAAGCGCGCGTGACGCGTGGGTGCGCTACGGGCGCGACGGCGCGTGGGTGCTGCGCGGTGCGGACTTGCAGCTGTCTGCCGGGGAGGTGCGCGCGCTCGTCGGCGGCAACGGCTCCGGCAAGTCCACGCTGCTCATGGCGGTCGCGGGCATGCTCGCGCCGCAGCGCGGCCGCATCGAAAACGCGCTCGCCGGCTCGCAGGCGCTTCTGCCGCAGCAGCCAAAGGCGCTCCTCTCGCGCCCGAGCGTTGAGGAGGAGCTTATGGAGTGGGCGCCCACGGCCGGCTACGATCGCGAGCGGATGCTTGGGGTCGCAACGGCGTTTGGCCTGGCAGATGCCCTCGCGCGGCACCCGTACGACCTCTCTGGTGGCCAGCAGCAGCTGCTTGCGCTTGCAAAGCTCCTGCTCACGCGGCCGCGGCTGCTGCTTCTGGACGAGCCCACCAAGGGGCTGGACCATGCGGCGCGCTCGCTTGTGGCCGCGCACGTGAGGCAGGCGGCCGCCGGCGGCGCGACGGTGCTTCTGTCCACGCACGACGTCGCGTTCGCGCGCGCCGTGGCAGACAGCTGCTCGCTTCTGTTTGACGGGCAGGTGGCGCTCACGCAGCCGGCGGGGCAGTTCTTTCGCGAGTCCTGGGTGTGGCGCGCATGAGCGGGCGGCAACCACGCCAGGGCCGGCGTGCACGCATGCTGCGCGCGCTCGAGCCCGTGGCGCTCCTCGCGGTGCCAGCCGTGGCCGGACTTTGCGCCTACCTGCAGCTTTCCGCCACCGGAGGCCTCGTTCTTCTCGTCACGCTGTTCTGTCTTGCGCTTTTCTTCGCAAGCTACGAGGTGTCGCGCCCGGCGCTCAGGCAGATCCTGCCCACGGCGACCCTGGGCGCCGTCGCGGCGGCCGGGCGCATCGTGTTCGCGCCGCTGCCAGACGTGAAGCCGGTCTCCGCCATCGCGATCGTGGCGGGGGCGACCCTGGGGCGGCGCAGCGGGTTTTTGGTGGG
>CACWMM010000049.1:0-11274 GCA_902761955.1 uncultured Olsenella sp. | reverse complement strand
CGGCATCTTCGACGCGTTCAACCACATCCAGGAGCAGTACTTCTCGGGCACCGACGACAACACGAGCGACTACATCGCCGAGGGCCTCATGCGCAGCCTGGTGCACGCAAGCCGCATCGCCGTGAAGGACCCCACCAACTACGAGGCCCGCTCCAACATCAGCTGGGTGTGCACGTGGGCGCTCAACACGCTCATCGCGTGCGGCAAGTCTATGGACTGGGAGGTCCACATGCTGGGCCAGGCCATCGGAGCGTGTTCGACGTCCCCGCGGACGGCAAGACGGACGAGCAGCTCGCCGAGGCCGGCCTCGCCGCCATGAGCGACTGGATGGACCAGATCGGCGTCGTGCGCCACGCCAGCGAGCTCGGCCTCACAAAGGAGAACATCCCCGCCGCGGTCAAGGCCACGATTATCCTGGACGGCGGCTACCACAAGCTCACGACCGAAGAGGTCGAGAAGATCTTCCGCCAGAGCCTGTAGGCGCGGCCGTTGGGCGTGGGCGGGCCTGGGTCGGATGCCGCGCGAGCCAGCCGGCCCGCCTCCCCCGCACCCCGCGAGCGTGACGGCCATGCCCACGGCCAGAAGGACGGCGAGACGCGAGAGGGCGAGCCGGTGAGGGCCTAGTCCCTGGACTCAGCCTCGACGTACTCGGGATCGAGGCGGGAGCCATCTGCAAGACCGGCGCCCATGACGGGTTCGCTCGCCTGGTCGTGCATGCCCACGCGCGAGAAGGGCTTGCGGAACGCGAGCCTAGAGACGGGTCCCGCGGCGAACAGGTTCCACAGCAGCGCCATGGGGAAGTTCTTGATGAGGGCCCCAACCCAGATGGCGGGAAGCTGCGCCACGGGCATGCCTGCGAGGATTACGTTGAAGAGGATCGATGCCACGAGGCTCATCGTGGGGCACATGATGAGCACGGTGCAGCACGAGCGGATGGTGCCCTGCACAAAGGCGCTGTCGCGCTCGGGGTCCACGATCTTCTCGGCCAGGGCGGCTCCGCCGCGCGTGCCCCAGAGGTTGGAGAACAGGAACACGAAGATCCACATGTAGGCTGCCTCGAGCAGCGCGTCCCAGAACACCACGTTCGTCATGTTGGAGAAGCCACCGGGCATGGTGGGGATGCCCATCTTCCATGCGACGTTGTAGACCTCCATTCCGTAGGCCATGGTGACGGACATGAGGATTCCGAAGATGACTCCCTGGATGCGGTTCTTTGGCATGCTTGCCGGCTCCCTTCCGGCGCCGCGTGAGACGGCGCCACACAAAAAAGCGTGCGACCGCCCAATCCGGGCCGTCGCACGCTTTGCTGACTACGCTGTATCGCTGCTCCTGGTGACGTTGTGGGGCACCTGGTCGCAGCAGCTTTGCGCTACACGCAAGGGCTACCTTAGCACCATCCGCGGCGGGTGGAACAAAATCAACACGTAGCGAGGGGGCTCGCGAGCGGGCCCCCTCGTCCTTCTCCGCTCCTGTGGGTAAGCTGTTTTCTTACATTTCGACCCACGGCCATTGCGCGGATGCTCGTCTATAATTGCACACGTCAATGAGCTGCCCAACGGCGTAAGTCCAGTTGATATCTATGCCGCCCAGCCAGAGACGCCAGCAGTGCACATGGTGCCCACGCGTGCCGACCAGCGCGCCCGGTCGCACGGGAGCCGTGCAAGCCAGCTGCTTTCATGTCGAGCGTCCCGTCCGGAGCGATCCGGTCGAGCGCCAGAAGACTGCAATCCCTTGCCGGACGGTGGATGGAATCGTCTAGGAGGGATTTTTTCATGCAGGATTCCGTACAGAACGCAAAGCAGGCAGCGCGAGGGCATGCGGCGGCCAAGGGCTCGCCCCACGCCCAGCCCAAGCTCTGGACGCGCGACCTCGTGCTCATCATCCTGGTGAACCTGTGCGTCTTCACCAACCACATCATGAGCCTCTCGACCTTCCCGTTCTACATCCAGAGCCTTGGCGGCACGGAGGCGGTCGCGGGCATGTGCGCCGCGGCCTTCTCGCTCATCGCCGTGGTCATCCGTCCGTTTGTGGGCTGGTGGCTCGACAACGGCGTGCGCCGCGCCGCGCTGGTGGCGGGGCTTCTGCTCATGGGTCTGGCGCCGCTTGGCTACATCATGGTCCCCACGCTGTCCGTGGCGATCGCGTTCCGCATGATGCACGGCGTGGGCCTCTCGTTCTCTAACTCGACCACGGCCACCGTCGCGTCCGACGTCATCTGCCGCCCGCGCTTTGCGGAGGGCATGGGCTACTTTGGCATGGCCACGGCGCTTGCCTCCGCCATCGCGCCGGCGCTGGGCCTCTCGCTCATGGAGGGCCTCGGCTTCAAGGCGCTCTATGCGGCCGCGGCGATCATCGCGGCGGTTGGCCTGGTGCTCTTCTCGTTCATCCACGCGCCCAAGATCGACGTGCCCAAGAAGAAGCTTGACCTGCGCACGATCATCAACCGGGATTCCCTGCCCGCGACGGTGACCATGCTCGTGTTCATGTTCACCTTTGGCGCGCTGGAGAACTTCGTGGCAATCTTCGCGTCCGAAAACGGCCTGCCCTCGGGCTCGGTCTACTTCCTCGTGATGTCCGCCATGCTGCTGCTTGTGCGCGTCACGCTGGGCAAGCTTGTGGACGAGAAGGGCGAGGCGACCTTTGTCTACACGTGCAACGGGGCGATGCTCGTCGCGTTCTTGCTGCTTGCCTTTGTGCCCAACACCGTGACGTACATCATCTCTGCCATGCTCGCGGGCTACGCCTTTGGCGGCCTCGAGCCGTCCCTGCAGTCCATGGCCGTCCACACCTCCACGGACCAGACGCGCGGATCGGCCAACTCCACGTTCCTGTGCGGCTACGACATTGGCTATGGCCTGGGCGGTGGCGTCGCGGGCTCGCTCATCACGGGCCTGGGGTATTCCGCCATGTGGTCCATCGTGTCGCTTGCCTGCGTGGTGAGCGTGCTGGTCTATGTGCTGTGGGCGCGCCATTCTGACACCTCCTTCACCAGGATGCTGCGCGAGCGCGCGTAGGGCGTGACGCTGCGGCGCCCGGGCTCCCCGCGCGACGTTGCTATCATGGGGCCTGCGGGTGCAGCCACGCTGGTGGCTCTTCTCGCCGTGGTGGGCTTTGTCGTGAGCCTTGTGTGCTACGTGCTGTACTACCGCTTGGGCGCGCTGCCGTCCTTTGTGGATGACTGCATCCCGCTTGCGCTCATCGGCGTGGTGAGCGTGGTCATCGCGGGCTGCATCGGCTTCGTGGGATAACGCCTGGTCCCATGCCGCTCCCACGTGGTCGACTTGGGAGCGTTTGGAACTACCAATGGGCCTAAGGCAAGGTTTTGTCCCAAGGTGCTGCTTACGTACGGTGGCGGCCCCACGACCGACAACGCCAAGGGCGCACCCGACGTTCCCGCCGCGGCAAGGGCCACGATCTTCCTGGACGGCGGCTACCACAGGCTCGCGACCGAGGAGGTCGAGAAGATCTTTGCCCAAAGCCTGTGGGCGCGGCCGTTGGGCGTAGGAGATTCTCCCCTAAGTCCGCAGCTTTGCTACGTTTGCGCTTCCCAGAGATTGTCGTCTGCTAGCTCCTGCGCCCGCCGACGGTAAATGGGGGCAGCCTCTCGGTCCGACTTGCTCTGGCCGAGAGGCTGCCTGGGAAAGTTATCTCTGGTTGAAAAACTATTTCCCTAGTTCCCTCATCCGCTTCACCAGGTCTTGCACGGTAAGGAAAACCCGTGCGGACTGCTTCTTCCTCTGATCTGCATTGGTTACAGCCACTCTCACGAGCTTCGGTCGGGTATCAAGAACATCGGCCATCCAGTCAAGGCTAGACTTCTCATACTCGACTGTAATGCCGCAGTATTGGGTGGCGTACTCACCGAGCTTCGCGTACAGCCTCTTCTGGTCGTGCTCTCCCGATTGCTCAAAGTGTTGCAGAAGAAAGGCTTCGAATTGGGGTCGCGAGAATGCGAGTCGGACATCGTGCTCCTCCGAGTAACGTAGGAGTTCTGCGTAGGAAAGCGACATTCCGTCGTCATCGCAGACTGCCCAGCATTCCACGTCGCTGGGGTCGATGTTGTCCTTCTCGCAGAACAGCTTTCTCTCGCTGACGGTTCTGTCGACGAGGGCTTTGTGCTGTCCCTTTTCACCCAGAATTACAACTCTTGCTCCCGGGAGGCGGTATAGCCTCCTTAAAATCGTGAAGTATTCCTTCTCGGTCTTGCCCTCGCAGCAGATGAGCAGGAATCTCTTCTTGGTCTTTGTCTGCGGCACGGCGGCTCCTAATCTTCGACGATGGGGATACCGCCGTAGAGACCGGCGAGATATCTCTTCTCGAATGCCTCCCCATCGCGCACGCCGAGGTCGCGCAGCGGTGTAATGAGAGACTCTTCCGCGTAGTTTTTCTCTACGAGGACTATCTCGTCGCGCGAGAGTTCGCGGAGCATGTTTGTGCCATGCGTCGTGAGGATCATGTAGGCTGACTTGCTGCTAGATTCTCCGAACAGCGAGATGATGGCGTGCACGAGCGTTGGGTGAATGTAGGTGCCGAACTCATCGATGAAAATCGTCTTGTCATTCTCTAGGGCATCAATAATAGGTACCGCCACTTCGAAGAACTTCTGGGTTCCCATTGACTCTTGGCTCCAGAAGTCGAGGTCGCGGGACCCTACGATGGTTTGCTCCTCGTCGCGAACTGCGTGGACGGTTGTGAATGCCGTAGAGCCCTTTTCGGCCATTGCCCTCTTTACTTCTGCGGGAAGCTGTACGGGCAGCTGATCGAAAAAGTCATCGGGCAGCGCGACATCGGTGAACTTGATGTCGCGGATTGAGAAATCACAGCGCTTGAGAAGCTCTAGCGTCTTTGTGCGAAGTCCGGCGTCGTTCTTCAGCATCTCCACGAATAGCGGTGTAGGCGCATCGGGACTTGGCGATACGATCGTGATGTGGTCTAGGAGGCCGAACACGATATTGGAATAGTCGTTGTTGTCCTCTCTACCTTTGGTGATGATGAGGGTGTCTGGTCGGGTCTTGTCGAGGAGCCTCTTGCCGAACCCGTATTGCTTGGCATATGGATTGAGCCCCTCGGGCGTCCTCTCAAACACCTTGTTCATTCTTCCGGTCTTAGGGGACTGCTCGTGCAGGGATTCGTGCGTAACCCTTTCCGCGGTGAACGAGACGGAGTACTCGTAGCGCCTGTCGTCCAGTGCGAAGGTGATGCCAAGTGACGTTGGCTCCTGGTCCTTGCCGGCCCTGAGGAGGAACGGTTCGTAGGGGAGATGGAAGTTCGGGCTGGAGGACCTTCTTATCGAGTTCGCAAGGGCGACGAGCGCCTTTACGATGTTGGACTTGCCGCCCGCATTCGGGCCGAATACCGCAGTAACGGAATGGCCTTCTCGTCCGTCCAGGTAGAGCGTCTGTGGGTCACAAAACGAGCGGTAGTTATCTATCGTGAGCGATATGAGCTTGTACACGACACACCCCTTCCCTTTGTAATCGAAAGTATAATGGGTATCGACAAGATTTGTAAGTATGCTACGAAAAATGGCTTTAACCATTCAATATGGAATGAAGGATGATTCCTACCAGCACGACGAGTTGATATGGGCGGACGACACGCCGGACGGAAAGCAGTCGATGGCAGTGTGGCGGCGCGAACTGGGGCTGCGGGTGCGGCCCGCACGGAAGAGCAACATGAGGCGGCTCTCGTACGAGTGGCTGGCGGGGCTGCGCGAGATCGTGATAGACCCGGTGCGGTGCCCGCTCGTCTATGAGGAGTTCCGACTGAAGGAGTTCGAGCGCGACCGCGACGTGACCTGGGTGGACGAGATCCCTGACGGGAACGACCACAGCATCGACGCCGTGAGGTACGCGGTGATGGACGACGTGCTGCGGGGGGGCGTAGGGGTTTCTCAACGGAGGGAGGTACTTCTCGCCTTCCTACCGCTCGCCATCCCTTGACGACAACTCGCCGACTTCGTCTGAGGACAGTTCGAAAGAGAGCATGAACCCCTGTTTCTTGCCGTCGTAATTGAAACTGACCTCGATACGGCGCGGGGACGAGAAGCTCCTGAGAAGCGAGTACGCCTCAGCTTCTCTTCCCTTAATAACCTCGAGGATTGGAATGGCGCTCGGATTGCCAGAGAGGATGTCACGGGGAACCGTCAGCGAAAGGATGTCGTTCACCAGAAACACGAAGGTGTCGTCTCCCAGCCTTCGGTATGCCGGATACCACGCGATGGGCTCCCCGCTCTCCCCATGCAAGGTCAGCACCGCACGGCCTTCCCGATCGGCAAGAAGACCGACAATCATGGGGGTGGCCTCGATACCGCCGGGAATGTCCTCAAGCCTTGCCCAATCCGGGGAAATCGTACCCACGGGAAAGACGCGCATGGAGCCCTCCACGACCCTCTCGCCCGCGGTCTCCTCTGCCTCCGCATAGGTGACTGGCTCCGACCAGACTGTGTCAGAGATTGTCAGGTAGCCCTTCTCGACAAGCGCCCTCACGATGTTGAGCATGCTGACGATGAGAATCGCAAGCTCGCAGAAGAAGGGCGAGGCAGCCGCATAGCGCGCGCGATAGCCGAACTTCTTTCCCTCAGCCTTCTTACCGTGTGGGTCTGCGTGCACCGTGTCCGTGTACAGCCAGGAGCCCGCCATGACGGCGTCCGAGACGTACCCGGACTCGGGGTTGCCCTCCCCGTCCAGGAGCTGAATGGCATACGTCTTGACATCCTGCTCACGGAAGCGGTGCTCGAAGCGTTGCTCTGCGGAGGCGAGCGCCCTCTCGAGGTCCTCGTCCTTCTTCCCCAGGGCATCTACGGGCACTAGAGACCTGATTGCCCTGAAAACGTCGGGGAGGTAGATTGGCTCGCTCTTTACGATGAACGGGCGCAGGCGCGTCGCGAGGGACTCGAAGACCTCCTCGTCCGGAACGACGACGTCCTTGATTGTGACGGCCTCAGTTGTCATCGAGAAGCTGACGGTCATCTGCGTCTTGGCGTACCTCTCGACCGAACCGTCCTGGACGAGGGAGTGCGCCTTGACCCTGCGGGCGCGAATGACGAAGCGCTCGAGAACCTCCTGCGGCGTGACGGCATCTCTTTCCTTCTTCTTCGACATGGTGAACCTCTCGTCATTGTTGTCAGCTTAAACTCCTTCTCTTTATTCCCCTAACCAAAGAAGCGCAAGGGCACGCAGGCATGTGACGGTGCGGGATTATCGGGCCGTTCTTCTCACTTTGATTGAAGGAGGCCAGCATGAGCATGGAGGCGACGGAGGGGTACTGGGTGCCGGAGTGCGTGAGGGCGTACCTGAGGGGCGCGGGGTACTCGACCAGGGCGCTGGAGGACATGGAGCCGCACGTGCGTGAGTGGGACCGCTGGATGAGGGCCGTTGGGGAGTTCTACGACTACAGGGACACCGACGGGTTCGGGCGGGTGTACCAGGTGCACAGGCGCTCGATCATGCCGGCGATGCGGGTGTGCAGGGAGTGGGGGTCGCTCCTTCTGGACGAGAAGACCGTGGTGGCGTGCGAGAGCCAGGCGTGCAGCGACTGGCTGGCATCGCTCCTCTCGGCCACGAGCTTCTGGGGAAGGGCCCAGGAGACCGTGGTGCGGGCGTTCGGGCTGGGGACCGGGGCTTTTGCCGTGTGGATGGACGTGGGGCGGCACCTGGTGCGTGTGCGGCACTACGACGCGCGCATGGTGGTGCCGCTGTCCTGGGACGCGGAGGGCGTGCGGGAGTGCGCCTTCGTCACGAGGTGCTTCTCGCGCGGGGCACTTCTCGACCAGCTGCAGATGCACGTGGTGGGCGACGACGGGGCCTGCCGAATCCGCACGGTCTGCTTCGACGCGGACGGGCGCGAGGTGGCGGTGCCGGGCGTGGCCGCGGACGTGTCGACGGGGTGCGCCTCCCCCACCTTCGGCATCGTGCGGCCGGCGGTGCCGAACACGAGGGTGGACTTCTCGCCCTACGGGCAGAGCGTGTTCGCCGACGCCGTCGACGCGGTGCAGAGCGTGGACCTTGCCTACGACGCGCTCATAAACGAGATTGACGCGGGCAAGATGAGGGTGTTCCTCTCCGACGTGATGTTCGACCAGGAGAGGACGAAGGACGGCAGGCGCGTGCCCATCCCCTTTGGAAAGGGCGACTGCACGGTGTTCAGGAAGGTCATGTCGACCGAGGACACGATCCAGGAGTTCGCGCCCGCGCTGCGCACCGAGGCGCAGGGCAGGGCGTTCCGCCTGGCGCTGCAGGTGCTGGGCGACCTCGTGGGCCTGGGGACGAACTACTTCGACCTGGACAACGTGGGCTACGTGAAGACGGCCACGGAGGTCTCGAGCGACAACAGCGCCCTCATGCGCAACGTCCGCAAGAACGAGAACGCGCTGGAGGGGGCGCTCGCGGGCGTCGCGCACGCCCTTCTCGCCTGCGCGCGGCACATGGGCGAGGGCCTTCCCGACGAGGGCGACGTGTCCGCGATATACGACGACTCCATCGTGCAGGACACCGCCTCCGAGAAGCGACAGGACATGGACGAGGTCGCGGCAGGGCTCATGCGCCCGGAGGAGTAACGTGCTCGATGGTATGAGAAGACGAAGGAAGGCAACGATTAGAACGCTTCTTCAACCACTCAAACAGCCCTGCAGAAATGAACCAAAACCTGCACGTCATGGCTGATAGCCAGCCAGAAACGATAACAGCATCGACTCGAATTTCTCGGGCGGTATGGTGGGCTTGTCATCGTAGACGTCGATATGGTTGCAGGCGCGTATGCCCGCAATGGCACGTTCCATGTCTATCGACTCGTAGAACGTGACGATTCCATCCGTGGCCTTAGAGAACGCCTGATAGTCATCTTGGATGTCAACCAATTCCCATCCCGGCCAAAAGCGCTGGAAGTACTCTGGCGGCCTGTCCCCGTCCACGTACCAGTACGTGAGGGTTCTACCGTCGCAGTCGATGAGAGCGGACGAGCAGAGCCCGTCACCATCGATGCCGGAAACGAGCTTGTCCAAGCCTGGCTTGAGAAGCGGTGCGACAAGTTCCTCCCCATGATCGAGAATGTAGATCACGCACATGGAGTCGATAGTGTGCAGGTAATGCACACCACCTTTTCTCACTATAATCGCGCTCGAAATCTCGCCATCGTTGAGGCTGTCTAGGCGCGACTCACTGCCGATCCAGTACTTCAAATCATAGAGGTCTGGCGCATCACCTAGCCACGGCGTCATCGGGCTTTCGAGCCCCAGCGCCTCCGCGAAGTCCACGAGATGGCGAGGACAGAACCGCACATTCCAGCCCGGCCAGAGGGAGCGCTCAAGGAAGGCGTCGAGCACTTTGCGGAACCCTATCTCCCAGGTGCTGTCATCGCTGCCGAAGTAGAGCAGCTGCTTCCCGTCTGCGTCCATAAGGATGCCCGTCTCGCTCCAAACGTTATTGAGGCCGCTCAGATCGAAGCGGGTGGAATCTGCAAACGCCTTCAACTGCCCAGGCCGCAGGAACAGGTATGGAAGCGGGTCATAGAGGCTCAATCCGTGAAAGCTGCTCTTCCCGCCTTCCCTTATGACGATGCTCGCACGATAGCTCATGGCAGTCTACGCCGGCCACCAGATGCGGACGAGAGGCAGGATGGCGCGGGCGTCCTCGTCGGTGCGGTCGTAGAAGTCGGCGTAGAGGCGCGCGAAGCCGTCGAGGTCGAGTAGGCGCACGGGGACGTTGGAGCGGTCAGCCTCGTAGCGGGCCTCCTTCGTGAAGCCGCCCGTGCTGACGTAGAGCCCGCGGTCACCGCCGCGCAGTCCGCCGATGAACGCACGCAGCTGCGGAGCGCCCATAGAGCCCTTGCGATGCTTCACCTCGCAGATAATGCGCGGCACCTCGAGGCCCAGTGCGTCGGGCGAGGCGATGACGTCCCTGCCACCATCGGGACCCTTCGGCGTGACGCGGGCGTGGTAGCCCATCGCGCGCAGGAGCCCGGCAGTGAGCTGTTCCATGTCGTCGGGGTCGACGGCGAGAAGACGGTCCTTTATTCGCTCAATGCCGTTGTCGAAGGTCGCGTAGCGCGCCTCCTCCTCGGTGTCCTCGTCGTCCTGGTCGGCGGGCGCCACGGGGACTTCGGACGGCTTTATCGCAGCGCGCCTCAGGTCTGCCAGCACCTCGTCGGAGACCGAGAAGATCGTGGATATGCCACCGAGGGAGTTCTTGGATGCAGTAGAGAGCGCGTCGCGCTGGGCCTGGCCCTGCCAGGAAACCGTACGCACGTAGGTTGCGCCATCCTGGGTCGTCGGCGCGCAGGGACCCGCCACCGTGCCGAGGTGGTAGAGTCGCGTCTCGGGGTCGTACATGACGACCGTTGAGCCTTCGGCCATGTCGTGCGCGAACTTATAGACCTGGGAGACCGCCGCGTTGACCTTTCCCTTGGACTCGCCGGGATGCGCAGCTACGTATGCCTCGCGTATCCGGCCCTTTGGCATGTGGGCTAAGTCCGCCCCGCCGAAGTCCCAGCCAATGCCTATGGTGCCGGTCTCGAGCCAGCTCTGCGCGTACACGCCCCCGCGTCCCGCACGAATCATCCATGCCACCATGTTGCAACCTTCCTTGCGCATGTCTACGAGGGCATTATCTCACCGCCATTGACGCGCGTATAGGTGCGCCGACGGCGCGGCCGATGACTCTCGGTAGCGTAGCCCTCTCCGCGCCGTGGGGGCCGCAGGTTGGTTATCAGGAGCCCTGAGCGGTTGCAGTGCGTTGTCCGAGGCTCCGATGCGTTTACGGGCTCGTCCGCTGTTGCCATATGGCCGTATCGCATCAGGTGGAATCTCGTGCGGGTTGCAAGGGGTCGTCTCGCGGATGGTGCCAATCGGTTGATTGCCAAAGCTAGTGCAGCTTCGGCAGGGTAAGCGCAGCTGACAGAGTAGGTGCAGGGAAATTGCGCCGTTCTCGGCGTTGCGGGATGCGTTTTCGGCGTGGTCAGTGCAGGAGGTCGACCGGTCGGTACCGTTTCGCGGCACGGCTCATGGCGACCGCACCGTCCTATGCCAGGCTTAGTGCAGCCTTCCGGTTAGCCCTTGTCCCCGCCCGCGCGCGCCGCTCGTGTGTGCCTTGCTTGTCAGCGTCTGGTGCCGTCGCGTTCTCGCCCGGGCCGTTCGACGAGCTCCGGACGCGTCTCGACCTCATCCGGCGGGACGAGCGTGAGGCCGAGGCCCTCGAGGAGCGAGGCCGGCAGCGCCACCTTCGCGAGGGCCATCGGCGAGGCGTCGCCGATGGCCCTCCTCAGGCTCGAGTTCACGTT
>CACWMM010000048.1:0-12498 GCA_902761955.1 uncultured Olsenella sp. | reverse complement strand
CCCCAAGGGCACCTCGATCGACGGCCTGGGGCTCGACGCGTGGATCCTCGCCGGCGTCTGCTCCAACGTGAACTCGAGCCTGAGGAGGGCCATCGGCGATGCCTCGCCGATGGCCCTCGCGAAGGTGGCGCTGCCGGCCTCGCTCCTCGAGGGCCTCGGCCTCGCGCTCGTCCCGCCGGATGAGGTCGAGACGCGACCGGAGCTCGTCGAACGGCCCGGGCGAGAACGCGACGGCACCAGACGCTGACAGGCAAGGCACACACGGGCGGCGCGCGCGGGCGGGGACAAGGACCAACCGGAAGGCTGCACTAAGTCTGGCACAGGACGGTGCGGTCGCCATGAGACGTGCCGCGAAACGGTGCCGACCGGTCGGCCTCCTGCACTGACCGCGCCAAAAACTCATCCCGCAACGCCGAGAACGGCGCAATTTCCCTGCACCTACTCTGTCAGCTGCGCTTACCCTGCCGAAGCTGCACTAGCTTTGGCAATCAACCCGAAAAACGATTCGGGTCAGCCTTATCGCTACACGGTCGAAGAGACCTCCAGCTCGGTGGCGGGTGCTTCGGCCAGCTATACCAACGATGACGGCATCCAGACGGGCGAAATCACAGTCACCAACACTCTGGCGGAGGGTTATGAGCTTCCCGAGACGGGCGGTTCCGGAACTATCGTCCATCTTGCGGTTGGATTAGCGACTGCCGCCGTGTCCGCTTTCGCGCTGCTCGTGCGGCGTAGGCACACTAGCTAAGAACGCGCTTGGCCGGCGATTTCTTCTAGAGGCTGAACGCTGTGTATGAGTCGGGGTCCAGGGGGATTGCCCACCTGGACCCCAATTCTCTTCTCGTTAACCGGATTTATCAAGATTGAGATTAATACATTGAGCTAGGAGTTAGAGGGTCGACAGCTTGTCAACGCGAGGGCGAACATCGCTCAAGATTTTATCGGCGACCTTCGATACCTGGGGGAATCCCATGTGCGTGATTTTGTCACGCGAAGCCTCAATAGCGGGCAGCACTCCCATAACGGCATTGCGTATTTGTGGTATCGCAATTGCGTCAGGGAGCCCGACCCACCTTACAAGCTCGTGGGTACTGCTTTGCGTGACGGTATCAATCAATCCGTGAGGGCTGATTGATATTCCCATGCGCCTGTCAAGCTCTGGGTACACGGTCGTTGAGCAGACGTCGTACATTGGCGAAAGGTGAGCGGTCTGGTCGGAGAGCGACTCGACGAGCGAGTAGTTCTTTAGGTGGCCATCACAGTTGCCCAGCAGGTAGTTGACGGTGAGGTAGTCAAGAAGCTGTAGTCGTTCGCCGAAGGGGTTAACGGATGCCTTCGCGATGAGTGATACCATCATGTTCGCGTGCCTATCATCAGTTGCGGCCTCGTATTTCTGCCAAGACTGCAATTGGCAGAAATCCTCCTGATGCAAGCGCTGCGGCCGCGCCTTGCCGGCAAGATAGATCGCACCTTGGCTGGGTATGACCCTGTCGAACCGCGACAACGAGAGCAGGGAACTGCCGGCATTTGTTGCCAATAGCGTCCAGCCGGTGCATTCTATGTCGAGCATGGACACTACAGAAAGGCACAGGGCCTCGTTAAGAATCTGGTCTGGATAGTCGGAGCTTCCTGCCTTGACGATCCGGTTTGTGGGGGCCGATCCGACGGCCTCATACCACTTGCCCGTTACTTCATCCTGGTACAGTCCAAGCTTCGACATTCCTCCGGAAAGGGAGAGTCGTGTCGCGCTGTTCTGCCGTGCGGAAACCCTTCCTGGGTGCAGTGCCAGCGCGTCGAATAGCTCCTCGGATACCGGAAGGTAGTCCTCGCGACTCCCGGGAGATTCTTCTCCGGTTTCGAAAACGAGGGCTCCAATTGTTTCGTTGTTCAATTTTGAAAGCAGACCCACGGGGTCATGCTTGTCCACGTGGAGCATGGACTCGAGTGCAGTGCGCCTTCCCTCTTCGGGGAGCAGCGCATCGAAAAAAGAAGAAGCTGCCAGCGAGGAGTATGGCTCTGGACGCATGGGCATCGAAACGGATATCGCCGTAGACGAGGGACCTTCCAGATACTTGGAATCGTACGCGAATTGCATTCTTCCGTCTGGGCGTACCGTTAGTTTTCCGACAAGGTCGTAGTGGGTGTAGCGGTCACGAAAGACCTGTAAGCTCTCGGCGGGCAGGTCAATTTTAACGGCTCGTTTGACACCGCTACTTTTTAAGTCTCGCTGCACTTCTACCGCCCCCTTACATGCGTAAAGAGGTCGATGCCCAAACCATTGGCCACGAAGAGCACTTTCTCGAAACCGACGGTTCCGCGGCCTCGCTCGATCTCGCCAATGAGCCGCGGGCTCATTCCTGCCATGGCAGCCACCCATTCTTGGGTGTAGCCAAGTTCTTTGCGGCGCTCTCGGATTGCTGCGCCTACCGATGCCTCCGACTCCACCTTTTTGTAGCGCTGCCAGAGCGGGATCGAGGTGGGCGAGGACGCTGGGTTTGGTTGTCGCATAGCTCCGACCTGGTCGGTATTTGTAGGTGCTTCACTAGTTATGGAAGCGCGCTCCGCAGTATGGAAAAGGTTCGATGCTGCTTCGCGCTCGGTTTCTGATGACCCAGGATAATCGGCCTGAGGACTACCGGGATAATCCTGTCTTCTTCTCATGCTTCCTCCCTGACCGATGAGGTGGTCACCCGTCAGACACGCAGAGTATCTGACGTGGGTCCTTGCGAACATTGAGCTAATACGTATACGTAAGAATACTAGCATGTTTAACAGAATCATATATATAGGTAAGATTTACTTCTAAACCTAAGAAATAGTATGTATAGGTAAGATTAGTTGCTATGGCGAGGAAATAGTACGTATGCGTAAGAAACGAATGTGGCGAAGGTGACCGTGCGCGGGGCTGCAGAACGTGAGCTGGAATTGTGCGGCTCTTTGACTAGATGCGCTTGAGGAAGATATGCCAGCTGGTGCCAAGCACGTCGGCGATGGTGGCGACCTCTTGGAAGCCGAGGTGCCGATACAGGCCCGGAGCCTGAAAGCCATACGTGTTGAGGAGGATTTTCCTGGCACCGCGCTCTTGCGCCTGGGATTCGACGCGGGCGAGGAGGGCGCGTGCGATGCTGCGACCGCGGAAGCGCTCCTGCACGAACAGGTACTCGACCTCCACGGTATCCGCCACAAGGTACGCCACGATACCGCCCGCGAGCTCGCCCTCGACCCGCGCGGTGAGCGAGAGCGACGGCGTGTTCTTTGGCCAGTGTCGCGCGTTGTATGCACGGAGGAGGGTGTGGATGCGCTCCTCTTCCAGCTCCGTTGCGGGTGCTATGTGGAGGATGTTTTGGTCATCGCGCGGCATGGGACTCTCCTAACGGAAGCCTTAGTAGAAAAGTGGGACGCGGTCGCGGAGGAAATCGTCCAAGGTGCAGGCCCCCGAGGAGCTTCCGCCCACGACGATGCGCTTTGCCTGGGGGTGCCGGGAGAGGAACTGCGCCATGCCGCCCTGACGGGACTCGCTGCCGCCCTTGACCTCGATTGCGGAGATCGAATCGTTTCTGACGGCCACAAAGTCGACCTCGCTCGTGCCCTCGCGCCACCAGAAGAGGTCGAAGCCCTCCTCAGGCGCACGCGCAAGAAGACGGGCGCCGACGGCGGACTCCACAAGGTGACCGCGCCGCGCGCTATCCGCGGCGTACGTTGCCCTGCCAAGCCCATCCGTTGCCGTCATGAGCGACGTGTCGAACACCATGAGGCGCGGGGAGCTCTTGCGGCGTGTGACGGGCTTCTCGTCGTACTTGGGAAGCGCGCAGAGCACGCCTGCCTTGCCAAGGAGATCGAGGTAGTGGGCGAGCGTGGTGGTGTTGCCCGCGTCCTGCAGCTGGCCGAGCATCTTGTTGTACGAGAGCTCCTGGCCGGAGTACGTGGCGCCCAGCCGGAAGAGGGCGCGCATGAGCGCAGGCTTGCGCACCTGGCCGAGTGCGAGGACGTCCTGCGAGATGGTGGGCTCGATTATCGCGTCGCGCACGTACGAGGCCCAGCGCTTCTCGTCCTTTGCGAAGATCGCCGCGCCAGGGTAGCCGCCGAGGTAGAGGTAGTCTTCCAGGCTGTACCCAAACGCCTGCGAGCACTCCTCGAGGCTCCAGTGGGGTGACCTGATGAGCTCGAAGCGACCCATGAGGGAATCCTCCAGGCCCTTGTGCAGCAGCAGGGAGGACGAGCCGCTGAGCACCGCGCGCACGGGCGTGCCGTTGCGGCGGTCGGCATCGTAGAGACCCTTCACGACAGTTGGCCAGTGCGGGATCTTCTGGACCTCGTCCACGACCAGCACCACGGGGCGCTTGCCGCCGCCCGTCATGTTGCGTGCCTGCTGCCACTCTGTCTGCAGCCACTCCGCGCTGGGCACGATGGCATCGTCCGAGCTGACGTAGCTGTGCTCCAGGTCGATTTGCTCGAGCGCCTGCGTGAGCATGGTGCTCTTTCCCGTTTGCCTTGGGCCCACGACCAGCTGGATGAGCGGGTTTTCGACCTCGCGCATGCGCGAGACGATTGTCTGCACCTGGTGCCTCTGGAACATGCTGCCCTCCCTGCACTTCTCAACGTACTGAGTAAGTATACTCAACGTACTGAGTAAATTTACTCAGTACGTTGAGAAGTGCAGGTAGATGGCGAAAAAGACGGGGCGAAAAGGTTGCGCATTGGCGCCGGCGCTAGTAAGAGACCTGGCAGCGGATGCCGGCGGCGCGAACGCGGTCTGCGATGGCGTCCATGGTCTCGCGGCTGGCCTTGCGGAGGTCTGGCGCGGGGGTGTCGCGGGCGATGGTGTAGATGGTGGCATACTGCGGGGCGATGCGCTTGATGTCCTCGAGCCACTCGCTCACCTGGTCGTACGAGGTGTTGGATACGTCGTGGCCCTCGAACGTGCCCTCGAGGAAGATGGTCTGGACGATGACGTGGCCGTCGAAGGCGGCGTAGGTCTGGACCTGGTGCTCCACGGAGTAGGGGACGTTTGGCCGGTCGAGCGCGCGGGCGAGGGCGTCCGCGTGGGCGTCGAGCTTGAGGATGTTGTCGTCCACCTTGAGCAGGGCGTCGCGGACGGCGGGCCTGTCAGCGAACGTGCCGTTTGAGAGAACGGCGATCTTGGCCTGCGGGGCGAGCTCGTCGCGCAGCTCGATTGCTGCGTCGATCGCCTTGGGGAAGATGGGGCTTGCCGTGGGCTCGCCGTTGCCAGCGAAGGTGATGACGTCCGGCAGGTCGCCGTCCGCGGCCATGAGCTCGAGCGAGGCGCGCAGCCCCGAGACGACGTCCTCGAGTGAGGCGTAGCCGTCGCGCGTGCGCCGCTGGGAGTTGAAGCCGTTTTCGCAGTAGATGCAGTCGAACGTGCAGATCTTGCCCGTCGAGGGCATGAGGTTCACGCCGAGGGAGACCCCGAGGCGCCTGCTGCGGACCGGCCCGAAGACGGGACTGTCATTGAGGAACGTGGCCATGTTCTTCTCGCCCTCCCTGCGCGCGGAGTGCCGCGTGGTGAGTTGTCCATTGATTGATGGACAACTATTTTCAATAAAGTTAGCCCATTGGATGGGTTCAATTCATTTTAATGCTTCATTCGGCAACATTTAGGACATTATTACCGAATAGTTACCGACGGTGGCGGCGGAATGTGTTATGCCTACGTGTGTACGGAAACCAGCCCGCCGCATGGGGCGTCGGGCGCAAGCGTAGGGAGCTTACAATGGGCCGTTTTACCAACCCGCGTGATCTGTACTTTGGCGAGGGGTCTCGCCACGAGGTCAAGAACCTGAAGGGCAAGAAGGCCGTCATCGTATCCGGCGGACACAGCATGCGCCGCGGTGGCTTCCTTCAGGACGTCCAGAAGGACCTGGAGGACGCCGGCTTCGAGGTGAAGCTGTTTGAGGGCGTCGAGTCTGACCCGTCCGTCGAGACCGTCATGAAGGGTGCCGCCTTCATGCAGGAGTTTGGCCCCGACTGGATTATCGCCATCGGCGGCGGCTCGCCGATTGACGCCGCGAAGGCCATGTGGATCAAGTACGAGTACCCCGAGTGCACCTTCGAGGACATGTGCAAGGTCTTTGGCATCCCCGAGCTGCGCCACAAGGCCCACTTCTGCGCGATCAGCTCCACGTCTGGCACCGCTACCGAGGTGACCGCGTTCAGCATCATCACGGACTACCAGAAGGGCATCAAGTACCCGATCGCCGACTTCGAGATCACGCCTGACGTGGCCATCGTCGACCCCGAGCTGACCTACAGCATGCCCGCCAAGCTGTGCGCGCACACCGGCATGGACGCGCTGACCCACTGCCTCGAGGCGTACGTCTCGACCGCGGCCTCCATGTTCACCGACGCCGACGCCCTGCACGGCATCCGCGAGATTCACCACTGGCTGCCGATTTCCTACACCGGCGACAAGGAGGCCCGTCAGCACATGCACGAGGCGCAGTGCCTCGCCGGCATCGCGTTCTCTTCTGGCCTGCTGGGCATCGTGCACTCCATGGCGCACAAGACCGGCGCCGCCTTTGAGAACGGCCACATCATCCACGGCTGCGCGAACGCCATGTACCTGGGCAAGGCCATCCAGTGGAACTCCAAGGACTCCCGCGCCAAGGAGCGCTACGCGTACGTTGCCAAGGAGATCCTGCACCTGCCGGGCGAGACCGACGACCAGCTTGTTGACTCCCTGGTCCAGGAGATCCGCAACATGAACGACAAGCTGAACATTCCGCAGGGCATCAAGAACTACGCGAACGGCGGCGTGAAGGCCGACGCCACGGGCGAGCCCGTGATGGTCTCTGAGGCCGAGTTCAAGGAGAAGCTGCCGACGATCGCCGCGAACGCCGCGCTGGACGCCTGCACGCCCGAGAACCCGCGCGAGACGAAGCCCGAGGACTTCGAGAAGATCCTGACCTGCTGCTACTACGACGAGCCCGTGAACTTCTAACGAGCCGCGCGGCCGCATAGGCAGAGGTTAACGAAGGGGGAGCCCGCCGGCGAGTGCCGACGGGCTCCCCTTGTGCGTGCGGGTGCGGCGCGGGCGCGGGTGGGCGCTACGCCTGGGCGAGGAGGTCCGCCGCCTTGGCGCTGCCGGCCTCGAGCGCGCCGAGCGCGCGGTACATCCACTCCGTGCGGGCGGGGTCGAGCGACGCGGCCTCCGCGGAGGTGGCGATGTCGATGACCTTCTGGGCGAGCTGGGACTGCTCGGCGGAGAGCGCGTCCACGTCTGTGAGCTGGTGGGCGGTGACGCCGCGGTGCTCGCTGACGTGCTGGACGAAGCCGAGGACATCCTGGGCGGTGCCGGCCGCCGCGGCATCGTCGCCGTCCGCGTAGGTGCGGATGGCGTCGACGATGACCTGAGCGGGCGTGCCGCAGGGGACGAAGCCGGGGACGGCGTCCATGGCCTCGGTGATGGTGGCGCCGAGGGCGACGACGGCGCCGGCGAGCTGCTTCTTAGAATCGGACATGGGGTTCTTCTTCTGCGCGGGGTTCACGTTGACCGCACTAGGATATGACACCTCGACGCACACATTGGCGTTGCCACGAGATAAACGCCACAATTTCTATAACAATTTGGGCGATGGGGGCGCGTTCTTCTCGCCCGGTAGTTGCGCCGTGGGGATTGTGCCGAGGGGATACGCGGCGGAATCGTGCGGTATCGTGGCGGGGTGAGAGACGAGCAGTGGCCGGCGTTGCGGTTGCCGGGCTGCGTGGAGCCGAGGGGAAGTCCTGCCGGGTGGAGAAGACGCATGAGGCCGGGGAGCCGGAGCGGGCTGGCGCGACGGGAGGTCTGAGCGGCACGGCCGCGCGGAAGTATCGCCAGATGACGGAGAGTCCCATTCCGGGGCTGGTTCTTTCGCTTGCCTGGCCTTCCATCGTGTCGAACCTGGTGACCACGGTCTACAACCTGGCGGACACGTTCTTCATTGGGCAGATATCTACCTCGGCGGAGCTCGCGATCGGCGTGGCGTTTGTGGTGATGACGCTGATCCAGGCCATCGGGTTCTACTTTGGGCAGGGGACGGGCAACGCCATGTCTCGCTACCTGGGGATGCGAAACCAGCGCATGGCGGACACCATGGCGTCCGTGGGCATGACCGCGTCCTTTGGGTGCGGCGTGGCGATTGCCGTGCTAGGGCACGTGTTCTTGGTTCCGCTGTGCGTGCTGGCGGGGTCGACGCCCACGATTCTGCCGTACGCGCGGACGTACATCGGCCTGATCCTGATTGGCGCGCCGTGGATGTGCGCCGCGCTGACGCTGAACCAGCAGCTGCGCTTTGAGGGCGAATCCGCGTACGCCATGGTGGCGTTTGTCTCTGGCGCGGCGCTGAACTTTGGGCTGGCGCCGCTTCTGATATTTGTGGCGGGCCTGGGGATTGCCGGCGCGGGCCTGGCGACGATCATCTGCCAGTTTGTGAGCTTCTGCCTGCTTCTGGCCGGCATGCAGAGCAGTCACGTGGCGCACCTCTCGCTTGGGGCGCTGGCGTGGGGGCGCGACCTTGCGCGCGAGGTGAACAAAGGCGGGCTTCCCGCCGGCGGGCGCGGATGCTACCAGATAGCGAGGGGCTCGTCCTGGCTGGCGACGCAGATGGTGAGCAGGCCGTCGGGCGTGCGGGCCTCCGGCGCGCCGTCTGAGTCGCGCTGGACCGTGGCGCCCATGGCCTGCGCGAGCGTGCGGATGCACGTGGCGGGGCGGTTGTTCTTCTGCGAGAGGTGGAGGGCCACGACGGTCTCCGTGTCATGGGTCACGAGCAGCGGCAGGGCGTCCGCGGCCTGGTCGTTGGAGAGGTGGCCGGCGTCGCCGCCGACGCGCGCCCGCAGCCACGCGGGGTACGGGCCGTGGGCGAGCATCTGGACGTCGTGGTTGCTCTCGAGCCCGAGGATGCGGACGCCGCGCAGCTGGCCGAGGGCCTCCGCCGTGAGGTAGCCGGTGTCCGTGCACCAGCCGATGGAATCCTCTATCTGGCCGTCCGCGTCGAGCACGGAGAAGCGCAGGCCAAACGGGTCGGCCACATCGTGCGAGGTGGGAAACGTCGTGACGACCATGCCGGCGAGGCCGAGCGTCTCGCTGTGCGTGACGAGCGTGAACGGGAGGCTGGCCAGGGGCTTTGCGCCGCCGGCGGTGCCGGCCGTCGCAAGGAGCTCGCCGTCGAAGTGGTTGCTGAGCACCGGGAGGCCGCGCGTGTGGTCGGAGTGCTCGTGCGTGACGAGGACGTGCGTGACGCGGTCGAGGTCGCAGCCGCACGCGTCCGCGCGGCGCATGAGCTCGCGGCGCGAGATGCCGCAGTCGATGAGGACGCCGCCTTGCGGACCCTCGACCACGGCGGCGTTTCCCTTGGACCCGCTGGCCAGTACGTACAGGTGCATCTTGGGCGTCATGTTGCTCCCGGGGGTGGCGGCCGCGGGGCGCGGCCGAGGTTGCCTTCGAGCTTGGCATTGTAGTGCATGGGGGTGTGCGGCGCGTGGCGGCGTGGCGCCGCGCGTGTCGCGTGGGTTTCCGCGGCGCCGCGTCCGCCCGCGTCGGCGTATCCTACACTTACTTGCTACTGACATTCGCGCCGCCGACCCCCTCGGTGGGTCCGCGGCGCCGCGCCGCGGGGCGCTCGTCCGGACGGAGGCATCGTTGCCAAGCGTGAGCAGAAGGTTCGCACGTACCGACCAGCGGTTCCTAAGGCCGTCGTCCAAGCGCGACGACAGCCTGCGCGCGCCGGTCGTGCTCATGGTCTCGGGCGGGGCGGACTCCACGGCGCTGCTGCTGCTTGCGGCGACGTCGGAGCTAGACATCGACGACGGCCGCGGCACGGCGCGCATCGCGCGCGAGCGCCTGCACGTGCTGCACGTCAACCACGGGCTGCGCGGGCTCGACGCGCAGGAGGACGAGGAGTTCGTGCGCGAGCTCTCCGCGCGCTTCGGCATCCCGTGCACCGTGCGGCGCGTGGACGTGGCCGGGCTCGCGAGCGAGGAGGGGCTAGGCCAGCAGGCGGGCTCCAACGTGGAGAACGTCGGCCGCGAGGTGCGCTACCGCGAGGCGACGGAGCTCGCCAACCGCCTGTGCCGCGAGGTCGACGTGCCGCGCTCCGCCGCGCGGATCCTCACGGCCCACACGGCCGACGACCGCGCGGAGACCTTCCTCATGAACGCGATCCGCGGCAGCGGGCCCTCGGGCCTCTCGTCCATACCGCGGCGGCGCAACCGCATCGTGCGGCCGCTGCTGGACCGCACGCACGAGGAGCTGTGCGACCTGCTCCGCATGCGCGGCATCGTGTGGCGCGAGGACCGCACGAACGCGGACACCCGCTACCTGCGCGCCTTCGTGCGCCACGAGGTCATGCCGCTCCTGCGCGAGCGCAACCCGCGCCTGACGTCGGGCATGTCCGCCTCGTGCGACATCCTCTCGGACGAGGACGCCTACATGAACCAGGTCGCGTCGCGCACGTACCGCGAGCTCGTGCGCCGCAGCTCGCCCACCATGGTTGCGCTCGACGGCGCGCGCCTGGCCGCGTGCGAGGTGGCCATCGCGCGGCGCGTCGTGCGCAAGGCCATGCTCGCCGTCTGCCCGGACGCCCGGCTCGAGGCGCGCCACATCAACCGCGTGCTGTCGCTCGTCGCGGCGGGCAGCGGCTCTGCGTCCACGCCCATGGGCTGCGACGCCCGCATGGAGTACGGCCTTTTGTTCGTGCGCGCGCAGGGCGAGAAGAGCGGCCCCCTCGCCCTGTGGCTCGACGTGCCCGGAAGCGTGTCGCTGCCCGATGGCCGGCGGCTTTCCGCCCGCCTCGCGCAGGTGCCGGCGGGGTCCTCGCCGGAGGCCGTCGCTCGGGCCCACGCCGTGGAGTGGGACGGCCAGTCCGTCCTTCTCGACGCGGAGGCCTGCGGGCTCGACCTCGCGCAGGGCGGGCGCCTGTGGGTGGACGCGGCCGCGCCCGGCGACGTCATGTGCCCGCTCGGCATGCACGGCCAGAGCAAGAAGCTCTCGGACCTCCTGAACGAGGCCAAGGTCCCGGCGGCGGACCGCCCGCAGGTCCCCGTGGTGCGCACGTCTCCCACGGGGCCGGTGGTGTGGGTCGCGGGGATACGGCCGGACGAGCGAGTTCGAACGCTTCCGCGCACAAGGCTGCTGCTAGAATTGGGCATTGGTAGGGACTGACCGCATAGGAGGCATGGTCGGCCCGCAAGGCCGGCGCATGCAGGGGCAGCCGTCGCGCGCCCCGCACACAAGCGAAAGGGGAACGCAATGGCAGAGCTGCATCCGGACATCGAGAGCGTCATCCTGAGCGAGGACGACATCAAGCAGATCGTGGGCCGTCTGGGCCAGGAGGTCAGTCGCGACTACGAGGGCAAGAACCCGCTGGTAGTCGCCGTGCTCCGCGGCGCGTTCGTCTTCACGGCGGACCTGCTGCGCCAGATCACCGTGCCGTGCGCCGTCGACTTCATGGCCGTGTCCAGCTACGGCGCGGGCGTGAAGAGCTCGGGCGTCGTGAAGATCCTGAAGGACCTCGACACAGAGATCCAGGGCCGCGACATCCTCATCGCGGAGGACATCCTCGACTCTGGCCTCACGCTCAGCTACCTGGTCGACCTCCTGCGTGGCCGCGGCGCCAAGTCCATCAAGATCTGCGCGTTCGCCGTGAAGGACATCCCCGGCCACACGGCGGCCGTCACGCCGGACTACGTGGGCGCGCACGTCCCCAACGAGTTCATCGTCGGCTATGGCCTCGACTACGCCGAGCGCTATCGCAACCTTCCCTACGTGGGCATCCTGAAGCCCGAGGTCTACAGCAAGTAGGCCAAAAGCAAGCAACGCAACGCAAGGAGTCACTTAGTGTCGGACAACAAGAAGCACGACCGCGGGAGCGGGGTCGACCCCAACGGCCTCAGGCCGGACGGCCCCAACCCCCGCAGGTCCCTCATCGTCACCCTCGTCATGATCGCCGCGCTGTGCTATGCGGTGTACACGGGCTACGGCGCGTTTCGCGGAAAGCCGTCCGCGGACGTCATGAGCACCAACGAGTTCGTGACCGCCGTCAAGCAGGACCGCATCGAGAGCGTGACGTACAAGACGGAGGACGGCAGCCTCTCCGGAACGTACTGGCGCCACAAGGCAGACGTGGGCGAGAAGAACAAGGCGTCCCGCTTCAAGAGCTACTACGTGGGCGCGGACAGCCTGCAGGAGCTTATGGCGAAGCAGCCGGACACGAAGTTTTCCATCGACACCTCGTCGAGCGACTTCTTGCAGTCCGTCCTCATCACCGTCGTCCCCACCATCCTGGTAGTCATCGCGTTCGTGTACTTCATGAACCAGATGAACGGCGCCAACGGCCGCACCATGAACTTTGGCCGCGCCACGAAGGCGCGCACCTCCGAGGAGACGCGCCCCAAGGTGAAGTTCGACGACGTCGCCGGCATCGACGAGGCCGTGGAGGAGCTGAAGGAGGTCCGCGACTACCTGCGCGAGCCGGAGCGCTACAAGAAGATGGGCGCGAAGATCCC
>CACWMM010000047.1:0-29157 GCA_902761955.1 uncultured Olsenella sp. | reverse complement strand
GCACGTCGGGCCATCTAGCCGGAAATCGTACGTAGTGCCTAGACCACGCACTGCGGTGTAACGTGCTATGTGCCAACACTAACGCCGCTGGCGGCTCCGACAATCGCAACCGCCACGATATCCAGCGCAAACAGCACCACCAGCCACAGCAGATGCATGCCCTCCCGGCGCACCAGCACACGCACGCGCCCGTCCGTGCGGCCGTAGCGTCCCAGCCCAAGCAGGCAGCACACGGGCTCCCAGCCAAAGGCAAATGCAACCCACACGGCCAGACCGGCGCCCAGCGCCGCGGAGTACAATCCGTATTCATCCGTCGGCCTAAACACCATGTACCAGCACGAGACTGCCAACAGAACGATGCTGAACGCCACGAATGCGGCGAGAAGAACGCAGGCCGCCTTCGTCCCGGCCCCTACGGCACGAAACGCCATCCAAAGCTCCCGGGCGCGGACGCGTTCGACGGGCCGCGCATCCCGGTCGCGCAGAGCCCGCGCATCGCCCGCGGTACCCGCGACATCTGCGGCATTCGCGTCACCCGCGCGAGCCGCGTCGCCCGCGACGCCATAGCTCACGGCAGAAGCCGCAGGGTCAACTCGCGTCGAATCCACGCCAGCAATCGTTGCGGCAAGCGCACGCTCGAGCTCCCCTGTGGACTGGTAGCGGGAGGAAGGCTCGAAGGCCGTTGCCTTTTTGATTACCTTGCGCAGGGCCGGCGACACAAGCGGAGACTCCTGTGCCGCAGAGTCGAACGAAGCGTCTGCCGGGTCCGCCGCCGTGAGCGCGTACGCCAACACGCGGCCAAGCGAAAAAACATCCGACCTTGCGTCTGTCTGTGCAAACCCATACTGCTCCGGCGCCGCAAAGCCCCACGTGCCAAGGCGCGTGGTATCGTGCGAGGCGCCGTCCACGCGCATGCGAGCAATCCCCAGGTCGATGAGGTGCGCGCCGTCCGCGGCCACCACCACGTTTCCGGGCGCGATGTCCCGGTGTACCACGCCCGCCGCGTGCAGCGGCGCAAGCGCCTGGCACAACTGCCGCGCCAGCGCCACCGCACACCCCGGCGCCAGCGGCCCCCGCTCCCGCACAAGCTCGCGCAGAGTGGGCCCCTCCACATAGTCGTACACCGCCACGAGCGCATCTGGCAGCCGGTACAGCTCGCGCACGTGCGGCAGCCGAGAAACGCCGGCCGCCTTGGCCGCCGGCACCGCCTTGGCCTCGCCGGGCGCCGCGCCCGCAGCGCCGTCCGCACCCGCCGCATCACACGTGCCCGCGAGCTCCGCCACCTGCAGCGCGCGCCACGCGGGCTCGTTCGCAAGCGGCGCCGGCACGCGCTTGCGCACCAGCAGCACGGGCTCGCCGGGTCGCGGCTCGCGGCGTGCCACAAGCTCCGTCGTGCCGCCGTCGCCCTGGGCCAGCGTGCGCACGGGCACAAACGAGTCGTCCAGATCCATCGCAGTTAGCAGCGCCTGGTCGTCCGGGTCAGCCAACGTCGAATCGATCGCCGGCATCACTCCACGGCTCCCGCGCCGTCGGCACCAATGGTCTTCTCGCCCAGGCGGAAGAGCTCGTCGTCGCACTCGAATTGCGTGTAGCCGTGCTCCAGGCAGAAGATGATCACGGCGTCGCGGCGGACCTTGCAGTACAGCTCGGAGTGGCCGGCACGGCGCAGCAGGCGCTGGGCCTCGCGCAGGCTGCAGCCAAGGCCAAACGCAAGGGCGATGGCCGTGTCTCGGCTGGGACGGCGCGTGCCCTGGAACACCTGGTATCCAAACGAGGGGCTCACGTCGCACGCGCGCAGCACGTCCGCGCGCGTGAGGCCCTTCTGCTGCAGAAGGCTGCGCAGGTAGGCGGCAAAATCGCGCTCGCCCACCTGCGTCTGGTCCAGATACTCCTGCGGCGTGGCGCTCGCGAGCAGGCGGGCCAGCAGCTCCTCCGTAAGGGGCTCGTGGTCCGCGGCGCCCGCCGCACCCGTTGCGCCCGGACCCGCGCTAGGCAAGGGCCGCCTCCCGGCCAAGGGCAAACGCCTTGAGGTTCGCGTCCACGGTCTTGGGCGGTACGCGACGGCGGATGGCGTCCTCCCACTCCTCGCGCGAAAACGGTAGCGCCGTGGAAAGCGCGCCCACCAGCACCACGTTGGTGGAGCGGGGGCTGCCCGCCTCGCGCGCGATGGCGCCGGCGTTCATGCGCGTGGCGCCCAGCGCGTCCAAGCGCCGGTCAACGTTCTGCGGCATGGTTGCGTTTCCTATGTTCACGGGCACGGGGGTGATCGTCTCGTCGTTCACAAAGAGGCGCCCTCCCTCGCGCAGGAACTGCTGGTTGCGCAGGGCCTCCATCGCCTCGAACGCCACCAGGACGTCCGCGGTGCCCGGGTCGCAGATCATGCTGTCCACCTTCTGGCCCATGCGGATGATCGTGCTGACCGATCCGCCGCGCTGGCTCATGCCGTGGATCTCGGACACCTTTACGTCCAGACCGGCCTCGCACGCGCACATGGCCAGGATGTTGCCGGCAAGGATCGTGCCCTGCCCGCCCACGCCCACCAGCAGGACGGTCATGGTCTTCTCCAACGTCACGCGCTTGCCAAGCTCGATGGTCGAGGCCTCGGCGGATGCGGTTGCGTGTGGCATGCTACTCCTCCTCGAACGCGATGCAGCCAAACGGGCAGCTCTGCACGCACTGGTTGCAGCCGATGCACTGGGTCGGGTCGATCTCTGCGCTGCCGTCCGCCGCCTTGCCCAGGGCCGGGCAGCCAATCTGGATGCACGATCCGCACTTGCGGCAGTCCGTGATGCGCGGCGCCGGGCGAGAAGCGCGGTCGACCAGGCGGCACGGGCTCTTGAAGATGATGACGCTCAGCCGGTCCGCGTGCGACGTGGCCGCCTTGAGCGCGCGGCGGATGGCCTTGAGGTCCTGCGCGTCAACCACGCTCACCTCGTCCACGCCGATGGCCCGGCACAGCGCCACCAGGTCGAGCGGCTTGCCCGCCGGCCGGTCGAGCATGCTGGGCTTCTGCGCGGCGTCCATCAGGGGAGAAACGCGCGCCGCCTGCTCTGTGAGCGTGAGGCCGTTCACGGGGTTTCCCTGGGTGCCGGTCATGGCCGTCGTGCGGTTGTCCAAGATGCAGAGCGTGCCCGTGCCGCCGTTGTACACGGTGCCCAGCAGGCTCGTGATGCCAGAGTGCGCAAACGTGGAGTCGCCAATCACGCCCACGACCGGCCTTCCCGTGCGCTCCGGCGCGGCGGCGAGCTCCATGCCATGCGCCATGGAGAAGGACGCGCCCATATCGATGACGGAGTCGACCGCCTTGTACGGCGCGACGGCTCCGAGCGTGTAGCAGCCGATGTCGCCGCACACGATGGCGTGCATGCGCCTGAGCTCGCAGAAGACCAGCCTGTGCGGGCAGCCGGCGCAGAACGCGGGCGGGCGCGGCGGCAGGTCCTGCGCCGCCTGCTCGTGGGAGGGCAGCTCGGCGCCGAAGCTGGCGCGGATGTGCGAGGGGAAGATCTCGCCGGAGCGCGGCAGCGGCACCGCGGGCGGCTCGCTCAGGTCGATGCCCATTGCGGCGATGGCATCGCGGAAGTAGCGGCACGCCTCCTCGACCACGTACACCTTGTCCACGGACGCCGCAAACTGCCTCAGGCGCTCCGGCGGCAGCGGCCACGTGAGACCGAGCTTGAACGTGGAGGCGTTCGGCAGCGCCTCGCGCACGTGGTTGTACAGCGCGCCGGCCACGATGACGCCGATGCTGGTGTCGCGCATCTCGACCCGGTTGAGCTCGCTCTTCTCGGCAAACTGCACCAGGGCGTCCTCGCGCGCGTTCGTGGCCTTGATGCGGCCGACGGCAAACGCCGGCATCATGACGTACTTCTGGGGCGCGGAGGCGTAGTCGCGCAGCGGCGCGTCCTCGCGCGCGCCCGCGGGCTCGACCATGGTGCGCGTGTGCGCGATGCGCATGGTCTCGTGCAGCATGACGGGGGTGTCAAAGCGCTCGGACAGCGCAAACGCCTCGCGGCTGAACTCGTAGGCCTCCTGCGAGTCGGACGGGTCCAGGCACGGGATGCGCGCGAACGCCGCGTACGTGCGGGAGTCCTGCTCGTTCTGCGAGCTGTAGCACGACGGGTCGTCCGCGGCCAGCACCACGAGGCCCGCGTTCACGCCCGTGTTCGCGACGGACATGAACGGGTCCGCCGCGACGTTCACGCCCACGTGCTTCATGGTCACGAGCGTGCGGGCGCCCGCCATGGCCGACCCTATGCCCACCTCGAGCGCGACCTTCTCGTTCGGCGACCACTCGCAGTAGACGTCCTCGTGCCTGACCAGGTTCTCGAGCGTTTCCGTCGAGGGCGTGCCGGGGTACCCCGTGCCAACCCTGACGCCGGCCTCCCATGCGCCCTGCGCTATGGCCTCGTTGCCCGAAAGCAGCTGCTTTGCCATCGTTTCTCCCATCGCCAACCCGCGGCGGGCCGGACAGGCCGCCCCACCGCAGGACCCACGTCACGAGCACCGGGCTCGTGCCAGGGCTCCATTGTCTAGGATAGTTGTTTCGATTTTGACAACAAGGCCGCGCAATGGGCAAGCGGCGGCCACGCGCGCCACGGGCGAGAAGCGCAAAGGGGACGGGGCCGCGCGCGGCGACCCCGTCCCCCGTCTTGCTCATGTCGTGCGGCGCATGCCGCGGTGCCGGGATTGCGCCCCCGGGCTACTCGTAGTCGCCGACGGAGATCCAGCTGAGGAGGAAGTCCTTCTCGACCACGCGGCCGCGTGCGAGCTCGGCCGCCGCGACGATGGGGAACCACTGGCTGACGTACTCGACCGTGGTGCCCTGCAGCTCGCAGTAGGTCTTGAGGTACTTCTCGGCGAAGTCGTCCTGGCCGTTCAGCTTGAAGTGCAGGTACGATACCGCGCAGTCCGCCGAGCCGTCGCCCTGGCTGGCGTGGGCCCAGTCGCAGATGCACGCGGTGCCGTCCTCGCGGACGATCACGTTGGAGGGGACGAAGTCGCCGTGGCAGATCTTCTGGTGGTTGGGCATGCCGTCTAGACGCATCAGCAGGTCGTAGCGGGTGGACTCGTCCAGCACCTCCGAGACGGAGTTGATCATGCGCGTGTACTTGTCCTTCTGGCGGTTCAGCAGGTCGTTCCTGTGCTGATGCACGTCGAGCTGGAGCTTCACGAAGTCCTTCATGACGTCGTCCAGCTTGGAGGGGTCCTCGTCCGCAAGCTCGCGCATGGTCTTGCCCGCGACCTTCTTGGTGACGAGTGCCCAGGAGCCGTCGACCTTGCTGACCTCGACGATCTGGGGAACGTCGATGCCGGCCTGATCCGCGCGGGCGAGGTTCAGCGCCTCGTTGAAGACGTCCGCGGGCGGCTTCGTGGCGTTGAAGACCTTAGCGACGGTGTCACCGCAGTCGTAGACGACCTTGTTGTGACGGGTCCTGATGACCTTCTTGTCCTTGGGTAGTTCCATGGTGCAGTCATCTCCTCATCTTGCGTGTACGACAAGAAACGCTACTCGGAATCGCGGATGGTCAGGCCCTTGTCCTCGTAGGAGGTCGCAGGACGTCCGTAGTAGGCGTCCAGGTACAGGGACTTGATCTCGGCCACGAGCGGGTAGCGCGGGTTCGCGCCGGTGCACTGGTCGTTGAATGCGTTGAGGGACATCTCGTCGAGCGTGTCGAGGAAGTACTTCTCGTCCACGCCGTAGTCGGCGATGGTCTTCTTGACGCCGATGTAGTCCTTCAGGTCCTCGATGCCCTGCATGAAGTTCTCGAACACCTCGTCGTCGTCCTTGCCGGTGAACCCGCAGAAGCGGCCCATCTCGGCGTAGCGCTTCTTGGCCTGCGGGTACTGGTACTGGGAGAACGTGCCCATGCGGGTGGGACGCTCGGCCGCGTTGTAGCGGGCGACGCGGGTGAGGATGACGGCGTTGGCCCAGCCGTGCGGGATGTGGTGATAGGCGCCGAGCTTGTGGGCCATGGAGTGGTTCACGCCGAGGAACGCGTTCGCGAAGGCCATGCCGGCGAGGCAGGAGGCGTTCGCCATGTGGTCGCGGGCCTCGACGTTGGTGGGCTCGCTGTAGGCGGTCGGCAGGTAGTCGAACACGAGCTTCGCGGCCTTCAGCGCGATGGCGTCGGTGTAGTCGGACGCCATGATGGAGACGTAGGCCTCCATGGCGTGGGTGAGGACGTCGATGCCGGAGGCGGAGGTGAGGCCCTTGGGCTGCGTCATCATGTTGTCGGTGTCGACGATGGACATGGTCGGCATGAGCTCGTAGTCCGTGATGGGCCACTTGATGCCGGTCTCGGCGTCCGTGATGATGGCGAACGGCGTGACCTCGGAGCCGGTGCCCGAGGAGGTCGGGATCGCGACGAACTTGGCCTTCTCGCCCATCTTCTTGAAGCGGTAGACGCGCTTGCGGATGTCCATGAAGTCGACGGCCATGTCGTCGAACTTCTCCTCCGGGTGCTCGTACATGGTCCACATGATCTTGCCGGCGTCCATCGCGGAGCCGCCGCCGATGGCGATGATCACGTCAGGCTCGAACGCGCGGAGCAGCTCCACGCCCTTCTGGGCGTCCTGCAGCTTCGGGTCGGGCGAGATGCTCCAGAAGCTGGAGTGGACGATGCCCATCTTGTCCAGGGGCTCCTCGATCTTCTTGGTGAAGCCGGACTTGTACAGGAAGGAGTCCGTAACGATGAAGGCACGCTTGCAGCCGTAGACCTCCTTGAGCTCGCGGAGGGCGACGGGCATGCAGCCCTTCTTGAAGTAGACCTTCTCGGGGGTACGGAACCAGAGCATGTTCTCACGCCTCTCTGCGACCGACTTGATGTTGAGCAGCTGGTGAACGTCGACGTTGCCGGAGAAGGAGTTGCCACCCCAGGAGCCGCAGCCCAGCGTGAGGGACGGCGTGAGCTGGAAGTTGTAGATGTCGCCGATGCCGCCCTGGGCAGCGGGGGTGTTGATGAGGATGCGGCAGGTCTTCATGGCGTTCGCGTGCCTCTGGACCTTCTCGGTCTCGCGCGTGTCGATGAAGAGCGAGGAGGTGTGGCCGTAGCCGCCGTCCGCGACGAGGCGGGACGCCTTCGCGAGCGCGTCGTCGAAGTCGCTCGCGCGGTACATGCCGAGGATGGTCGTGAGCTTCTCGTGCGCCCAGGGGTTGGAGGGCTCGACGGACTCGGTCTCGCCGATGAGGACCTTGGTCCAGGCGGGAACCTCGACGCCGGCGGTCTCGGCGATCTTGGTGGCGGGCTGGCCGACCATCTTCGCGTTGACGGCGCCGTTCACGATGACGGTGTTGCCGACCTTGTCGATGTCGTCGCCCTGCAGGAAGAATGCGCCGCGCTTCTGGAACTCGGCCTTGACCGCGTCGTACACGCCGTCGAGGACGATCACGTTCTGCTCGGTCGCGCAAATCATGCCGTTGTCGAACGTCTTGGACTGCATGATGGAGTTGACGGAGTTCACGACGTCGGCGGAGTCGTCGATGATGGCGGGGTTGTTGCCCGGGCCGACGCCGAGGGCGGGGGTGCCGGAGCTGTACGCGGCGTTGACCATGCCGGGGCCACCGGTCGCGAGGATGATGTCGGCCTCGGACATGAGGGTGTTGGTGGCGACCAGGGACGGCTTCTCGATCCAGCCGACGATGCCCGCGGGCGCGCCGGCCTCGACCGCGGCCTCGAGCACGATGCGGGCGGCCTCGGTGGTGCACTTCTTCGCGCGCGGGTGCGGGCTGATCATGATGGCGTTGCGGGTCTTCAGGCACAGCAGCGTCTTGAAGATCGCGGTGGAGGTGGGGTTCGTGGTGGGGATGACCGCGGCGACGACGCCGAGGGGCTCGGCAATCTTCGTCATGCCGTAGGCCTTGTCCTCCTCGATGACGCCACACGTCTTGGTGTCACGGTACTTGTTGTAGACGAACTCGGCCGCGAAGTGGTTCTTGATGACCTTGTCCTCCACGACGCCGTAGCCGGTCTCCTCGTAGGCGAGCTGAGCCAGGGGGATGCGCTCCTTGTTGGCCGCAAGCGCTGCCGCCTTGAAGATCTTGTCGACCTGCTCCTGGGTATACGTGGCGAACTTCTTCTGGGCCTCGCGCATCTGGGCGAGCTTCTCGGTCAGCTCCTCGTCGCTATGGACGATGATGGCCGCGCCATCGTCGCGAGTTGGCTCTTCGACCTGCGGAGCTTTTGTCTCGGGGGCTTCGGACATGTCTTCTCCTTCTGTCTTGATACGCCCGAGACGCCTGAGTCACGGGCATACGTCGCCTTACGACTAGGCCAATTGTATTTGAGATGGAGATTTTTTGCTAAGTCGAATCGAAAACGTTTCCAGTCCACATCGTTTTGATGACGTTGGCCAGCGAATGATATTCATTTCGAGAACCGCGGAATGCCTGCGTGTTCGCCCTTCGCAGGTCGCAAGCGGTGTTAGCCGCCTTTGACATTTTTCTGAATACGGGGCGAGAAGAACCGCATACCAACAATTCGCATGGCGTATGCATCCGCGCAAAGCCCGCGTTTGCGCGTGCACAACAAAAACGCACGTCCGGGCTAGGCCTGGTTCTCCCTGTCCACGAGGTCCGTCGCCCCATAGCGGCGGCGCAGGAGCGGCTTCTCGATCTTGCCGGTGGGGTTGCGCGGCACGTCCGCGAAGATGACCTTGCGCGGGCGCTTGTAGCGCGGAAGGCCCATGCAGAAGTCGTTGATGTAGTCCTCCCCCACCTTGCCGACGAACTCCGGCTTCAACTGCACCACCGCGGCGGCGATCTCGCCCAGGCGCTCGTCCGGAAGGCCTATGACCGCGACGTCCTGGATGGCGTCGCAACCGCTCATGAAGTCCTCTATCTGCACGGGATAGAGGTTCTCGCCACCGGTGATGATGACGTCCTTCTTGCGGTCGACGAGCCAGTAGAACCCGTCCTCGTCCTGACGGGCCATGTCGCCGGTGTGCAGCCACCCGTCCACGAGGGTCTCTGCGGTGGCGACGGGGTCCTTGTAGTAGCACTCCATCAGGCCCGGCCCCTTCACGCACAGCTCGCCGACGGCCCCCCGCTCCACAGCCTCGCCCTTCTCGTCCACGATCTTGCACTCCCAGCGGTAGCCAGGCACACCGATGGCGCCCACGTGGTCGATGTTTTCCAGGCCAAGGTGCACGCAGCCGGGGCCCGTGGACTCCGACAGGCCGTAGTTGGTGTCGTACTGGTGGTTGGGGAAGACCTCCCTCCAGCGGCGGATGAGGCTCTTTGGCACGGGCTGCGCGCCGATGTGCATAAGGCGCCACTGGTCGAGGTGGTAGTCAGACAGCGTGACGGTGCCCTCCTCGATGGCGAGCAGGATATCCTGCGCCCAGGGAACGAGCAGCCAGACGATGGTGCAGCGCTCGTCGGACACCGTCTTGAGGATGGTCTTGGGGCTCACGCCGCGCAGCAGCACGCCGCGGCCGCCGACGGAGAGCGACCCCAGCCAATGCATCATGGCGCCGGTGTGATACAGCGGTGGTATGCAGAGGAAGACGTCGTCGTGCGTGGTCTTGTGGTGCACGGCCTCCATCTGGGCGGCCTGGGTGAGGCTCTGGTGGTGGTGCAGGATGGCCTTGGGAAAGCCCGTGGTGCCGGAACTGTAGTAGATGGCCGCGTCCTCGTTTTCCGAAAGCGGGATCATGGGGTCGGCGCTGGAGCAGAGCATCGCGAGCTCGCGGTAGCTCTCCGCCCACGTGGGGCAGTCGTCGCCCACGTAGAACAGCAGCCTGCCGCGCTGGATCTGCGGCACGATCTGCTCCACGCGGCCGATGAACTCCGGGCCAAAGACCAGGATGTCCGCGTCAGCCTTCTTTATGCAATACTCAATCTCGTCCGGGGCATAGCGGAAGTTAAGCGGCACCACGGCGGCGCCGGTCTTGAGGATGCCAAAGTACAGCGGCAGCCACTCGATGCAGTTGTAGAGGAGAAGGGCCACCTTGTCGCCCTTGTGCACGCCTCGCGACAGCAGCAGGTTCGCAAAGCGGTTGGCCTGCTCGTCGAACACCTGCCAGGTCATCTCGCGGCGGAACGGCTCGTCCTCCGTGTTCTCGACCAGGTCGTACTCGCGCCACGTGACGTGGCGGTTCTCGCGCACCTCGGGGTTGACCTCGACGAGGGCGGTCTCGGTGGGATATGCGGCCGCGTTGTGACGCAGCATGTCGACGATGGTCAAGCTGTCCTCCTTGGCGAGCGTGGGCCGGGCCGCACGTGGCCCGCATTGCGATGGCGCCGGCGCGCCACCCCAACAGTCTAGACGTTATGCCATGCTTGACGTGCGCGATTGGGCGCGCAATATGCAACGCGGGCATGATGCGCCGGGCGCAGGCCGTCGTCGCCGGGAGGCGTGACTTATCTACTTGTTTATCTACCACTTATTCAAGTGAACAAGTGCTTGAATAAGTTGGTATATAAGTGGGCGCGGGGGCCTACTTCCTCGTTAAGCGATAGCGCTGCTTTGTGCTGTGCGCGGGCTCCGTTGGCTCCAGGACGCCATCGTCCAGGAGCTGGCGGATGTACTTGTACACGGTTGCCCTCGACCTGCCCGTATGGTGCACGAGCTCCGTCGTGCTTACGGAGCTCTGTTGGCCAAGGATCGTCGTGATGGCCTGCCTGACCTGGTCGCCCACGGGCATCGAGAGCTCGCTTTGCGTGACGCGGCGCCTTTGGAAGGTAAGCGAGAAGAACGCGATGGAATCCCGCGGGATTGGCTCTGGCATGAGCGCGTCGGCAAGCTCAGACTCTATCGTCTGGTAGCCTGTCCCGCGATTCTCAGCCACGAAGGAGCCGTCTCCGAACGGTGTGCTTTCGAGCAGGTTCGCAAGGTGCTGGTTTCGCGTCGAGCTGATGCCCGTCTTGCCGAGCGACCGGGTCGTCACGTTGCCGTATAGGCCCCCTGGGTTCAGGATTTCCAGTCTGTCCTGGTAAAGGTCTATCTGAACCGGCGTGCCCAGCGACTGGGGGGAGTAATCCCTGTGCATGAGCGCGTTCACGATCGCCTCGCGCAGGGCTACCGTGGGATAGTCCGGCACTTCTCGCCTGAAGGCGCCTTCGACGACGGCGCCCGTCCTCGTGTTTCTGTCTATGGCGGCAATGGCGTCCTGAACCACGTCGGGAATTGGCCCCACCATGGTCGCCGAGTCAACCAGGCGCTGGCCGGCGTTGCTGACGTCGGACTTCTGGGTTCCCGGGTAGCAGGCAAAGGCGACGCAAAGACGCGGGTAGAACTGCTGCGGATAATCGCCCAAGGCAAGGAGTCCCGCGAGCGTGGGGCGAAGCACGCCGCGGGCATCGCGAGCGAGCACGCCAAGCTTGAGGAGCGCCTCGTTGTCTTGGCATCGGGGTTGAGGTCGCCAATCGTTGCGCCTTCCGCTACGCACGCGTCGTACTGCGGCTGACGGTGCTCGTCGAGCAGGCGGTCGACCTCGTAGCTAGAGAGGCGAAGGTCGCCGTCCCCCGTGCGGATATACGAGCCCTGGTACTTGTTGCTCGCCTTGACATAGCACGGCTTGTCGGAAGGGCGCATCTCCGGAATGTTTGCCACAAGAACCGGCTTGCCCTCGAAGGGCAGGACCTGCACGTCGGGACGCACGGGAGGCTCAAGGGCCTCCGCGCACGTCTGCACGAGCGCGTCCTGGACGCTCTTGACGTCAAAGTCGTCCAGCGGCGTGAAGCCGTCCTTCTCGGATATTCCGCAGATGATGTATCCGCCCGAGCCGTTCGAGAAGGCCGAGATGGTACGGGCAATGTCCTTTGTGAGCGCATGGCGGGACGACTTGACTTCATAGAGCTGCGTGTCGACCCCGATGGTCCTCATGAGCGCCACGATCTTGGCAAGGCGCTCTTCGGTCATCGGTTCGTATTCGCTCACAAGAGTCATGCGCCCCTCCAGCCAGGTGAAAACTGCGTACACTTATTCAAGCACTTATCTACTACTTATTCAAATGAACAAGTGCTTGAATAAGTTGGTATATAAGTGGGTGCGGGGGACCGGCTACGCCTCGAACTTGTCCACCATGCCGTCGCTCGACGCGCGCAGCTGCGCGATGGTCCGGGGAATCTGGTCGATGTCGTACGGGGTCATCTGGTAGACCCAGTTAAGCCAGTTACGATACAGCAGGTTGGCGTGGGCGCGCCACGTGAAGAGCGGCTGCTGCTCGGGGTCGTCGTCCGGGAAGTAGTTCTCGGGGATCTTGATGGGCAGGCCCTTCTTGAAGTCGCGCCAGAACTCGTTGCTGAGGGTGTCGCGGCCGTACTCGAAGTGGCCCGTCACGTATATCTCGTGGAAGTCGCGCGTGGCAAGGAGGGCCGGGCCCGTCTTGAAGCTTTCCGACAGCACGTGGAGCTCGGGGTGCTTCGCGAGCTCGTTGGTGTCGATCGCGGCGTGACGCGAGTGAGGCATGTTGTGGACCTCGTCGAAGCCGTTCGTGAGGAAGCTGTACTCGTCGCACAGGCGCTGTGGGAAGACCCCGAACAGCTTGCTCCCCAGCTGTTTCTTGGGGATGCCGTACAGGTGCCAGAGCCCGGCGAGCGCGCCCCAGCACAGGTACATGGTGGAGAGCACGTGCTCTTGGCTCCAGTCGATAATGCGACAGAGCTCGTCCCAGTAGTCGACCTCCTCGAACGGCATCTGCTCCACGGGCGCGCCGGTGATGATGAGGCCGTCGTAGTTGTTGGACTTGAGCTCGTCAAACGTCTGGTAGAACTTCACGAGGTGGTCCTCGGGGGTGTTTTTGGACTCGTGGCTCGAGACGCGCATGAAGTCGCAGCTCACCTGCAGCGGGGATTTCGAGATGAGGCGCAGGATCTGGGTCTCGGTCTCGACCTTGGTAGGCATCAGGTTCAGGATCGCCACGGCAAGCGGGCGAATCTGCTGCTCGGTCGCGGCCTCCTCCTCGAGCGCGAAGATGCGCTCCTGGTGCAGGATCTTCTTGGCGGGAAGGCCGTCGGGAATATTGATGGGCATGTTCTTCTCCAAAGCAAAGCAGTTGCAAGACCGAGTTTACGCCCCTGGGCTGAGGCGTCCCGGTCCCCGTTCAGGCGGCCCGCCTTGGATCCGTCACGCAGTGGGGCCACCTTGCGTGACGCTAGCGCATTCGAAACGCCGTGCCGGCCGGCAACGCTTTGGCTTTTGCGAGCATACCGAACTCCCCCTCTACGTCCGCGGCCGCACGCCGCAGGACGCCTACTACCTTAGCAACTTTCCGGCTGGACGGGCGCGCGATTTGCGTGCCGCGGCTAGCCCTGCGAGCAGGCGCACTCAAGGGCGCTCACGATCGCCTTCCGCATGAGCGGAACGGGCATACACGGCGTTGTCTCCGGCAGGCGGCGCGCCTGCCCCGGCGAATACGGCACGTGCACAAAGCCGGCGCGAACCGTGGACCGGGACTTCGCGAGCGCATGAAGCGTCGAGAAGAGCACGGCGTTGCAGACGTAGGCGCCTGCGGTGTACGAGACCGCCGCGGGCACGCCGGCATCGGCCATGGCCTGCGCCATCGCATGGACGGGCAGCGTGGAGAAGTGCGCGTCCGGGGCGCCCTCCAACAGACGCGTTCCCCGTGGCCGCGCGCCGTCGTTATCGGGGATGCGCGCGTCCGTGTAGTTGATGCCCACGAACTCCGGCGTCACCTTAGCGCGACCGCCCGCCTGGCCAAGGCAGAGCACGATGGCGGGATTCTCGCGCTTGATCGCCGCAAGCACGGCAGCCGGCCCGCGGCTAAACGACACGGGGATTCGCTCGCAGACCACGGCGTGGCCCGCGATGGTCGCGGGGAGTGTGCTTGCCACCTCCCACGAGGGGTTCGTCCGCTCTCCCCCAAAGGGCTCGAAGCCCGTAACCAAGATCTTCTCCATACGCGTCACCTTTCCTGCGCTACAAACGCCCTTCCCGGCGAGGAGCCCGCGGCCAACGGGCCGCACGGGTCGGGCGACCCTTACGACGCCAGAGGCAGTGTACCTGCAAAATGGGCCAGCGCAGCACGGCGCTCGCGAGCCGAGAGGGGCGGTCTTGTGCGCAGGCAAGAACGTCGTGCGCCTGACCTGCGCAAATTGTGTGCGCACGCGCCGCCACGGGCGCATGTTGGTGCAAGATTCGCCCAGTTGGTGGATACTAGGGGTCATGAATAAGTCATTTGCCGAGCTCGGGCTAGACGAGCACATCCTCCGGGGCATTGACGCCCTGGGCTTCACCACACCAACACCCGTGCAGGAGCAGGCGATTCCGCTGGTTCTTGCCGGCCGTGACGTCATCGCGTCCGCACAGACGGGCACGGGCAAGACGGCGGCGTTCGCGCTGCCGATTCTGCAGCTTATCGCGCCGTACTCGCGTGCGGCGCGCGAGGAGCAGGATCGTCTTGCCAGCGCGGCCGACGTTGTCGAGCCGCAAGTCGACGCCCAGGCGACCCCAGCCGACGCGGCCAAGCCGCAGGTCGACGCGCTGGCGACCCTAGGCGACGCGCCAAGCGCAGGCGCGACGGACGAGAGTGCGCCGGACGCCGGAGATTCCTACGACGGCCCCGACGTGCTCGCGGACGACGCACCCGATGGCAGCGCCTCCGTTTCAGCCAAGGTGGACGCGGACGGCAACATCCGCCCCGCCCGCCAGCCTCGTCGTCGCCACCACAAGGCGGCGGCCAAGCCCGAGACCGCCCCGCAGGACGGCGCGCACGATGCGGACGGCACGCGCACGGCAGACGCCGGCAAGCCAAAGGCGGATGCAAAGCGCGGCCGCAAGCCGAGCACCGGCGGGAAGGCGGACAAGGCCCCTAAGTCCGAGGCCAGCCGCAAGGCGGACGGCAAGAAGCGCCGCCGCTCGCGCAAGCGCGGCCGCAAGAGCGACGCGAGCCTCGCGCCAAACCACAACGCCCACCCGTTTGGGCCGTTCGCGCTGGTAGTCACCCCCACGCGCGAGCTCGCGCAGCAGATCGAGGACGTCGTCTCCGTCGTGTGCGAGCAGACGGGCCAGACGGCCGTCGTCGTGATGGGCGGCGCGAAGCTCGACCAGCAGATCCGCAGGCTCGAGGCCGGCTGCGACCTTCTGGTTGCCACTCCCGGGCGCCTGCTCGACCTCATGGAGCACGGCCACCTGAGCCTCGCCGACGTGAAGGTCCTCGTGCTGGACGAGGCGGACCGCATGCTGGACATGGGCTTCTGGCCCAGCGTCAGGCGCATCGTCGCCGCGCTGCCCCGCGAGCGACAGACCCTGCTCTTCTCGGCCACGATCCCGTCCTCCATCAAGGGCACCGTGGACACCATGCTCAAGGACCCGGCCACGGTCGAGATCGCGCGCGTGGGGCAGACGGCCGACACGGTGGAGGAGCACCTGTGCCCCGTCACGCAGGGCCAGAAGCTGCAGCTGCTCGAGGCGCTGCTTCGGCGCTACACGCCGGAGCGCGTGCTTGTGTTCTGCCGCACGAAGACCCGCGTGGACGAGGTGGCGCAGATGCTCCGCCGCGGCGGCTTCAAGTGCGACCTCATGCACTCCGGGCGCAACCAGAGCGAGCGCGAGCGAGCGCTCAGGCGCTTCCGCTCCGCGGAGGTGCAGGTGCTCGTGGCCACCGACGTCATGAGCCGCGGCATCGACATTTCCGGGATCGACGCCGTCGTGAACTTCGACGTGCCCATGGACCCGGAGGACTACGTGCACCGCATCGGCCGCACGGGCCGCGCCGGGCACGAGGGCCTCGCGTTCACGTTCGTGGCGCCGGACGAGATCAGCCCCCTGCGCGAGATCGAGTATTTCACGAAGAAGCTCGTGCCCGTGTGGGACCTCGACGGCTTCGAGTACGACCCCGCGCGCATCGTGCCCAACCCCGGGCGCAGCACGTCCAAGCCCACGCGCAGCCTGTTCAACGGCTCGCGCGCACGCGGGCGCGGCATCCAGGGCGGCCGCTACGGCCGTCACTACTAAGCCGCGGCGCGCAACTAGACTGCATCCCGCAACCAGGCCGCGTCCCGCAACCAGGCTGCGGCGCGTCCCACAACCCACCAACCACAGGAAGGCCCATCGCATGAGGCAGCTTCGCCCATATCCCCAGGTAGTCGTCACGGCCAAGGCGGCCCGCTCGCTCAAGGGCGGCCACCCCTGGGTGTTTGAGGGAGAAGTGCTGCGCGTCGAGCCCGCACCCACGGACGGGCGTGCGGCCCAAAACGGGGACGTGGTGGACGTGGTGGAGGAGAACGGCACCTACCAGGGAACCGGGCTCCTCTCGCAGCAGAGCAAAATCCGCGTGCGCGTCGTGAGCAGAAACGCAAACGACCGCTTTGACGCGTCGTTCTGGTGTCGCAAGGTCGAGTGGGCGTGGGATCACCGCAAGGTCGCCATGGGCTCGCTCGCGCTGCCCGGGTGCGAGCCGGACACCAACTGCTGCCGCGTGATCTTTAGCGAGGCGGACGGGTTCCCCGGGCTCATCGTGGACCGCTACGAGGACGTGCTGGTATCGCAGGTGGGCACCGTGGGCATGCAGCTCTTGCGCCCCACCATCTACCCGCTGCTTGTGCAGGTGCTCCAGGCGGACGGCGTCGCCATCCGCGGCATCTACGAGAGGAACGACTCCCCCGCCCGCACGAAGGAGGGCCTGCCGCTCCACAAGGGCTTCTACGACTTTGCGGCGGCCGGCGCCGTGGCGGAGGGGCTGGACGTGCCGGCGCTCGCCGTGCCGGACAGCGCCCGCGTGCTCGCGCGCGAGAACGGCATCCTCTTCGACCTGGACATCGAGAACAGCCAGAAGACCGGGTTCTTCCTGGATCAGAAGTACAACCGTCGCGCCGTGCGCAGCATCGCGGCCGGCAGGCGCGTGCTCGACTGCTTCTGCCACGTGGGGCCGTTCGGCCTCAACGCGGCGGCCGGCGGCGCGCAGTTTGTGCGCTGCGTGGACGTGAGCCAGACCGCCATCGACCTCGCGCGCCAGAACGCCCAGGCAAACAACCTGGAGCTTGCACCCGATGGTAGCGAGCGCATGGCGTTTACCTGCGCAAACGTGCTCGAGTACCTGCCACGCCTGCGTCAGGACAAGCAGGCGCTGCGCCAGGAGGGTGGCCCGTTCGACCTCATCGTGCTCGACCCGCCCGCGTTCACCAAGAGCCGCTCCACCGTGCGCAACGCGAGCCACGGCTACCGCGAAATCAACTACGAGGCCATGCGACTGCTGCCGCGCGGCGGCTACCTCGCCACGTGCAGCTGCAGCCACTTCATGACGCGCGACCTTCTGGCCAAGGCGATCGCCGAGGCCGCACACCAGGCAAACGTTCAGCTCAAGCAGGTGGAAGAGCGCCAGCAGGCGCCAGACCACCCAATCCTCTGGGGCGTGCCGCAGACGCACTACCTCGACTTCTTCATCTTCCAGGTAATCTAGGCTGCACGCAAGGCGCCTGCGCCCGCACGCCGGGCACTTCTCCCGCACGGCGCAAGCCCGGCGGCGCTGCCACCGGTGCTACTCCTCGAAGTCCTCCGCGAGCACGCTCGTAAGAATGTTGATGTCCAGGTTTCCGCCGCTGATCACCAGCGCCACGTTCTTGCCGCCCACGCGCTCCGGGAACTCGCGCACCGCGGCCACCACCATGGCGCTCCCCGCCTCGACGGACAGCTGCTCGCGCTCGATCATGAACTTGAACGCGGAGCGAATGCTCTTCTCGCTCACCACCACGATGTCGTCTATCAGGCTCGGCAGCATGTCGAAGGCAATCTCGCCGATGCCGCCCACGATGGCCTCGCACACCGTGTCGCCCTTCGTCGGGAAGCGGTTGTAGCACACGTTGTCGCGGATGGAGTCCACCATCGCCGGGCAGGCTGCCGTCTGCACGCCCACGATGCGCACGTTGGGGTTGATGGACTTTGCGGCCACGGCGATGCCCGTGCACAGACCGCCGCCGCCAATGGGCACCACGATCGTGTCGACGTCCGGGTTCTGCTCCATGATCTCGAGGCCGATGGTCCCCTGGCCCGCGTACACGCGCGTGTCGTGCTCAAACGGGTCCACATAGAACATCTCTGCGCGGTCGATGTAGTTGATGCCCAGCGTCAGGGCGTCGTCGTAATCCGCGCCCAGCATCATCGAGCGCGCGCCGTAAAACCGGATGCGGTCCGTCTTCGCGTGCGGCGTGCCCAGCGGCACCACCACGGAGCAGTCCGGGATGCCCAGCACGTGCGCCGCGATGGCCACCGCCACGCCGTGGTTTCCCGTCGATACCGTGCCCACGCCGTGGCGCTTCTCGTAGTCAGACAACTGCGAGATGGTGTTCAGTGCGCCGCGAATCTTGAAGCTCTTGCCCAGCTGCTGGCTCTCGAGCTTGAACTGGTAGTTGCGATCCGCATAGTCAAGGTAGATGGACTGCTCAAGTGGCGTCACGCGCGCCCACGGGCTGATTCTCTCGCGCGCGTCGCGCACGTCCTGCGCATCGAACCACTCTTTCATCCAAACCCCTTCGTCGCGTGCACAAAGCTAAAAGAAAGATAGCGGATATCCGAGAAGAACGAAACCTCTGGTACCGCAGAACGTGCCTATTGTTCGCCAGCGGACGAATCGCGGCCCGCGGTGCCGGCACCCGCCAAACGTGCGGCCGCCTTTCTCGCCGCGCGCTTCGCTCGGAAGAACTCGCGCAGCACCAATGCGCACTCCCCCTGCAGCACGCCAGGCGTCACCTGGAACTCGTGGTTCAGCCGCGGATCGTGGCTCACGTCGTACAGCGTCCCCAGCGCGCCTCCCTTTGGGTCCGGCGCGCCGTACACGCAGCGGTCCACGCGCGCGTTCACCATGAGCCCGGCGCACATGAGGCACGGCTCCAGCGTCACGTACACGGTGCAACCCGTCAGGCGCCAGCGCCCCAGCGCGCGCGACGCGTCCACCATCGCCTTGAACTCCGCGTGCGCGGAGGGGTCCTCGTCCAGCTCGCGGCGGTTGTGGGCGCGCGCCACCACGCGCCCGTCGCACACGACGACGGCGCCTATGGGCACCTCGTCCTCCGCGGCCGCCGCGCGGGCCTCGTCAAGCGCCAGCCGCATGAAGGCCGGGCGCCACGTCCTTCTCGTCCACCACCGCATCCTCGCTTACGTTTTCGAACCTTATGCGTTAGGATATATCCACTTGACCACGGAGGGATGGCAGAGTGGTTGAATGCAGCGGTCTTGAAAACCGCCGTGCGGGTTCCCGTACCGAGGGTTCGAATCCCTCTCCCTCCGCCATTGTCACACCGCCCGGCATGGCCGGGCTTTTGCAAAGGGGCGCCGTCCACCGCGGACGACGCCCCATTTTTCTCTTGCATATGCCTTGCACCATGCAGGCACAGGGAAAAGCCGCCTAGGCGAGAAGAGCCTTCACGGTCTGTTCAAGGTCAGCCGCGGTCAGCTTGAACTCCTTCTGCAGCCAGTCCATGGTGCCCACCTGGCCGAAGCTCTCGACGACGCCGTGGCGCTTGAACGGCACGGATACGCCGGCCTCCATGAGCGCGGACGCGCATGCGTCGCCCAGGCCGCCAATGACGCCGTGGTTCTCGAACGTGACGACGGCCTTCTTGCCGGCAGCCTCGCTCAGAAGCAGGTCGACATCGAGCGGCTTCACGCAGAACATGTCGATGACCTCGGTGGAGATACCCTGCTCGTCCAGGGACTTCGCGGCCTCCATAGCGTCTTTCAGCAACTGGCCCTGCGAGACGACGAGTACGTCGGAACCCTGCTTGATGACGTTGCCCTTGCCAAGCTCGAAGGTCGAGCCCTCCGCATACACCTTGAACGACGCCTTGCGGCCGGCGCGCACGTAGTTGATGCCGGGGGTCTTCGCGAACTCGCGGACGATCCAGGCCATCTGGACGGGGTCAGCGGCATCGCACACGACGGACCCGGGGATGGTGCGCATGAGCGCCATGTCCTCCCAGGTGGTGTGAGTGCCACCGTTTGCGCCCACCGTGAATCCAGGATCGGAGCCCCAGATGTTGATGGTGTTGTGCGCGTAGCCGCCGGACAGGTAGACCTGGTCGAAGGCGCGGCGCGTCGCGAACGGACCAAAGGTGTGCACGAAGGGAATCAGGCCCTCGGAGCTCATGCCCGCCGCGGTGCCCATCATGTCCTGCTCGGAGATGCCCATCTCGACGAAGTGTCCAGGACACTCCTTCTGGATCTTGAGCGTGCCTGAGGCGCCGCCAAGATCAGCCTCGAGCATGTACACCCTGTCGTCATTCTTGATGACATCGATGAGGGTGTTGTTGAAGGCGTCGCGATACGGGGTGCCTGCGGCACCGAAGTCCTCTGCGAGCTTGAACATTACGCCTCACCCCCTTCGATCTCCTCGTTGAGCTTCTTGATCGCCTCGTCGGTCGCGGCGTTAATCTCGTCGTTGTTCCACTTCATGGAGTGGTTGGACTCGGTCTCCTCGAAGTAGGGGATGCCCGCGCCCTTCACGGTGTCGAGGACGATGCAGTTGGCGGACTTCTTGTTCTGCTTCGCCTCGGTGATGGCGGCGTCCACGGCGACGATGTCCTGGCCATCAACCCTCTGAGTGTTGAAGCCGAATGCGCGCATCTTCTCGGCGATGTCGAACGGGTTCATGACGTCCTTCGTCCAGCCGTCGAGCTGGCGCTTGTTGTCGTCGATGAACACGATGAGGTTGTGCAGCTTGTTCGCGGCCGCAAACTGGAAGGACTCCCAGCACTGTCCCTCGTTGAGCTCGCCGTCGCCCACGAAGAGGTACGTGTAGGCGTCAGAGCCCTTCTTGTCGAGCGCGAGGGCGATGCCCACGGCCTCGGAGGTGCCCTGGCCAAGCGAGCCGGTAGTGGCATCGATGCCAGGAGTCTTCAGGCGGTCGGTGTGGGACGGAAGCCTCGTGCCGCCGTCATTCAGGGTGTACAGCCACTCGGTCGGGAAGAAGCCGACCTCGGCGAGGGTGGAGTATGCCACGGGGCCAGCGTGACCCTTGGACAGGACGATGCGGTCGCGCTCCTCCCACTTCGGGTTCTTGGGATCGTACTTCATCTGCTTGCCGTAGAGGACCGCATAGGCCTCGACCAGCGAGAGGGACCCGCCGACGTGGCCGTAACCACGGTGCTGGAGCATCGCGACTACGTCACGGCGCACCTTGGCCGCAAGCAGCTTGATGTCGTTGTACTGCTTTTCTTCCACTTGCACTCCTTTGCTCTTCTCATAAAACGGCCAGGCGCCTTGGGTGCCTGGCCTTGAAAGCGTCGCTATCCGAGGTGGGCCTTAAGCTTCTCCTCGAGCTCGTTCTTGTCGAGGATGTTCTTGAGGACGATCTTCTTGTCGTCGGGGATGTTGTTGACGAAGTCTGCGCCGAGCTTCTTGACGACCTCCTCGGTGTTCATGTGGACAATGAGGCTGGAGCCCAGACCAGATCCGCAGCAGCACAGAATCTTGTGGATAGCCATCTTGCATTCTCCTTTTTGAGAACCTTCGCCGCCCCTGTGGCAACGAAATGGATTTGAAACCTATCTTACCCGTTGCGGATGCGATGGCGAGCGGCTGCCGCCTGACGCCATCGAGCCACCGCAAAGCGCGAAAAAAGGGCCGGAGACCTGAGGTCCCCGGCCCCGAAAGCTCGCGAGAGCTAGAGACGCTTTACCGAACGCACCGGCAGACTACGCCTCCTTGGCCTCCTTCTTGGGAGCCACGAAGTTGTAGATGATCGGCAGCAGGTAGAGCACGACGCAGATGATGACCAGAACGGCGCCACCAGCGAAGTGGACGAGGTTGCCGAACACGATGCCCAGCCAGGAGAAGTCGGCGTCGGAGAAGGTGGTTCCGGTGTAGCCGAGGTTCGTGAAGACGGGCATGCAGATGGCGGGAAGGAAGGTGATGAGCAGGCCGTGAGCGAATGCGCCGGCGATGCAGCCCTTCAGGCCACCCTCGGCGTTGCCGAAGACGCCTGCGGTAGCGCCGCAGAAGAAGTGAGGAACGACGCCGGGAAGGATGAGGGCGACGGGGATGGCGGCGTTGACGCCCACGAGGATGAGCAGGCCAACGATGCCGCCGACGAACGAGGACAGGAAGCCGATGATAACGGCGTTGGGAGCGTAGGTGAAGGCGACGGGGCAGTCCAGGGCGGGCTTGGCGCCGGGGACGAGCTTGTCAGCGATGCCCTTGAAGGCGGGGACGATCTCGCCGATGATCAGGCGGACGCCGGACAGGATGATGTAGACGCCACCAGAGAAGGACAGGCCGGCGGTGATGCACCAGACGATCCAGTTCGTCGTGGTCTCCTGGTTGTAGTTCAGGAGGACGCCGAGGTGGGAGTAGGCCTCGTTCGTGGGGTCGACGTTGAGGATGCCGCGGGCGACGGCAACGCCGGTCACGATGAGGAACAGGAAGAACATGGTGATGCCGATGGAGACGGTGGTGTCACGCAGGAAGATGAGGCGCTTGGAGAAGTTGATCTCCTCGGTGCTCTTGCGGTTGGGGTCCTTGGCGAAGAGCTTGCCGATCACGCCTGCGAACCAGTAGCCGATGCCGCCAAAGTGACCGAGCGCGATCGCGTCGCCACCGGTAACCTTGCGATAGGTAACCTGGCAGTAGGCAGGGGACAGCACCATGATGAGGCCAAGGATGCTGCCAGCCGCGATCCACAGCGCGGGACCGGTGAGGCCGCCGGCGCCACCGAGGATGACGGTGAGCATGCAGGCCATGTACAGGGTGTGGTGACCGGTCAGGAAGATGTACGGCATGCGGGAGAAGCGCGCGAGGACGATGTTGAGAACCATGCCGCAGGCCATGACGATGGCGGAGTCGGAACCGAAGTTCTTCAGTGCGTCAGCGACGACCGCCTCGTTGTTGGGAACGACGCCCTGCATGTTGAAGGCGTAGTTGAAGACCTGGCCGAAGGCCAGCAGCGAATCGGACTGCAGGAACGAAGAGCCTGCGCCAAGGACCAGGAAGCCCACGATTGTCTTGATGGTACCCTTGAGCACGTCCTCCGCCGGCTTGCCCTGAAGGACAAGGCCGAGAAGGGCGAGCAGACCGACAAGAATTGCCGGCGTAGACAGAATGTTGACAATAAACCCAAGTACTGCCATGATTCCCCCTTTTTAACTCGTACTTACTTACAGTTCCCTACACCAACTCCCAGCCGTCCTCGTTATGCAGCAGGGAAATTGACGAACAGGCTATACACGTCGTCCGCCGCCTCGGCGGTTGCGACCTTCTCGATGTTCGCGGGGTCCGCGAACATGCTGGCCAGAATCCTCATGACGTCGATGTGCGAGTCAGAGTCCTCTGCGGCCAGGGTGACGAGCACGCGGCACGGCTCGCCCTTCTTGAACTCGACGCCCTTGCGGACGACGGTGACGGCAAGCTGCTTCTTGATCGTGCCCTGCTCGGGACGCGCGTGCAGCAGCGCCAGATCGGGAACCAGGACGAAGTAGGGGCCAAGCTCCTTTGCGTTCTGGATGATCCCGTCGATGTACTCGGGCTTCACATAGCCGCCGTCAACGAGGGGCTGAACCGCCACGTGGACGGAATCCTCCCAGTCCTTGCAAGAGTCGACAATCTGAACGTTCTCGCGCTTGAGCATGTCCGACATAGTGAGCGCCATGTGAACTCCTTCGTTTCCGTGTGGACGAAATTTGAAGGCATCATAATTCCTTGGAAGCCATTTTCGTTTCATCCTGCACGCTTCTTAGAACGTCCATATTCTATTCCAGATTTTTCCAGATTTTCAACTAAGTTTTTCCAGTTTCTTCCGCTTGTTCCAAGTTTGTTCCAGCTTTAAGCTGTAGGTGTCGTTTTCGTGTCTCTGGTAGGCGGCACGTTACCATTCATGGGGCTTCCAGAGAGGCAGGTGTCCCTTGTTCCGAGGCGAGCGTCGCGCAAAGATTCTTGACCTTCTCGACCAGTACGGTCGGGTCGAGGTCGATGACCTTGCGTCGCGCTTTGGCGTTGGGGTGGACAGCATCCGCAAGGACCTGCAGGCGCTTGCGAAGGAAGGCAAGTGCAACCGCGTGTACGGTGGCGCCACGCGCATTGGCGAGAAGGACGAGGCGCCTTCGCAGCAACCCCCTCATGTCACCACGCAAAGCGCTGTCCCCCACATGCCCGCCACCCCGCTCAGCGCGGAGGACGCCGGCAGGCTGGCCGTCGCAAAGAGGGCCTACCTCGAGATTCACGACGGCGACTCCATCTTCCTCGACATATCGCGCACGAACACCTTCCTCGCAGACCTCATCGCCCGCGGCGACAAGCAGGTCATCGTCACCACCAACATGATCGAGGTGCTGCAGAAGCTCTCGAACCTGAAGCACGTCACGGCCCTCGGCACGGGCGGCTACCTCAACGTCCAGCTCAACGGCTTCGTCGGCGACACCACCATCAGCATGCTCGAGCCACTGCTCTTCTCGAAGGCGTTCATCGGAGCCAGCGGCGTCAACCTGGACCTCGCGGCAGTCACCTGCAACAACATCGACAGCGGCTCCGTAAAGGAGCGCGTCATCCACAACGCGTCCTACAAGTTCCTGCTAGCGGACGCCAGAAAGTTCCAGGTCAAGGGCCTGTTCCGCTTTGCCTCGCTCAAGGACTTCTCCGCCGTGGTCACGGACTCCAAAGACCCCGCCGTGCTCGACTCCCTGCGCCGCATGGGCATGCCCACGTACCGCGCGCTCCCCCTGTAGCGCCCGGGGCGAGAAGAACGAGGGCCCGCGCTCGGCAGGCCCTCGTTGGAGACACCCTTATGTTGGCAACACTCTTATATATGTGCGCGCCGGCATATACGTGCGCCGGTACGACATCCGGCGGCTCCTACGCGCGAAGCGTCGTGCGGCCGTAAGCCTTCTGCCAGTTGGCGGTGAACTCGTCCACCGCAATCTTCACGCCAGGGTGGCCGATCATGTTGTACGCCACGTCCACCGGCAGCGTCACGGCCTGCATGCCCGCCGCAATCAGCGTGTGCACCTGGTCCGTGTTCTTGAACGAGGCGCCAAGCACCTTCGTCTTGGAGTTCTGCATCGCGAGCATGTCCACCAGGTCGCACACGTCTTGCATGCCGCCGCCGTAGTTGCACATGCGGTTGACGTAGGGCGCAAGGTACTCCGCGCCGTTGTGCGCTGCCATGAACCCGGCGTCCGCGCTGTAGATCGAAGTTGCCAGGCACTGGATGCCCTCGGACTCCAGCTGCTTGATGGCCCTGAGGCCGTTGTGGCTCACGGGAATCTTCGGGCACATGTTCTTGGGCCTGAGCGATGCGATGAAGTGCGCCTCGTCCAGGATTCCCTGCAGGTCCGTGGAGACCACCTGCATGAAGATCTTCTGCTCCGGGGTGAAGTAGTCGATTATCTTCTGGACAGCAACCAGCGGGTCCTCGCCGGTCTTCGCCAGGATGCTCGGGTTCGTCGTGACGCCCTGCACGTTCAGGATCTGGTCAAGATCCTTTATCGCATCGATGTCCGCGGTGTCGAGGTAGAGCTCGAAGTCGTCCATGGGACCCTCTTTCTTTCGTTTGTCTTTCGTCTTGCCTGTGCCTTCGACCCCATTCTATATTGCTTGTAATCGTTTTGTGCTAGGTTTCAAGGGTAATTTTCGTATAGCTTTACCTGCGTTTTTCTCGCCCGTTCCTCTATTTCTGCTATATTTTGTCTGCACATGTTTATCGTTTTCTATCGTTTTTTATCGAGGTGTCATGTTCGCGCGAGAAAGACAGGACGCCATAGTCGCACTCGTTTCGCAGCGCGGGCGCGTCACGGTGTCGGAGCTTGCGGAAAACTTCCGCGTCACGCCGGACTGCATCCGCAAGGACCTGCGTCGGCTTGACGGGGAGGGCATGCTGCGGCGCGTGTACGGCGGCGCCACCAGCGTCGCAACCGCCCCAGAACACGACCTGCGGGGGCGTCTGGGCGTGAGGCTAGAGCAGAAGCGCGCCATCGCGCTCAAGGCGTGCGAGCAGATCGTCGACAGCGAGACCATCTTCATCGACATCTCCACCACGACGCTCGCGCTCGCCCGCCTGCTGGCACAGGGCCACAGGCGCTGCGTCGTGGTATCCAACGGAATCGACGCCCTGCAGGCGCTCTCCGCAAACGAGGGACTCACGGTCATCGGCACCGGCGGCAACGTCAACCGCGAGTTCAACGGGTTTTTGGGCGCCGCGACGTGCGCGATGCTCGAGCCCATCAGCTTTGACAAGGCGTTTTTGGGCGCGCTGGGCGTCGACCTTTCGCGAGGTGCCGTGAGCACGTTCGATATGGACGACCGCATCGTGAAGCAGACGGTCATGCGCAACTCCGCGCATCGCTTCCTTCTGGCAGACAGCAGCAAGTTTGGCGTGCGGGGCACATATCGCTACGCAAGCCCCCAAGAGTTTGACGCGGTGTTTATGGAAAGGGAAGATCCCAAGCTCAGGGCCCTTGCGAAGGTCAAGGGAGCACGTTTGGCGTAGCGTCCGGAAACGCTTTCGCACACTGCGCGCACCCCCTTGCCGAAGACGTTTTTCCGCTCGCAAGACCAACGCGCCCATTCTGGGTATACTCTGCCTACAGACTAACCTCCCACAGGAAGGACGCCTCATGCCGCTTGCCATTGTCATCATCGCGATCGTGGTCGTGCTTGCGCTCTGGTTCATCTCGCTCTACAACGGGATCGTCCAGAAGGACAACCGCTGCGACAACGCCTGGCAGACCATCGACGCCCAGCTGCAGCGCAGGAACGACCTCATCCCCAACCTGGTGGAGACCGTAAAGGGCTACGCCGCGCACGAGTCCAAGACGCTCGAGGCCGTGACGCAGGCGCGCTCCGCCGTCATGAGCGCCACCACGCCCGAGGGCAAGATGGAGGCCTCCAACATCCTGAGCGGCACCCTGAAGTCGCTGTTTGCCGTGGCCGAGGCATACCCCGACCTCAAGGCAAACACCAACTTCCAGCAGCTGCAGGCAGAGCTCTCCGAGACGGAGAACAAGATCGTCTACGCGCGCCAGAGCTTCAACGACTGCGTGCTGGAGTACAACAACGCGATCGAGACCTTCCCCGGCAACATCGTGGCCGGCTCCAAGTTCAAGATGCGCCAGGGCTTCGAGGTGACGGACGCCTCCGTGCGCCAGGCGCCGCAGGTCAAGTTCTAGCGCCAAAGTCGCAGCGCCAAAGTCGCAAAGAGCTTTCCCCAAGGGGAGAAGGACGAGTCGTCACGGCCGTTCTTCTCCCCTTTTTGCACGCGGTTTTGTGCACCTTGCATTCTGCTTGCACTACCGTTGCAGAAACCTGCCCGTTCGCGTGTACAATACGTACGGTTTTCATGGCTCGCCCCACGGGCGGGCGCATCTGCAGTCTACGAGAAGGGTCATTGATGAAACCTCGACCTCACAGTCGATGACCCTCGGGCGTGCCCAGTTGGTAGCGCCGGAGGGTGGTTCTGGAGTCGCCGCGCCGCGCTTCCGGCGCGCTGCATACCAACTAAGGAGCATGCATGATCTATCTGTCCCAGATGCTGGGAAATCCCGTTTACGACCTCGGCGGCGAGAAGATCGGCAAGGTCAACGACCTTGGCATCGCCACGGGCGAGGTGTTTCCGCGCGTGACGGCGCTTGCCGTGGAGGGCCCCGGCAAGACGCCGCTCATGATCAGCTGGCGCAAGTACGTCGACTCGTTCGACGACGACAAGGTGCAGCTGAAGGTGGTCGCGACCGACATCAGGTTCTCGTACCTGCAGCCGAACGAGGTTCTCGTGGCGCGAGACCTCCTGAACAAGCAGATCGTCGACACGCGCGGCCTGCGCGTCGTGCGCGTGAACGACCTGAAGCTGAGCGACACCAGCTCTTCTCAGCTGCGCCTGCTGGGCGCGGAGGTGGGCGTCCGCGGGTTGCTGCGCTCCATATCCCCCGGCTTCGAGCGCGTGGTGCTGAAGATATCGCGCGCGCTGGGAAAGCCCATCCCCGAGAAGATCATCGCGTGGAACTACATGGACCTGCTGGACAGGGACCTTTCCAACGTGAAGCTGTCCGTATCGCACAAGACGCTGGACGACATGCACCCCGCGGACATCGCGGACATCCTGGAGCGGCTTGACCCGCGCCTGCGCGGCCAGGTGTTTGCGCAGCTAGACGACGAGCAGGCCAGCGAGACGATGGCCGAGTTCGACGACGACGCCATGGCCGCCGAGATCATGGGCGACATGGAGGAGACGGACGCGTCGCGCATGCTGTCCGAGATGGACCCGGACGACGCGGCCGAGCTTGTGAGCGAGCTGGACTACGACAAGGCCGAGAAGCTGCTGCGCCTGATGGGCGTGAAGGAGCAGAAGGCCATTCGCCAGCTGCTGGGATACCGCGAGGACACCGCGGGCCGCATCATGACGTCCGAGGTGGTGTCGCTTCCGGAGGACGCGACCGCGGCGGACGCCGTTGAGAAGCTCCGCAACCTGGAGGACGACTTCGAGACCGTCTATTACATCTACCTGACGGATGATGAGGGCCGCCTTTCCGGCGTCGTAACGCTGAAGGCGCTCGCAATCGCGAACCCCACGGACCGGCTTTCCGCCATCGCGATCGACGACGACCTCATCACCGCGAGCCCGGACGAGGACCAGGAGGACGTGGCGGAGGACATAGCAAAGTACAACCTGGTGGCGCTTCCCGTCGTGGACGACAACAAGCGCCTGCTGGGCATCGTGACCGTAGACGACGCGCTCGACGTGCTGGAGGACGAGCACGCGGAGGACCTGCGCATCGCCGGCGCCACCACGAGCGACTCCGACGACCACCGCAGCCTCGAGGGCCTGGTCTGGCTCATGCGCAACGAGGCGTGGTTCTTCTTCTGGATGCTGGGCGCAGCCGCGCTGACCGCGTTCTTCTCGCCCACCCTGGGCGCCGCGAACGCGCTGTTGCTGACGACATCGCTCCCCATGGCCGTGATCGCCGCGAGCGACGCGGCCAGCTACGCGACGAGCTCGTTTTTGGAGTACGACCCGGACGACGAGGACGCGCCGTCCACCCTGGGCTTCGTGCTGAAGGGGCTGGGGCTGGGCATCGTGTTCTCCACGCTGGTGGGCCTTGTGGGAATGGCGCTCGCCACGAACGCGCTCGGCAACGCCGTGGGCGCGCTCGCCGCGACGTCCAAGGGCGTGAGCGCCGCCGTCGTGAGCATCCTGATATCTTTCATCAGCATTCCCGTCTACCTTACGGTTCTGAGGAAGCGTGACGAGAAGAACCTGGAGACCTCGGGCATGACGCTTTCC